>JANOBS010000306.1:0-18928 GCA_031411755.1 Luteolibacter sp. | reverse complement strand
CCACGCCTCAGCACACCGAAACCGCCTGCGCCGTCTGAACCGGAAGCCATCAAAGGGAACATACACATGTGTGTATGCTACCTATGCTACGGGAGCCAGCAGCCCGAGACGCCCATCCATTGACCGCTTACATTGGAATCGCGGGAGCTCTGCCGGACATTCTTTCGCCGCATCTGTCTCTTGAGGCGAGAATGACAAGCTGGTCCCATGGCATTCCCTGCTGGAGTTTGTTCACCTTCGGAATGCTGCTGATCGCTGTTTTTTCCAGGAAGAAAATGCCAGTCCGTCTGGCTCTTTTGCTCTCAGGTGCCTATATCCTGCACATGATCTGCGATGCCGTTTCTGGTGGCGTGGATTTTCTATACCCTCTCGGGCACTGGACGTGGGGAGACTATTGGGTCAATCCCATCTGGTGGGTTCCTCTCGATGTCACTTGCTTCCTAACGTGCTACTGGATGTTCAGGATTGCACCCGCAATGAAGAGGAAAATGCACGCCAAACAAGGCGTCTCTCCGGGCTGCTCATCGCCGCCTTCTTTGGATTCAACTTCCGCAGTTCGCGGTCCGGAGGACTGAAGCGCACCGCTCTCAGTGTGGTTCGTTTCCGAATTTGAGAATGGGGCCCTTTTTCACTGTATGCCTTTGGGCCGATGATCCATTGCTTGAGAACCATGAACCGGGGCAAATCGATTCCAATTCTGGCGTTTGCCTGTGTCCTCGCAGGATCGTCCTTTGTCCTTGGTGAAACCAACTTGTATTCCATTGGCTTGGACGAAAAGGCGGTCCAGGAGAAGAGGGTGAAGTATCCGGACCGGCTCAAGGCCCTTGAAGAGTATCGGAAGAAGCAGGCTGAGCGTTATGGTCAGGCGGATGCCCCCACACGGGCGGCGATCCTTCAAGAGACGAGGAAGCATCTCGAAATCGCGCTGCTTCAGGATGTGTTTCCCGCCTGGTATGGCACCGATTGGGCGTTCAGCGGGACTTCGACGAAGCCTGGAGAGGGCAGCATTGCCTGTGGTTACTTCGTCTCGACCTGTCTGACCCAGGTCGGTTTCAAGGTGAGCCGAACCAAGCTGGCTCAGCAGGCCTCACAGGGAATCATTGAGACCTTCATGGCAAAGAGTGAGCGCGATGTCTTCGCCGGGGGGAAGTCGATGGAGTTCATCAAGGGCTACCTGAAGAAGAAAGGCGACGGCCTCTACATCGTCGGGCTGGACAGCCATGTCGGGTTCGTATCGGTGTCGGGCGATGACATGGCGTTCATCCACTCATCCTACTACGAGCCTGACTCCTTCGTGGTGGCGGAGAAGATCGATACAAAAAACCCGCTCAGCGATTCCAAGTATCGCGTCTTCGGCAAGATCCTCTCGGACGACATGATCCTCGGTTGGCTGACCCAACGCGAGTATCCGGTGAAGACAAACTAAGAGCCCGTCCGAAAATTCCTTTTACCGAACGTAGGCGGCCCATTTACCACTGAGTCGCCGAGGAAAGATGAGGTCGCTGAACCAAATTCATTGGGATTCCTCACCAAACTCTGCGCTTCCTCTGCGACTCTGTGGCGAAAAAGCGGACTCGGTCGCCAATTTGCATTTTTCAGACAGGTTCTGAGACGGTTCCCGTCGGACGATGGGCCACTTCCAGCCACTTTTTGATGAGGGTTGGGAAGTCCATGCTCTTCACGGGTTCACGGCTGAAGCAGGCGGCTTCGATCTCGGCGATCTGCTTGTTCAGAGCGGCTTTCTCGCTGTCGGACATGGCCTGGTCATGGGTCGCACGGATGCGGCGCAGGAAGGCGACGGTCGAGAACGGGGTGGGATCGGCAGGAGCGGTTAGATCCAGAGTCGCTGCGGAGCTCGTGGCCTTCTTCCGGCTGAGAACGACGATCACTGCAATCATGGCGGCGATCAACAGGAGGAGGAGCAGGGTGTTGCGGAGACCGTTTCCAAACTGGCCGGCCAGCTTCACGCCAGATGCAGCCTGCGCGGCATCGACGGTGACGAGATCGGCGTCCTGGTAATGCTTGAACTCGATCACGGTCGGCGTGACACCTGACTTGAGCGTCGGGAAGGGGAACAGCACGTCACCCTTCAGATCGGCCTTGCGACGGTAGGTGAGCTGCCAGTTGCGGTCGGCTTGCGGCAGGCGCTGCTTGCCATCGCTGACGAACTGCGAGACCGAGAGGTTTCCATCGACGGTTTCCAGATCAAAGCCCGCGCGGTCGCAGTCGAAGAGCTTGTCCAGATTCGGAATCACTCCTTGGCCGCGGGCCTGGATTTCGATGACGATCTTGCCGTCCTTCCACTCGCGTTCGTCCATGGTCAGATTGATTTGCAAGTCGCCGCAAGGGCGGTTTGCGACATCATCATCCTTGGCGTCGATTGGTTCGACCTGGGACATGACGGGCAGCACGACCTGGCCGGGCTGATCCATGAAATCCATGTCCATCTGGATCGAGGGAATGCGGTCGACGGCGGCATTTTTCGCACGCAGCACCACGTAGGCCAGTGGGGTCTCGACCCAGCCTTCGCGTGGCAGGTCGATGGTTTTGACCGCCGCGTCGTGGTAGGTGATCGAGACGACCTCGAAGGTCTCGTCGAGGGCCGCGTGGAGATTTCTGGTGAAGTCATCGCGCAGGCTCTTTCCACCGCCGCCACCGCCCATCATTTGCTGCTGCTGGGAAGCCTGGCTCTGGAGATACTTGCTGAAGCCGCCGCTCTCACGGAGCAACTGGCGGGTGGTCTCGAGTGTGACGACGGTGCCGAAGACCTGGCGGTGGCCGACCTGGCTGCTGCCGTCGATCTTGACCCGCAGTTGGATCTCGTTGAGCAGTTCCTTGTAGTAGTCGAGCGACTTGGTGGCGGCGGCGGCGGCCGGATTATCGACCCCGACGATGGCGAGGCCGGAGCCCAGGAAGAGCTGACGGACATTGGCGGGGACGCGCGGGAAGAGTTCGCCGAGCATTTTCGCGAAGAGTTCGAGGTGTTTTCCTCCGGCATCGCCAGGCAGCGCGCGGATGGAGTCTCCGATGGACTTCAGGCCTGGGTCGGTGCGGGCGGTGTTGCTGGTGAGCTGGGCGAGATCGCTGGCCCCGAGCATGACGAGGAACCACGATTGATAAGGCTCGATCGTCCACTGGCCATGCGGCAGCGAGGGGATCTTGGCGGCGTAGATGTCGGTGGCCTTCTTGAAGCTGGCGAAGGCCTCGTCGCGCAGGCTGACGTAGTCGGTGAGCCTCACCTGGCGCTCGAGTTCATACTGCGAGGCATCGTAGAACAACTGCCCACGGGTGATGAAGGCGGCCCAGTCGCCATCCTCGGCGACGATGCCGCGCTTGGCGAGTTCGAGGGCGGTGCGATAGCCGCGCGAGACCTCGTCCTTGGATTCCTGCTCGGTGCGTTTGGTGGCGGCCTGCTGCTGGGTCTTTGGGTCGCGCCATTCCTGGCTGAGACGACCGCGCATGCCACCGAGGAGATCGAGTAGCTCCTTGCGGATCATTTTTTCAGGTGGTCCGAAGATGGCCTCGATGTCCTCCATGCGATAGACCTCGGCACCGCTGTGAAGCGTCATGAAGGCCTGGACAATGAGGGTGGAATCGAGCGGCTGGGGTGAGATTTCCCGCAGCTCGGCGAGGAGGCTTTTGAAATGCTCGATGTTCTGGTTCTGACGCAGGCGGGTCAGCGGGATGCCGCCGCCCTGTTGCAGGAGCTGGGAGGGAACATACATGCCGTAGGCGCGCATCTGCTTCACCTGCTCGCTTTCGGCGGGCTTGCTGCGCTTGGAGATCCAGCCGGTCAGAATGTCCTGGCAGACCTCGCGCTCGAGGCCGGGATACTTTTTCACGTAGTCTCGGAGTTCCTTGAGATCGACCTGATCGGGACGGAGGATGCCGACCTTCACGAGGGTGAGCTGGACGCGCTGGGCGAGACCGGGATTGAGCCGTGGGATCAGCTCCTGCGGCGGGGCGGTGGAGAGGATCTGTTCGGTGGAAAGGGTGGGGGCTTTCTTGGGGCCGCTCATGCCGTAGCGGCTCATCATCAGGCGGTCGGCCTGGGACATCTCGCTGGTGACCACTCCGCCGGCGCGGTAGCAGGCCTCGGCCTCGTTGAGCCAGTTCATGACCAGCACCGCGATGTTTTGCGGGATCTCCTCTTTTCCGATCAGGGCGCCAAGGATGAGGTGCTGGGTGCCGAGGCTGGAGGTGCGGGCCTGGATGTCGCTGCCCTTGGCGGCGGTCTGGCCAAGCTCACCGATGATGCTGATCAGATCGGAAAGCGTCGCGGTTTGATTGAAAAGCTGCTCGCGAATGAGCTTCTGGGCCTGCGCGGGTTCGAGCACGGGCAGCAGTTGCACGAGGCGGTCCATGGCGAGACGGAACTGCGGCCGGGTGTAGTTTCCGAAACGCGCGGACTTCATCAGGCGTGCGGAAATATCGGCCGCCTTCAGGAATTGGCGTTCATCGCGGTCGGCGATGCCGGTCTGCGTGAAATACTCCATGGCGAACACCAACTGGGTGGTATCGGCGCTTTCCCATTCCTCGCTTTTCAGCGGCAGGAAGGGAGCGGCATCGCGGATCCAGCCGAGCGAGGAAAGCAGTTGCGCGGCGAGCTTTCGACCTGCCGGAGTGGTGCCTCCGAGGCCCTTCCAATCAGCCTTCATCCGCTCTACGAGCGACGACCGTCCGCCCTCTCCGAGGCTGGTCTTGATCAGTTTGGCGAGCGCCGGGATGTTTTCCTCACGCAGGTTGCCGGGGCAGGCGTTCACCAGTGCGTAGAAATCCTCGCTCAGAAGCGGTGCGGCCTTTTTCTTTGAATCCTCGCGTTCCTTCATCTGCTGCAGGGCGCGCTCGCGAGGATCTTCATCCTCGCTGGCTCCGTCTTCGGATGACTTGAGAACCGCATCCACGCCGATCGCTTGCGCGGCGAGGCTGTCGAGCAGACGGGTGTATCCTGCGGCGGCATCCTCCGGGGAAAGTGAGGCCAGCGTTTTTCCCACAGCGGTCCAGTCACCGAGCATGACCGACATGTTGAACTCTTCCGCCGGGGTCGGCGGCGTGCCCTTGCGTTGCGCACGGGTGGCGGCGAGCAGGGCATCGGCTGAGCGATCGAACTTCATCGTGCGCAGGGCCTTGCCGAGATCGTTCGCTGCTGGGGCCTCATTCACCGGGACCTGGCCTTCCTGCGGCGGAGCAGGCGGGGCTTCGTTCGCTGGCGGAGCAGGTGGGATCACGCGCGGTGCGATCTGGATCACCTGAGCCTGGGCCGTGGCTGCCAAGAGCAACAGGGCGAGGGAGGCCGGGCCATGGAACGCCTTGAGGTGGAGTGAGGATTTCATGAAATGCGTTGTTGGTTTTGAAATGGGTTCACGAGCCAGAGCCCGGTTGGAAACGTTGCGAGCCAGCGCCGTCAGCAGGCGGACCTTCGCCTTCACCCTGGCCCTTGCCGGGCTTCTTGCCTCGTTCACCGCGACGCTTGGCCATCTGTTCGCTGAGGCCCTGGCCGCTCATCGACCGACCTTCCTTCGGGAGCGGGCGGGCCATCAGTTCGGTGAAACTCAGGCGCTGGAGCTGAACGGCGGATTCGAGATCCTCGCGTTCCATCCGGCTCTGATCACTGGGAGTGTCCGCCGATTTGCTGCTCACCTCTGGGGACTTCGGCGAAGCGTTCTGTTCGGATAGAAGGCGGAAGTTTTGACGGGAAAGCTCGGCTTCCTCCATCCACAGCTCACGCTTCGCCCCTTCCAATCGCATCACCCAACCTGCGTAGTAGTGGATGCGACCGGCCAGCGCGCGGGCTTCGTTCTGGAACTCCACCGGCATGGTGGTGATGGCGGCGTCGTCCAACAACTTGTCGATGCCATCGATGGCCGCGACGGCTTCTCCAAGGTGGAAACGGGTGCGGACGCGGGCAAGATCGAGCCGCAGCTTCAGGTCGCGATCCCGCGAGCCGATGGCCTTGTCAGCATCGCGATAGCGATCGTCAGCCAATTGCCAGTTGCCTTCGCGCTCGGCGGCCTGCGCCTCTTTGATGAAGTCATCGGCTCGGTCACGCGCGAGCCATTCCTGACCGCGACCGTAGTGGAGCACGACGACCGGCAGCGGCAATAGGAGCCAGAGGAGGACCAAGTATTTTCTCATGGTGCCGTGCGGGGAGTGAGGGATTTCGCGAAGAGCCTGCGCGGACGCCAGGCGCTGCCGAGGTATTCCAACAGCAGCGGCAGCAGGCAAAGCAGCGCAGACGATGTGGCCAAGATGATCAGCGCGAGCATCCGGCGATCGGTCTTCCATTTCGCGGCACCGGGCTCCTCGGCATTGAGTTTCGCCAGCGCGTCGCTCGGGATGTGGCGGGTGTTGCTGTCGAAGAACGTGCCGTTGAGTCGACGGGAAAGCTGCGACAGCGTGGCGGTGTCCTGACGGGAAAGATGTCCATCGATGAAGGTGCCGCGTCCGGGATCACCAACTCCGGCGAAGATGACCTGCGAGACCGAGGAGGGCATCGGCTTGAGCCCGACGGGTGGCACGCTGTCGCCATCGGAAATGACCAGCAGGGTGGTGGACTTCCGCTCCCAGTCCTTCATCAGTTCACCGGCCTCGTTGAGGCACTTGAGCAGATCGGTTTTTCCCGGCTTGTAGGTGATGTGGAAGGGCGTGCCGCCGGTCAGATGGAGGATCAGTTCGCGATCCTGGCATTCCTTCACGAGCAGGCGGGTCTCGGTGTAGAAACCGGCAGCGGAAAAGCGCACATGATCACCGGGGACACGGTCGAGCACGGACTTCAGCACGGCCGAGGCGCGCGCATTTCTCGTCAGGTCGCCACTGTCTCCGGCATCCTTCAAGAGCATCGAGGGCGAGACATCGAGCAGCACCATCAGATGACGGCTGGCAGTGGCCTTGCGATCCCGCTCGCGGATCAGGTTGTTGAAGGAGATCAAGGTGACGAGCGACCAGGCGAGCCCGGTCAGGGCGATCACGCGGATGGCCGGAGCGACCAGCGTCCAGCGTCGCGCCCGCCCGCCGGGGCCGAAGGCCAGCGTGCCGACCCGCGCTAGGCGTCGGGCATGCAGCCATTCGCCGATCACAGCCAGCCCGGCAGCGGCGAGCGCGGCCCAGATGGCGTAGGATTGGAGGAGTTCAGCGGTCATTTCACCAAGGGGTATAGCGGAGGCCCAGCAACGAGAGCAGATACAGGGCCGCGGCGACGATTCCGATGACGGACAAGGGTGTGTAATCATCCACCCAGTCAGCGGTCACTTGCTTGAAGCGGGCCTTCTGCATGCGGTCGATTTCGCGGAACACATTGTCCAGTGCCGAGGGATCGCCCGCCTGGAAAACCTTCCCGCCTGTTCCGGCGGCGATCGTTTCCACGCCGTCCGCTCCGGCTCCGCCGTCGTTGCCGACCATGATGATGAAGACGCGGATGTTCGCCGCTGCGAGTTCTTCGGCTACGCGACGGTCGCCGCCGTTCTGGAAATCGCTGCTGCCGCCATCTGAAATCAGGATGACAGCACGGTCGCCCTGTTCGGTCCGAACGAGCTGCAGCATGCAGCCATGCAGGGCATTCGCGATCATCGTTCCGCCCATCCACCCCGGCATGTTCTGCGGGCGGATGTACTGGGTGGCGGCGGCGATGGCAGAGACCTCCTTCGTTGGTGGCACCCAGTGAATGTACTCGGACCCGAAGATCGTCAGGCCGAAGGCATCGCCTTTGCGGAAATTGCAGAACTCCCGCGCGGCCTCGACCGCGGCCTCGAAGCGCGTGCCTTTTCCGAAGGGCGAACTCATCGAGCCGGAGACATCGACGCAAAGCAGGATGTTGTTCATTACCCGCTCGTCCTGCGGTGGCGCGGTCTTGCGCGGACCGGCGAGCATCAGCACGGCGACGATGAGGAGCAGCGCAGACAGCGTGCCCGCGAGGTTGGTGAGGAAACGCAGCCATTTTCCACCACCCTGCTGTCCGTGATCGAAAGGCAGCACGACAGGATGGCCACGGCGGACCCACTGCCAGTAGCCCCAGAGGACGGGCAGTGCGAGCAACCACAGCAACTGCGGATGATGGAAGCTCACGCGACCACCTCCTTGTTCAGGTTGACGGAGTCCTGGCGATAGGGCTGCAAGAGGCTCTCGATCTCGGACTTCGAGGCACCGCCGGGCTGATGCAGCCAACGCTCTAGCGCCCGCAGCAGGGATCCGGCTTCCGGATGCTTCTTCAGCGCGGCGAGTGACTCGCTCATGCGCTGCTCCGGGCTTGCGATCTTCTCGCGCCAGTAGCCTGTTAGAAGCCGTTCAAGTTCGGCCTGGCCTGAAGCTGTTAGAGATCCCGCGGCCGCGGCTTCGACGAATGGCCGGATGCGCTCGGCATACGACGGCATGGGAACGACAGGCACTTCGACGACCATCGCCTTCTTTTTCCGTCCCAGCCAGATCAGCGCGGGCAGTCCACAAAGCCAAAGCACGGCCAACCCGCCGAGGACCATGCGATAGCCGCCGAGCTTCGGGAAAGGTCGTGGCGAAAAGGGATTGAGTTCGCCCTGAAAGGTAGGCGGCAGGATGGATTTGATCTCGATCGGTGTTTCCCCCAGGTCCGAGGCCGGACTGCCGTCGGGATGCATCAGGTAGTCGGCCAGCCGATAGGAACCGGGCTCGAAGCTGATGTAGTGGAACGAGTAGGTGAAGCGTCCGTTCTCCGCAGGCTTCATCCCATCCAGCCTCAGGATCAGCGGCGTGCGGTCATCCATCGGCCGCGGCAGGTAGTCGCCTCGATCCAGCGTGATCACGACATCACTTTCCAGACCGATGCCTTTCTCCATCGGAGCAGCGGAAGAAATCAGCACCGATGCCAACAGCGCGAACACGCTGAAAAGTTTTGCGAGCCTTCGCGACCTCATGCGTTCCTCCTGGAGCTCCGGTTCTTCAGGAAATGGCGAAGCTTTGCCAGGATCGGCTCATCCGTGGGCAGCTTCAGGTAGTCGACTCCGGCCCGCGAAAGGGACTTCGCATCCTGGCCCGTGATGAACTTCGTCCGGCCACCGGCGACGAACTCCTGTCCCGACTCCGCCTCGACGCCGCGAAGGATGCCGGCCCGCAGACCGCCGCGTTCTGCGGGGTCTTCGAGGTGAAGGACCGCGCAATCGTGGTCCTGTGCCATCAACTTGATCGCGGGAATCGCATCGGGATCGTGAAGGTCGCTGACCACAATAAAGAGGCAGCGTTGCTCGACCCGTGGGATGAGTTCGCGGACGCGCTTGCCCAGTGTGGTTCCTTCCGTGAAATGGTAGTGCCGCAGCTGGTGCAGCCATTGAAGAATCGTGCCGCGCGAGAGGGCGGGGGTGTGGTGCAGCGAGCGATCGCCCACGGCCATCAGGCCCACCGGATTCATGTGCTCCACGGCGGCCAGCGCGATGCCACCGGCGATCTGCACCGCCCAAGCATACTTGCTCATTTTCAAGGAAGTGACCGCCATCGAGGCCGAGGTGTCCACCAGCAGGTAGACCGGCATCTGTTTCGGGGCCTCGTATTCCTTGACGTGAAAACGCCCGGTGCGACCGGTGATGCGCCAGTCGATGAACTTCACCGGGTCACCCGCCTGATAAAGCCGCGACTGCACATACTCCATGCCCGCGCCGAGAAAGGGTGAGCTTTCCTGGCCATAGGTCAGCGCGTTGGCAAGCCGCTTGATCGCGATCTCGAACTGCCGCCCATCCAGCGGATCATGATTGAGTGTCCCGGAGTTCATCAGGGATCAACCAAGTTTCTGAAGCAGCTCCTCAAGCACCTGCTCAGGCTTGCGCCCGTCGGCGAGCGCTTCGTAGCTGAGGCGGATGCGGTGAAGAACAACGTCCTCGGCGAGTTCGAAAAGATCTTCCGGCACCACATAGTCGCGTTGATTCACGAAGGCACGGGCACGGGCGGCCTGGACGATGGAAAGCCCTGCGCGCGGTGAACAGCCCATTTCAATCGAGGGATGCGTGCGGGTGAGCCGGATCAGCTCGACGCAGTGCTTCATGAAAACTTCGCTGACGTGAACCGACTGCACATCACTCATCGCGGCGACCAGGTCCTCCAGCTTGCAGACCGGCTCGCCGCCGATCATGTCGAAGGCGGTCTTTGGCATCGCGCCACCTTCCACGCGCTTCAGCCCCATCTTCAACTGGCGGCGGAGCACCTCCTCCTCCTGCTCGGCAGTGGGATAGCTGATGCGGTGGCAGAGCATGAAGCGGTCGAGCTGGGCTTCCGGCAGTTCGAAGGTGCCGGCCTGCTCGATCGGGTTCTGCGTGGCGATGACGAGGAACGGCATCGGCAGCGGATAGGAGGCATTGCCGATGGTGACCTTGCGCTCCTGCATCGCTTCCAGCAAGGCGCTCTGCACCTTCGGCGCGGCACGGTTGATTTCGTCCGCCAGCAGCAGGTTGGTGAATACCGGGCCCTGGTGGGTGCGGAATTTTCCGGTCGCCTGATCGAGCAGCTCCGAACCGATGATGTCGGACGGCAGCATGTCGATGGTGAACTGGACACGGCTGAACTGGAGGTCGACCGCCTTGGCGACGGCATTCACGAGCAGTGTTTTCGCCGTGCCGGGCACGCCTAACAGCAGCAGGTGGCCACCGGTGAGAAGCGCGATCATCATGCGCTCGACGACGACATCCTGGCCGACGACAACCTCGCCGACGCGATCGCGCACGGCCTGGACAAAGTGAGTTCTGGTATCAGTCATGGAAGAAAAGCGGAAAGCGGAAAGTGGAAAGCGGAAACTATTGATAGGATTCGAGCGCGGACTTCGCGGCGGACTCTTCGGTCTTCGGGAGCAGTGGGAGTGCCTTTTTCTGGAGTTCCTGCGCTTGAGCCTTGTCTCCTTTGAGAAAGGCGATGCGTGCCAAGGTCGAAAGCGCGTAGCCTTGCGATTCGCCAGGATTGGTGCTGAGCGGTGTGGCGATCTTTTCCGCAGCGGCTTGCAGGGAAGAGGAAGCGTCTGGTCGGGAAATCAGGTGGCCGGAGACGGCGGCGAGTACGGTGGGATTCTTCGAGTAGTCCTCACAGAGCAGCTTGGAGAGCTCGAGGGCGTCGTCCGGTTGCTTTTTCGCGAGCAGCAGATCGAGTTCCATCAGACCGCCGATGTAACCGAGGTTGGCGGAGAGGGATTCGTGAAGCTGGGCGATGGTGGCCTCTGCCTCGTCGAGTTTTCCGGCGCTGATCTCGGCTTGGGCCCGGGTGGCGAGTTCGATCGCCTTGGCAGTCGGTGCCGCGTTCGCTGCGGGGGCCTGTGGTCCGCTTTCGGCTTTGGTGGAGGGTTCGGCGAGCAGGCTTTCGAGCAAGGATTCGTTCATCGACATCGGGTGGCCGATGTAGGCGATCTTGCCTTTCTTGCTGACCACGAAGGCGCAGGGAATGCCACTTTGTCCGGCGGCGGTGAGCCAGTGCTTTCCCATCCATCCGCCATCCGTCTTGTCGTCGACGGCCACGTTGTAGGTCATCTTGCCGGCCATCCCCTTGACGAACTTGGAAACGGTTGCTGCGTCCTCGCCGAGATTCTGCCCGATTACCACGAGCCCTGCCTCCTTGTGTTTCTTATAGAGGTCATTGATGTGCGGAATGGCTGCGACGCAGGGTCCGCACCAGGTCGCCCAGAATTCAACAATGTAGACCTTGTCGCCCTCCAACTCCTTCACTCCATCGCCCTGGGCCCAACTGCTGACCTGAACCTTGGGAGCATCATCGCCGACCTTGAGCACGGCGGAAGCGGTGGAGACGAGACTGAAGGCCGCAGCAACGATGCAGAAGATCTGATTTTTCATAAGGGCGCGGTGGGGGCGGATATCGAATGCGCTAAGCAACTAAAAGTGACGTCGAAATGGCTCCCAAATGGATCAGAAGGTGTCCAATACAATCTGGCAGCATTACAACGACACCATCCCCGAAAATCGGATAACTATTTGGCATTTTCGACCCGGATTCGTTCGATGTATCCTGCCTAGGATAGTCATCATTTATCCCCCTTCAGCGAAAAGGTCCGGATCATCGAGTGCTTTCCTTCCGACACCACTAGGAGCGTTTTGCCGTCCGATGAGAAGGCGATCGACTCCGCCTGGAGAAGTCCGTGCGGGCCGAGTGAGGTTGGCCTTTTCGAAAAAGCTTCCGCCCAGCTCTCCTCCTTCGCTCGTGTGAAAACGAACGCGCCGTAATAAGTGACCACGGCGGCCTTGCTGCGATCAGGGCTGATGTCGAGTGCGGTGGGCTGATTTCCAAAGGAAATGGAAGCGCCCGCCGGGGATTCGACCGTGGTCTTGCCGATGCGCTTGGCGGTTTGGATTCCGGGAGAGCTTGGTTTCAATGGAAGCTCGAAGACCTGAGGTGGCTGGGTGCGCTTGCTGAGGAGGAGGATTTGTCCACCGCCTGCATCGACCGCCACCGACTCGCAATCCACAGGGCCACCCTCGAAACGGAACTCGATCGTGCGCTCCACTTTTACCGAAGCCGCGAGCATTTTTCCGGGCTCCGGCGGCGCGGGCTCGCGAACGATCAGCAGCGTGGAGGTGTCGTGTTTCGCCTGGTTGTCCCCGGTGTCGGCGATGAGCAGGTAGCCGGTCCCATCGAGGGTGAAGGACGAAAGATCCTCCCAGTCGCGGTTCGTGACACCCTCGACCTTTGCCTTTCCGCGATCCTCTCCTTTCACGCCCATCAGGTGGAGGTCAGTGGTGCCGCCGCTGTCATTGATGGCCCACAGCAGGGCTCCGTCTTTCTGGGAAATGGCGAGCCCGCTGGCTTCACGGATCGAGTCGGACTCGATCTTTGGGAGGTTCGCGGCCGGTTCCTCGGCCAGAAGATTCGCCGCCATGCCCAACGCCAGACAGCCACAGTTCCGCCAACAATTCATACGCCGAGGCGTAGTTGCCCGCAGGGAAGTTTCAAGTATTCAGCCGAGGATCTTTCGCAGGGCCTGATGCACGCGCTCCATTTCCTCGGGTAGGCCGATGGTAAGTCGGCACCAATCGAGCAGGGGTGGGAAAGGTCGCGCGACGATGACTCCCTCGGCCCGCATCTTTTCCTGGAACTCGGCGATGGGCATGCCGGTGTGGAAAAAGACGAAGTTGCCCTGAGGCTGGGCAAAGCGGTGTTTCAGGGACGTCAGGACGCCGGTAAGTTGGTCGCGGCCGCTCTTGATCTTCAGTCGCGTGGATTCGATGTAGTCGTGATCGGCCAGGCTCGCCTTTGCGGCCACCACGCCTAACAGATTCATCGCCATCGTGCCGGTCATGAAGGAACGCACGCGCTCGGCGGTGGCGGGCTTCATCAGGGCGTAGCCGATCCTTTGGCCGGCAAGTCCGTGGATCTTGGAAAAGGTGCGGGTGACGATGACGTCGCGGCCATCGCGCACCAGTCCGGCCATGGTGTTGCCGTTGAAATCATCCGCGCACTCCAGGTAGGCCTCGTCGATGAAGACGGTCGTGCGCTTCGACAGATCGCTGGCGAAGTTCTTCAGGTCCGCCGCTGGCAGCAGGGTGCCGGTCGGGTTGTTCGGATTGCAGATGTAGACGAGCTTCGTGGCATCGTTGACCTTTGCGGCCATGGCTCCGAGATCGTGTTCGAGTCGATCATTCACCGGCACGGAAATGATCTTCGCTCCCGAGCGCTGTGCCACGTCGACGAGCTGCATGTAGCCCGGCGTTGCGGTGACGACCTCGCCCTTCATCCCGCCGATCCAGCGGCCCACCGCTTGCAGGATTTCCCCGGAGCCGACCCCGAGCAGCACGTGGTCTTCCCGGACGCCTTCCTTTTTCGCGATTGCCTGCGTCAGTTCGCTGGTGAAGTTCGATGGATAGCGATGCGTGAAGGCGAGCTGCGCCTGCATCGCCGCGATGGTCGAGGCGGCAGGGCCGAAGGGGTTCTCATTCAGGGAGAGGCGCGCGGGTCCGGAAGATTTCGGAACCGATTGAGCAATCGCGTTTCCACGGGTCGCGACGCCCCATCCGGCGACGAGGGAACCGGTGGTTTGTAGCCAGCGACGGCGGTTGAGGGCAGGGGATGGGTCCATGATGGTTCCAATAGAGCGCAATGAATTCGTTCCGGCGAGAGTTGTTCACAGCCTTATTCACCGGATTATCGCATGATCCTCAGATTGACCGTGGGGCCGTCGATCTGCCACTTTTCCTTCCCGTGATGTCCGCTGAAATCTCCAAGTTCCCCACCTCCTCCGCGCCGTCCCTTCAAAACCCGGTGGTTTCAGCAGACGACGTGATGCGCATGTTGCCGCACGCCGTGGGTCCGGAAAAAAGCATCCTCAGCTCGATGCTTCAGGACTCGCAGGAATACATCGGCGTGGCGATCGAGGAGAAGCTGACGAAAGAGCATTTCTACCTGCCCGCCCACGCGACCCTCTTTGCTTTCCTCGTCGAACTCTACGAAGGAGGGAACGAGATCGAACTCGTCTCGCTCGTTCAGAGGCTGATCGACCGCGGGCTGTTGGACCATGTTGGGGGAGCCTCCGCCGTCACGGATCTCTACACCTACGCGCCGACCGCCGGGCATTTCCGTCATCACCTCCAACTGGTGAAGGACAAGCACGTCCTGCGCTCGATCATCCAGACCGCCAACGCCGCCATCGCCCGCGCCTACGATACGCCGGACGAGGTCAATGAGCTGTTGGACACCGTCGAGGCCAGCGTGCTCGGCATCCGCGAAGGCTCGGAAACAAACAAGGCCCCGACGATCAAGCAATCGGTCGCCGAGGTCATCGAGCAGTTCGAGGCCCTGCTTTCCGGCGATCGCGGCACCCAGGGCATCACCACCGGCTACGAGATGCTCGACAAGATGAGCAGCGGTTTGAAGCCCGGGGAAATGTTCGTTGTCGCCGCCCGTCCCTCGATGGGAAAGACCTCGTTCATGATGAACGTCGTCGAGCACATCTGCCTCGATCAGGGCAAGCCGACGATGGTGTTCTCCTGCGAAATGAGCTCGTTTCAGATCGTGCAGCGTCTGCTGTTCTCGCGTGCACGTTTTGCCATGAGCCAGCTCAATCGCGGCTACACTCCCAGCAAGGGCGACCTCCAGAAGATCCAGCGCTCGGCCCTGGAGGTTTCCGCTGCCAAGCTGTTCATCGACGACACGCCTGGCATCACCATCAACGAGCTCCGCGCCAAGGCCCGACGCAAGAAGCGCGACGAGGACATCCAGCTCATCGCGATCGACTACCTTCAGCTGATGAAGTCCCGCACCAAGCAGGCGGAAAACTCCCGTGAGCGTGAAATCGCGGAAATTTCCGCCGGGATCAAGGGCCTCGCCAAGGAGCTCGGCATCCCGATCATCATTCTCGCCCAGCTCAACCGCGGACCGGAAAGCCGCACCGGGAAAAACGTCGGTGTGCCGCGCATGTCGGACCTTCGTGAATCGGGATCGATCGAGCAGGACGCCGACATGGTCGGGCTGCTTTACCGGACCGCCTATTACGCCGAGGACGCCGAAGCCAAGGCCGCGGAGGAAGGTCGCGCTGAACTCGTCCTCGCGAAAAACCGAAACGGCGAGACCGGCCACATCCCGCTCACCTTCATCGCCGACCTCATGCGCTTCGAAAGCGGACAACCGGCGGAGGAGCCGGGTTAATCACACTCATTCAAAAGCCTTGGCCAGAAAGGAATTTCGACTAAGGTTCTCGCATGTCTGAGGATGAACTGCTCAAGCGCATCACCACGTCGCCTGATCTCTGTCATGGCAAGCCCTGCATCCGTGGGCTTCGCTATCCGGTGGAGTGGCTACTCGAACTCCTGAGCGGAGAAACCACGGAGGCAGAAATCCTCACGGACTATCCGGACCTTGAAACGGATGATTTGCGCGCGGCTCACGCCTATGCGGCCCGCCTGGTTCGAATCAAACGTTTCGATCCCTTGCCTGCTGCATGAAGTTTCTGGTAGATGCCCAATTGCCAAGGCTGCTGGCGGTTCGGCTCAATGAGTTGGGGCAGCAAGCTCGTCACACCTTTGATCTGCCGGAAGGAAATACCATCAAGGATCGTGCCATCTCTGCTCTCGCTGATTCCATTGGTGCCGTGGTGATCACCAAGGATGCAGATTTTTTGAATGTCCACTTGATTCACGGGAAGCCGGCTCGGCTGCTTTTGGTTTCCACTGGCAACATAGCGAACCGAAAGCTGCTCGGATTGTTCGAGATTCACATAGAAACAATTGTGAGTGCTCTGGAGTCCGCTGCCTTTGTGGAATTGACCGATCGTGGATTAGTGATTCACGGCTGAGCCCTGCTGATTCGGGATTGTGGATTTTAGATCGGGCATCGAAGATTCGCGCACTTCGCCATGCCCACCCTCCATCCCACCGCCCTTATCTCGCCCGACGCCACACTAGCCGAAGGGGTGACGGTGGGGCCGTTTGCGGTGATCGAGGGGTCGGTGGTTTTGGAAAAGGGCGTTACCATCGGTGGTCACGCCTGGATCACGGGCGACGTCGTGATCGGCGAAGGCAGCCACATCGGCTGGGGCTCGATTGTCGGAGCGGACCCGCAGGACCTGTCGTTTGATCCAGTGACGAAATCCGGTGTCCGGATTGGTGCGAAGAACACACTGCGCGAATACGTCACCATTCATCGTGGCTCGAAAACCGGCGGATACACCACGCTCGGCGAAAGCAATTTCCTGATGACCGGCGTCCACCTCGCGCACGACGTCCACATGGGCGATCACAACCTCATCGCCAACAACGTCCTCCTCGCCGGCCACATCCACATCGGCAACCGTGTCTTCCTCGGCGGCGGTGCGGGTTTCCACCAGTTCATCCACATCGGAGATTTCGCCATTTCCCAGGGAAACGCCGCCATTAGCCAGGACATCCCGCCTTACCACATGGTCCACGGCCAGAACCAGCTCGCCGGGCTCAATGTCATCGGCCTGCGCCGCAATGGCTTCGACAACGACGTCCGCGCCGCGATCAAGTCCGCCTCGAAGCTGCTTTTCTTCTCCGGCCACCCCATTCCTCACGCCCTCGAACTCGCTGCCCAACACGAGTGGCCTGAGGCTGTCCAACGCCTCATCGAAGCTGTGAAGCACCCGTCCCGGAAAGGCGTGATGACGAAATAAGTGGCCAGGATTCAGGGGTCAGGAAGATGTGGATTGAAGACTTCATCTGGCCCCTGACCACTGAATACTAGCCCCTCAATCTTTAGCGGCCCCTTGCGCCCTCATAAATCCCATCCAACAATCGGCTGATGTCCGCCCTCCACATTCCCGAAGCCTGCGGCGTGATGCTGCTCCCGGACTGCACGCTGTTTCCGCATGGCGGGCTGCCGCTGAACATTTTCGAGCCCCGTTACCGGAAGATGCTCGAGGACGCGATCGAGGGCTCCTGTTTCTTTGCGGTCACCCGGCTGCTGAAGCCGGAAACGAAGAATCCAGGGAAATGCGTCTCGCCGGTCGGGACGATCGGGCTGGTCCGAGCCTCGCACGAGCAGGAGGATGGCACCTCACGACTTCTGATCCACGGCGTGATCCGCGTGGAGTTCACCGAGTGGCATTTGGACCATGATTACCCTTTCGCCTCGATCAAGCCGCGCCTCACCACCTTCGAGCCCGAGTCCCAGGCCGCAGCAGCCGTGGCCACTTTGCGTGGCGCGGTCGAGGACGCGATCCGCGAGTTGCCTGAGGAAGTGAAGCAATCGGTGATGGCCCTCCTGCATCGCGCAGATGAACCGCCGCTGCTCACTGACATCGTGGCACAGCAGTTCGTCCATGAGCCGAATCTCCGCCAGCGCATTCTCGAAACCGATTCCGCCGGTGAGCGCATCAAGCTGCTCTGCGAGCACCTACGGAAGATTTCCACTCCGGAGTAGCCATTGCTGGCCACCCAAACGTTGCCGATTGTCGTCGAGTTCTGCGATCGGTGGCCCCCGAAATTTCAAGATCCGAAGCGGGAAAATTTCACGCAAACAACTCCTTCACCACCCGCGCGGGCTCGACGCCGGTGAGTCGTTGGTCGAGGCCTTGGAACTTGAAAGACAGTCGCTCGTGTTCGAGGCCCAGGCTGTGGAGGATGGTGGCGTGGAGGTCGCGGATGTGGACCGGATCCTTGACGATGTTGTAGGACATTTCGTCGGTCTCGCCGTAAACCTGGCCGCCCTTGATGCCGCCGCCGGCCATCCAGAGGGAGAAGCAGCGCGGGTGGTGGTCGCGACCGTAGTCCTTCTCGGTGAGGTTGCCCTGTGAGTAGATCGTCCGACCGAATTCGCCGCCCATGACGACGAGGGTGTCCTCCAGCATGCCGCGCTGCTTGAGGTCCTGGATGAGCCCGTAGGCTCCTTGGTCGACGTCCTTGCACTGCGAGGCGAGGTCGCGCGGGAGACTGCCGTGCTGGTCCCAGCCACGGTGGAAGATCTGGACAAAGCGCACGCCGCGTTCGAGCAGGCGGCGGGCCATGAGGGTCGAGTTGGCGAAGGTACCGCGGGTCTTGCTGTCCTGGCCGTAGAGCGAGTAGACGTGCTCGGATTCCCCGGAGAGATCGGTGAGTTCGGGAACCGAGGCCTGCATGCGGTAGGCCATTTCATACTGCTGCATGCGGTTCTTGATCTCGGGATCGCCGACAGCATCATAGGAACTCTGATTCATCTGGTTCAGGCCATCCAGCATCTTGCGCCGCATCTCGCGGGAGACGCCGGGAGCATCCTTGAGGAACAGCACGGCATCGCCGAGCGAACGCAGGGCGACTCCGGCGTGCTTGCCCTCGAGATAGCCGGAGCCCCACAGGCGTGAGGAGATGGCTTGGACGTTCGAGTAGGGGGACGAGTGGGTGGCGTGAAGCACGACGAAAGACGGCAGGTCCTTGTTCATGGAGCCGAGGCCATAGGACATCCATGAGCCCATGGAGGCCTTTCCGGACTGCATCGAGCCTGTGCAGATCAGCTGGTTGGCTGGCTCGTGGTTGATGGCATCGGTGTGCATCGA
>JANOBS010000305.1:0-7583 GCA_031411755.1 Luteolibacter sp. | reverse complement strand
CGGCAGAGGGTCGGGGGGCGGGGGGAGAAAGCAGGCCGGGGGTGCCCTGACTTCGAGTAGACTATGTCACTTTTTCGGCCACCTCGACATTACGGAATGACGTAAGGTGTTCATAATGCATAAAAAGCCCCGAAATCCCTCAATTTGGAGTCATGCGATGTCTCGGCTTGGCGGGCGCGGCGCGACTCCTATGCTCTTGGCAATGTCGAAGTACGCGGGAGAAGAAGTGCTGGTA
Source organism: Luteolibacter sp. (assembly GCA_031411755.1). GTDB lineage: Bacteria > Verrucomicrobiota > Verrucomicrobiia > Verrucomicrobiales > Akkermansiaceae > Luteolibacter. The sequence continues at coordinate 7,348 of JANOBS010000305.1, read as the reverse complement.
GTGCCTCGGGGCTTGCTTGAGGAAATCGGGATGTTTCACGGCATCCAGACCGAGGGAATTGACCCGGCGATGGATCGGCTGTTAGATCCCACGAATCACTTCTTCATGGATCGCGGCCCGGCCGAGGAGGATCCCAGCCACAAGCAACTGATCCCCTACTGCATCTTCCGCTGCGGCGACCGCATCCTTCACTACACACGCGGCAAGTCGGGCGGGGAAAGCCGACTGCATGCGAAGATCTCGGTGGGCGTCGGCGGTCACATCAACCCGGTGGACACCGGCGATGGCCGCACCGGCCCGGAAGCCTATCACGCCGCCGTGGCCCGTGAGATCGAGGAGGAACTGGTGATGGCCGGCCCTTACAAGGAAACGATCATCGCCCTGCTGAACGACGAATCGAACCCGGTCGGCCAGGTCCACCTCGGCGTGGTGCATTTGATCGAGCTGGAAAGCGACGCAGTGACCTCGAACGAGGACGCGCTGTCCGATCTGGCCTTCTCAACCCTCTCAGATCTGCGTGGCCCGCTGTTCGAACGGCTGGAGACCTGGTCCCAGCACTGCATCATGCATCTGGCCGGGGCCTAACCGTTCCCGCCCTTGGTCGATCCACCTGCCACGTTCTTCTGCCAAAGGGAGGAGGGCGTGAGATCACGCGGACGACAGATGATGATGCCGGCGTGCTTCGACTGCTGGTTGAGGTAGTCGGAGATCGGGCGGTCGATGATGGTCATGCGGCCCTTGTCCTTGTCGGAGGTGGCGTGGGTGAAATAAGCGCGACCGTTCAGGCGAACGATGAGGCCGACGTGCGAGGTGTAGCCGTAAGTCTCGTTGGTCGTGATCGCGCAAACATCTCCATCGGCCAGGTAGTTTTCCACCGCGCGGACGTTCGACTTCGGGATCTGATAGACCGGAAGTTTGGAAACCTGGGCCTCAATTTGTCCCATCGCCGGAAGGAGTGAGGGATCGGACTTCAGGTAGCGGTAGCTCTTCCACTGCACGGTCATTTCCCGAATCTCCCGGCTCATGCGCTGGGCTCCGGGGAGGCGCGAGGTGATGTTTTCGGCGATGCCGCGGCGCTGGTTGTTGTAAAACACCTCCTCAAGGTGGTGCATCCGGCTGAGGTAGCCGCCGGTGCACTGGCCGTTCCGGTAGCGCTCGATCTCGACCATCTGCAAAAGATCCACCGGGCGATACGGGCCGGGCTTGTAGCGGAGGAGTCGCGCGATCGCGAGGGAGTTCTCGTAGTAGGTCCAGCAATCCATTGCGGTCAGATTGACCACGGGCGACTCGATGCGGTCGTCCACCTCCAGGGTGTAGTTCGTGTAGGGCGTGCCGACGAGTTCACGTGCGACCCGGATCGTGCGGGCGCCCAGCGGCAGGTTGCGCCAGTTTTCGCGCTCCGCCTTGGCGATGATCGCTTGGAACTTGGTTTCGCCCTTGAAGACGGTGGAAAGCGGCAATCGCGGCGCGGAAGGTGGTGGAAGATCCGCTGCGTGGAGCGCGCCGGAGATAAGTCCGAGCGCGAGAAAGAGAACCGCTTTTCCATTCATGCGTGCAGGATACGGGAAGAGCCGGAAAAGAAAAGGCGCGTTTAACTCAGTGGATCAACCGCAGCCGGATCGGGCCTTTGGCGGTCGAGGGGTCGACGACCTGACCTCGCTGCGTGATCATGATTTTTCCGTTCGCGACGAGTCGACGTGCCGCCTGCCGGGCCGCTTACATGTGTTCTTGCCAGGTTTCAGGTAACACCACACGTGCTTCTTCGCTCGGGCAGATGGTGGCATCGCGAGCCCGCTGGCGGAGCAGGTCGAGGATGCAGTCCTCCAGGGCGCGATCCTTGATGCCGGGCTTTCGTTTCCGGCAGGCGTCCGAGCAGTAATTCACGTCGTCCCACGAACGTTCCCAAGCTTTCCGCCAGACGATGCGGCGGCCGCAGGTTTGGCAGGGCTTTTCGGGCAGCATGTCAGGCGGCGGGTTTCGAGGAGACGCGCTCCAGCACCGGCTCGAAGACGAACCACTGCGACCAGTTCGGCCGGATGACTTTCAAGATCGCGCCTGCCCAGATTTTTGCGGCGGTGTCGTCCTCACCTCGCTTCCGCTCCGGCAGCTCCAGCGGCGGGAAGACCATGACGCGATAGCGACGCCACCCATCGCGGACGATGAACAGCGGAAAGCAGGTCACGCCGGTCGCGCGGGCGAGGTAGAGTGGGCCTTTCGGCAAGCGCATCTTCAGGCCGGGCTCGACCTCCACGTCCATCGGGGAAACCTCGAACACCACCCGATCGCCCTGCACGGCCACGATGTTTCCCTCGGCGAGCAATTTCGCCAGCACCAGGCCGAGGTGGTTGTCACTGGTGTTGTAAAGCGCCCGGAACTGCGGGTTCTCCTCCTCCTTTTTCCGAAGCTCCTGTTCGCGGATCACCTGCATCTCCGGCTGACGCTCGGGCGCGCGCACGGCGTAGATCGTCCGACCGAAGTGCGAGGAAAACAGCGGTGCGGCGAGGTCGTAGTTGCCCATGTGGGCGGTGAGGATCAGGCAGCCTTCATTGCGGCGCGCCAGATCATCAAAGGCCGGGATGCCGTCGATCGCCCAATCGACCTCGCCTGTCTTGGTGTCGCAGCGCAGGGCATCGACGTAGGTGTAGGCGAAATTCCAGAACACGCACCAGGCCCCGCCGAAGGCCCGCAGCGGCCCCCAGTTTGGATGGAGCGCCCGCAGGTTCGACTGCACGGCGCGACGCTGGGACTTCGCGATCAGGAAAAACACCGACGACCACGTCGCGATCAGCACCGGTTCCATGAACCACGGCGCGACCTTCAATCCGAACCTCAGAAAAAGCGTCGGCAGATCCCCGAACAGGCTCAGCCGCTTTCCGAGTTTGGTGGGGGTGGGATCGGACACGTCGCAGGGAGGAAAGCGCCGGAGGGGGATGGAGGCAAGAGGAGTTGGTCAACAGGCGGATTAAGGGAGCCCTGCGTTTGGCTCAATATCCGAGCGCATGCTTCAAATCCTCAATCGATCCGAAAACGATGTTCTTCGAATCTGGCGCATGAATCGCCTCCGGCACTCGATTGGTCGTGGTTGTCTCCCCAGTCGAGCCCGACAGTGCCTTTGAAAGGATGAAGTCCTTGATCGACAGGCCCGCTTCAGAGGCTCGCGCCTTGATCTGGCGGAGCTCTTTCGGAGAGATTTCGAAACTCAGTTGGCTCATGAGCTTCCGATTTTATCAATTATCGACTCATTTTGAAATTGTTCATTCTGCCTAGCCTGGCGGGCTATAGACAGGCGGCCTCCTGGGCAAAGCCCATGGTTTGATGCCGTTGGCGCGATCACCAAGACCCTGTTCATGAACAATCTTGAGAAACCCTAGGATTTCTTTTCCGGTTTCCGAAGTGCCGTGTTTTTCCTTCAAACGTTTCAAAACTCCTTCTACTTCTGCATCTGTATTTGAATCATTATACAGCGTAATATTTCTAATTGAATTACTCATCATAATAACAGTTTGCGCCATGTTATATTCGATGATTATTGAATTACCCGCTTTAGCTTTCATCGCTAAGTACGTCTCAACCGCAGGGAGCGTGTCAGGAATTCTCTTTTCGAGTGCTTTGAGGAACTCGAGATAGCAGGCAATTGTCGATTCATTACGTAACTGAACCATCTCCCAATGTGCGTCCGACAGCTTCGAACTTGGAAGTCCTTGCTTTTCGGAAAGTATTTCGTCAAACGTCATTGCACTTCCTCGAATATATTCAGGCTGATTGTCGTCTTTTGCTATTTTAGCGAAGACTTCAAACTTGCTTGGCGCGACAGCGCTTTTCTTTTCGCACGAAATGACAGCGAGAATCGCGACTGTAAGAATAATCAATTTCGATTGCATTTAATTAGGGTTTGCTGCTTGGCGGCATATACTCTGGCTCCCTCCTAGGTGTTTCCCATGGTTTGATTCCCCATGAGCGCGCCGTCATTCCCTGGCCATGAACCAAATTCAGAAATTCCATGATCTTTTTCCCAGTCTCGGAATCACCGTGCTTTTCGTTTAGACGTTTTAAAATGCCAGCGATCTCGGCATCCGCAGCTGGATCATTATACAGGCTTATATCTTTAATTGATTCTCCGATTAGCGTTATTACTCGGGAGATAGTATTATCTATTTTTTCTGATCTGTCACTACTCTCCTTCATTGCCTCGTATTCTTTAAGAGTGGGCAAATTTTGAGGGACCTTATTTTCAAGGGATTTGAGAAATTCAACATAAGTCGAAATGGTTGAGTCATTTCTGATTTTGGTTAAATCATAGCTCGCCTGAATCCACTCAGTTTTTGACACTTTCTTTTCCCCTTTAAGAATTTCCTCGAAAATCTTAGCGCTCTCTCGGATGTAATCGGGCTGAGTGGAGTCCTTCGCGGTTTTCTCAATAATAGGAAATTTACTGGAAATTTCGGTGCTTTTCTTTTCGCAATCGCTTAGTGCGAAAGCCGTAAGAAGCAGGATCATCGTTTTTGATTTCATTTTTCAGGGTGTTGGAAGTTTGGCATACGGGGATTTCCAAATGCGGGAACGCATGGAGTCGTAAAGGCGGCGGTGTGCGCTGATGCCGCTTTCTGACCATTTCGTGAGTTCGGACGTTTGTTTGCCAAACCAAATATTCGTCTTATAGGCGTGATCCCTGAAGGTGCTTCCCCATAAAACGTTTGGGGATGGATCGTGTTGGGCATCAAGAAGGACGTGTGCCAATTCGTGCGCCAACGCGGACTGCTGGGTATGCCCTGAGTTCATGAAAATCGCTCCTCCGTAGCCCTTGCTGCCTGGCGCCATGAAGGACGGAACATTCGTGACGCCTTGGTTGGATGGGTTCAGTTGATTGACAACAAACACAGGAATTACGTCCGGATCCACTTTGCAGCGAGGATCGTCCATGAGAGCTATGGTTTCAGGCAGCATTCGACTCAAATAGGCAACCGTCTCACTTGGGACATCAAACCTATCCAAATCTACCCCGGTCGGCAATGGATCGATAGTCTTGAATTGTAGGATATCTAGATCTACAGCGATAGCGGAGTAGATCTTTTTGGCGCGATCAAACCATGCGGCGGGGTTGCCGCCGGTGCCTTTCAATATAAAGCCCTGGACCTTGACGATCCTTTCGGCGGGCACCGGCATCTCTATCACCGGTTTTGCTCCGCTCCCTGGCGCGGTGAGCCATTCGATCCTGACTTTGCCACCTAGCACGGCGCGGTAGGTGCGGTCTCCTATGGGTAGGACTCCGGGTCCGCCATCCGGCTTGCCTTCTACTGGAAAGGTATCGTCGTCTGCATCATCGGGCACTAGCGCCAAGGCCGGAGTCTCATGGAATTTTGGCGAGTTGGGATCGGCGGGATTCATTCGGATGGGGTTCAGATCCACCTCTCCACCGGAATCGAGAACGGCTCCTGCTTTATCCAGAGTCGAGATTTTGACCCGGTGTTCAATGCTGCCAGCAGGAATCGGGAAATCCGGCAGACGAACTCGGAAGACGTCCACGTCCTTTTCGAAGTTCGCATGAACAAATGCGCTGTTGTTGTTTGGATCAAAAATGCAGTTAACACCATCCTCGCCCCACTGAACGATTTTGAGCTTTTTCTTAGCCTCGGTTTTGAAGCCGGTGTAATCCGTAGTATCCACTTGGCGAGCTCGTTCCTTCTCGCTTATTGTAAGTCCGTTCACGGTCCCCACACTGTATGGCCCCACTTCTTTGGTTGCATATCCGCGGACTTCTATTTGATGCAAAAGCGCGGTGGTGACGGCTCCTGTCGTTGACTGAACTTGGACGAGGTAGGTGCCGTCTTTGTTGGAGCGGAGGGGGTGGATGGTATTTCCAGCGTCCAGGAGTTCCTTGTAGCGGGGGCAGAGGTCGGCCATGGGGACGAGGTCGCCGTTGCGCCAGAGTTTGCCATCACTGGTGAGGGCGCTGCCGTCTCCGGCGAAGAGTTCGATGTTCTTGTCGGCGAGTTTGGTGGCGTATTCGTATTGGCCGGTGGGATTAGGCAGGAAGACGCGACCGGTGGTGGTGGTGCCGTTGGTGGCTCCGGCGGTGAGGACGACTTTGCCGTTGGGGAGGTCTTTGGCGCGGACGGGGTAGCCCCAGCCTTCGGCCTCTGCGGGGAGGGCAACGGGGTAGTTGGAGGTGTCCCAGAGGCCGACTTTGTGGGCGACGGGTTGTCCGGTGCTGGCGGGACGGGTGAGGTTTGAGGTGACCCAGCCATTACCAGTGCTGTCACCGTGGCCCCAATTTCCACTGGGGTGGAAGCCATCGTTGCCGTCCATGCTGCCTATTAAAGCTCCGGACGGGCCGAAGCGCTCAACACGGTGGACGCTGTCGGGGTAGCTGGAGCGGATGATCAGATCGCCTGCGGTGCTGACTCCAATAGGCGATGCAGACCAGTAGGGTGTGCCCCAGAGGTTAGCGGTTTCGTAAACGAGACTGGGAGTGGACGCTACTTTCGTCCAAAATACGGGACAGGGTGCTGATGTGTCGACTCCGGCGCCGTCTGTCGGATGCACAAAACCTATTTGAAGCAGCTTCTGGTCGTTGTTAAAGAAGTTCCAGCCTGTGGAGGGGATGCTGTAACCGATGCCATTGGGGTAGGTTTGATTTACCGTGCCGGGTAATACGCCGGTGATTTCTGGAGCTACTCTGGGGATCCAGTTGCCTCCAGACCAGATGCCATCGGAAAAGAGGACTTCGCCTTTGTCGTTGAGGTCTTGGGGGGATGGATTGGCGTAAGGCGTCTCGATTTCGATGAGGGCGTAGCTGCTTTCGGGGGTGCGTTTCCAACTGACGAGGTGGTCGCCGGGAACTGCGTCTTCGAAGTCGAGGGTGCCGTCGCCATCGGAGTCGGTGGTGGTGGCGTTGCCTTTGGGGCGGGTGCCTAGGCGCTGTTCGTTGAGGTTGGTGACCCCGTCGTGGTCGGGGTCGCCGTTGGGGCCGTTGTCGATGAGGCGGGTGCCGTTGTCGGTGGGGTCGAAGCCGTTTTCGAGTTCCCATTTGTCATCGAGGCCGTCTGCATCTGTGTCCTTTTTGAGGGGACTGGTCTGGATGTTGGGGTTAAGGCCGCTGAAGCCGATGATGCCGCCGGGACGGGGGCGTGGGGTGAGTTCGAAGTTGTTGGAGAGGCCGTCGTCGTCGAAGTCAGCGGAGTCGGGGTCTTGGGCGGTTTGGTCGGTGTATTGGAGGCGGAAGAAGCCTGCGGCCACGGGGCCATCGACTTCGTAGGACATGGGGCCGTCGAGGCCGGATTCGATGTTGGGGGCCCAAGTCCAGTCGAGGAGGTCGGGAGAGGCTTGGATGAAGTAGGTGCGGTCGGCA
>JANOBS010000304.1:0-16849 GCA_031411755.1 Luteolibacter sp. | reverse complement strand
ATCGACCGTGAAATCATCATGGACGAATTCAAGCAACTCGGAGCCACCATGAAGCCGAACGTGATCGACGAGGAGGTCGATCGCCAGATCCGCGAGCTCTACAACGGCAACGAGGCCAAGTTCCTCGAGGAGCTGAAGAAGAACCGCCTGACCATGGACGGCTACCGCACGATGACCTCGGACAAGCTCGTGGTGCAGGCGATGCGTGCCAAACACTTCTCGGACGCCCCACCTCCGCTGCCGAACGAGATCCAGAAGGAATACGCCGAGATCAAGAGCACCCTTCGGGACACCTCGAAGGACGTCATTTCGTTCCAGAAAATCTTCATCCCGCGCACGGATGCCGCCAACCCGGTGGCGACTCCGGAGACGCAGCTTGCGATCGCCGAGAGCCTGCTGAAGCAGATCCAGGAGGGAAAGGATTTCGCCGAGCTCGCCAAGACCAACTCCAAGGATGCCTTTTCCGAAAGTGGCGGCGTTCAGGAAAATGTGCCACGGACCGACCTTTCCCCTGAGTTCGCCTCCATCCTTTTCGAGGCAGAAATCGGCAAGCTCATCGGACCACTCGAAGATCCCCTGGGCTTTACCGTCTTGAAGGTCACCAAGAAGGACCTCGGTCCTGCGCCACCTTTGTCCGACAAAAAGGTCCGTGAAATGGTGGAGGACCGCGTTCGCCGGAAGAAGACTGAAGGCGAATACAAGCGCTGGATCGAAGCCAAGCGCAAGCGGGCGATGATCAAGCGACAGATGTGACCGAAGCCAGTGCCGACCATCGCCATCACACTGGGGGATCCGGCCGGAATCGGGCCGGAGGTGGTCCGCAAGGCGCTCGCGTCCGACCAACTACCTTCGGGCTTTCAGTTCGAGATCATCGGCGACGAGGCCGCAGGGATTCCAGGAAGGCCGGATCACCGTTCGGCAGTCGCATCCCTTCAGGCATTGCAGGAAGCCGCAGCGAGACTTCTCGATGGCCGGGCCGACGCGGTGGTGACGGCTCCGGTTTCGAAAAACCAGCTTCAGAGCGTGGGTTTTACATTCCCGGGACAAACGGAGTTTTTCGCGGATGCCTTCGGAGTTCGTGACTTTGGAATGTGCTTGAGTGGCGACACGTTGACCGTCGCGCTTGCCACCATCCATGTGCCCTTGTCCGCCGTTCCCGGCCTTCTGACGGTCGAGTCGATCGTGAAAACCGGCTGCTTGCTTGCCCGCTTCCTCGCCCGGAAAAGTGGCGCACTTCCACGCATCGCAGTGGCGGGTCTGAACCCCCACGCTGGCGAACAAGGGGCCTTCGGCGATGAGGAAATCCGGATCATTTCGCCGGCGATCGAGGCACTGAACGCGACCGGACTCGCCCACTTCACCGGCCCCGGGGTCCCCGATGCGATCTTTCGCGATGCCTCCCGCGGACAGTTCGACGGCGTGCTGGCGATGTACCACGATCAGGGCTTGATCCCCCTGAAGCTGCTCGATTTCGACACGGCGGTGAACGTCACCCTCGGCCTGCCGAAACCCCGTACCAGCCCCGATCACGGCACCGCCTTCGGAATCGCCGGAAAGGACCAGGCGGATCCGAGTTCGATGATCCGCGCGATCCGGCTGGCCTGTGAGCTTTGTCACTAAGTTCCTAGTAACGCCTGCAGGCTGACTTGATTGATCCCTCCCTCAAGTCTATGCGACTTCCATTCTCCCTTGGCATCCTGATCTCGCTGTTGATTCCGGGTTCAGCCCAGGAATCGCGTCCGGATTCCAGAACCCAACTGGGTGTTGCGCATATTGGAGGGCTCTATTCGTTTTCCGAGACTGACTACCTGAATGAGGGAGCCGGAACGGCGCGCGCGATCGGTGCGAAATGCATCAAGGTCAGCCTGAGTCTCGATACGGACAATCCCTCTCCCAAGCTTTATCCCTTTCACTCGAATTGGCCTGCCGTGACGACACTCGATGGGCTGGCAGGCACTCCCTACTATCGCAGCCTGTTTGAAAAGGATTTCGAGACCTTCATCCTCACCGCGTTCCGCCCCGGTCGCCCTGCGGCTTATTGGCGTGAGGGCCTCAGCAAGGACGATGAGCAGGCTGAGGAGGATTGCTTCGCGGCCCTGACACGCCACTTGCTCAGGACATACTCTCAAACCCACAAGACCTTCATCCTTCAGAATTGGGAAGGTGATTGGGCCCTGCGTGGAAGCTTCGACCCGGCGACCAAACCGACGCCAGTGGCAACGGAGGCGATGATCCGCTGGTTGGCCGCGAGGCAACGTGGGGTCGTCCGCGCAAGGGCAGAGTTTGAAGTCAAAGGCCCACGGGTCTTCCACGCCTGTGAGGTGAACCTTGTCAGGCAGGCGCAGATCCAGAGTGCTCCCAGCGTCACCACGGATGTCCTGCCCAATGTGCCCGTGGATTTGGCATCCTACTCGGCCTGGGACACCAAGGATTCACCCGGGCAGTTCGCCGAGGCTTTGGCCTTCATTGCAAAGCACAAGCGGCTGACCGAACCCTTCGGACAGCATGGGGTCTACGTCGGTGAGTTTGGCTTCCCTGAATCCGAGGCAACTCCCCAGAAGGCCTTTGAACGAACCTCCGAACTGCTAAAGGAGGCGCAGCGCTTCGGTTGCCCCTATGCGGTTTACTGGCAGGTTTACTGCAACGAACCGACGAAAAAGCCCGCGAAGGAAAATGCCGACTACAAGGGATTCTGGCTGGTGCGTCCCGATGGTTCGCGCAGCCTCATCTGTGACTTGTTTCGATAAGATCGCAAGCTCTCCCGGGGCCGACTGAACGCTCTTCATCGAACAGCCCAAATTCAGGTAAATTGCGCCATTCACTTCCAATGAACCTCACTTCCCCTTCAGCTTCGCAACCATTGCGGCGTCGACGTTGAAGGTCTTGGTGGCAAAAGGGACGACCACGCCGCTGGGCTCCACCTGGTATTCGAAGGCCTTGATGGGTTGAACTCCTGCGACCTCGGACATGAGATAAACACGGATGGTCATGGCCTCCTTCGCGGTGCCTCCCTCGAGCTTTTTCACGGCGAACTGGACCTCGTTCGGACCATCGATTCCACCGCCGACGATGACTTCCGCTTCCTTGGCGTTGGCGAAGGTGTGATGGCTGATCTTGTTGACCTGGACCTTCACCTCGCGGCCGGGGCAGAAGACGTAGACCTTGGCGATGTATTTCGCGACGGGGGCGACGGCGGGCACGAATGGAACGACTCCGGACGGTCGTGCTTCCGGTGTCTCTTCCAGATAGCGGAGATTTCCCGCAGCAAGTTCTTTCCGAACCTCTGGAAGGACCGCGAGGTTGATGAAATCCGCGCGATCATAACGCCACGTTCCGCCTTCCTGGAGGAAGGAAAGCACGATCAGGTTCTCGGTGGGGTCAGCTCCCTCGACTCCGAAGTCGATCTTTCCAAAGTAGGAAGCCTTGGCGGTGGCGCCCTTGGCGTTCGACTCAAGGAACTTCAGTCCCTGGATCGAAGGGGGCGGAGCAGGGAGTTGGAAAACTCCGGCCGGAAAGGCTCGTCTTTCGGCACCAAGGCGGTTCTGGATCTCGACTTGCCGGTAGCGGGCGGTGACGCCCTGCCAGGTGCGGACATCGCCCTTCAGCATCGCCTCGCGCCAGAGCCCGTAGGTTTTCTCAAGCGGGGCGCGGAGTTCCGCCTGTCCGAGTGCGGGACAGATCAGGGCGACTGCGGCGAAAAGGGAGGAAATCGAGGGGTTCACGAACAAAACGATTGGACAAAGTGGGCCCGAGGACAACAAGGAATCCCACCGCCGATTCGTTCGGGGGCGATTCCGCATGAGTAGCATTCTGCAAAAAGTGGCGCCGATCGGCGAGGCAAGGGACAAGGAGATCCTAAAGGATGGGCAGGTCCACATCTATCGCCAGACGCCTCAGGGTGAGGTTCAGGCGCATTTTTTCTTTCCGCCGGATGAACTGGAATGCCTCAGGGACCGCCCGGTGGTGGTGTTTTTCCATGATGGATTCTGGGACAGTGCGATGCCGACGCAGTTCGTTCCACATTGCCTGCACTTCGCCAGTCGTGGCGCGGTAGCAGTGGCGGCGGAAACACGGCTCTCCTCGAAGAACGGGACCGGACCGCTGGAGGCGCTCGAAGACGCCCGCGAGTTGCTCCGTTGGATCCGGAGGAATGCAGCGGAGCTCGGGATCGACCCTAAGAAGATTGTCGTCGGTGGTGCGGGTGGCGGTGCCTGGCTGGCCCTGCTGACCTCAATGCCGAAGGACAAGGAGATGCCGTCAGGCGATGGCGTCGAGTGTCGGGCGCAGGCAGTGGTGCTTTTCAGCGCGCTGCTGAACACAACGCCAAAGGGCCAGATGGCCTCGAAGTTTCCGGACAGCAAGAGTGCAAAGAAGCTGAGCCCAAGCAGCCAGGTGCGCCGCAAGCTGCCGCCGATGATCCTGTTCCATGGCAAGAACGACCGAGTGACTCCGCTTGCCGAGGCGCAGAAGTTCGCCCGCAGGCTCAAGTGGCGCGGAAATCTTTGCGAGCTGGTGGACTTTGAGAGGGCCGATCACAGCTTCTTCAATTTCAACGTCAGCCACGTGCACTTCGAACTGACGGTGGGAGCGGCGGATCGGTTTCTGGTGGAGCGAGGCATTCTGGCGGCACCTGCCGTGGAAGCGGAAGATGCCGTTACTTCTGCTGAATAGTGCGGGGAGGTCCTGACGACCGGGCATAGATCCTGCTTGGCAGTCTGGCGGTCCTGCGGTTCATTGCCCGCCCGAGACGGGAAGTCGTTTCTTCGCTTCGGGATGGCGGCTCCCTGTCCGACTCAAGTTGCTGATTTTGAATGCCTCAATGAATCCGTTTTACCACCCGAGCACGCCGCTGGCCCCAGGTTCCCTTCACCAGCTTTCCCAGGAACACGACAACTGCGGCATGGGGGCAATCGCCTTGCTGAATGGAAAGAAGTCCCATCAGGTGATCGATTTCGCCCTGACCTCGGTGTGCAACATGACCCATCGCGGCGCGGTGGATGCCGACATGAAGACCGGCGACGGCTCGGGCGTGCTGACCCAGATCCCCTTCCCGCTGTTCCGCAAGGCGGCGGCGGCTCTCGGCCACACGCTCGCGAGCGACTCCGATCTCGCGGTCGGCGTGTTCTTTTTTCCGAACGAGAACTCGAAGGCGATCGACGAGATCAAGTCGATCGTCACTGCGGTCACCAGCAAGCGCGGCATCTCGATCCTTGGCTGGCGCGAGGTGCCGGTGGATCTCGATGCTCTGGGAAAACTGGCCGCGAGCACGCGTCCGCACATCGAGCACCTGCTCATGCTGAAGCCTGCAGGTTGCGAGGCGGATCACTTCGAGCGCCAGCTCTACCTCTGCCGTCGCGAAATCGAGAAGCTCACGAAGCAGTTCATTCCGTTCTACATCCCGTCGTTTTCCAGCCGCCTGATTTCCTACAAGGCTCTGGCGATGCCCGCCGCGCTGCGGGGCTTCTACCTCGACCTCCAGAACTCGGACTACGAGGTCGCGATCTCGCTCTACCATCAGCGATTCTCGACCAACACCTTCCCCGCTTGGCCGCTCGGTCAGCCGTTCCGGATGATGTGCCACAACGGGGAAATCAACACCGTCGAGGGCAACCGCAACTGGATGACCTCCCGTGAGGAGTTCTTCGAATCCGAAGTCTGGGGCGATGAAATCGATCTGGTGAAGGATCTGATCCGTCACGGTGAATCGGACTCGGCCTCGCTCGACCACGCTTTGGAACTGCTGGTGCTGTCCGGTCGCCCGCTGGAGCATGCGATGTGCATGCTGGTGCCGCCCGCGTATCGGAACGACGAGGAGATTTCCGAGAACGTCCGCGCCTTTTACCAATACATCCGTTCATTCTCCGAGCCGTGGGATGGACCGGCGGGTCTGGTTTACACCGACGGCACCAAGCTCTGTGCGTCGCTCGATCGCAATGGGCTCCGCCCCTCGCGCTACAAGCTCACCGATGGCGGGCTGCTCTACATCGGCTCCGAAGCAGGCGCGGTGGTGATCGATGATTCGACGGTCGTCCGCAAGGGTCGCCTCGGACCCGGACAGATGCTCTCCGCCAACACGGTCACCGGTGACCTCAAATACGATCGCGAGATCAAGGAGGAACTCGCCAGCAAGCAACCTTATGGCCGCTGGGTCGACGAAGGTCGATTGGAGCTTCGAAAGTTCGTTTCGCCTGAAGCGCACACGCCCGACATCGACTACTCGCCGCTGGAGCTTTCCCGCCAGCAGGTGGCTCACGGCATTTCCAGCGAGGAGCTGGAGATGGTGTTTCCGCCGATGATGAAGGGCTCTCAAGAAGCGGTGTTCTCGATGGGCGATGATACGCCACTCGCCGTACTTTCGCACTATCCACGCCTGCTCTACACCTACTTCAAGCAACTCTTTGCCCAAGTCACCAATCCACCGATCGATCCGATCCGCGAGTGGGCGGTGATGTCGATCTCCGCTGGCCTCGGGCCGGAGCGGAACCTCCTGGCGGAAACGCCCGAGCACTGTCGCATCATCAACCTGGCATCCGCCATCCTGTTCGAGCACGAGCTCGAAAAGATCAAGCACCTTGGCGTTCATGGGTATCCAGCGAAGGTGCTCGACCTCACCTGGCCCGCCAGTTCAGGCACTTCCGGCCTGAAACCGCGTCTCGATGAACTCTGTGCGGAAGCTGAGAGAGCGGTCGACGAGGGCTTCAACATCCTCATCCTTTCCGATCGCGGTACCTCCTCCTTGCGCGTTCCGATCCCGAGCGCGCTGGCGATCGGCACCGTGCACCATCACCTCAACCGCGTTCGCAAGCGTCTCCGTGCGTCCGTTGTGATCGAGACCGGCGAAGCCCGCGATGTGCATCAGGTTGCCTGTTGCTTCGGCTTCGGAGCCACGGCCGTTTGCCCGTATCTCGGCTATGCCACGGTGCGCCAGCTCGTCGCTCAAGAAATCGCGAAGACCGGCAAGTCGGACACCACGCCCGAAAAAGCGATGACCCAGTATCGGAAGGCACTCGAAAAGGGCCTGCTGAAGATCATGTCGAAGATGGGCATCAGCGTGCTCAACTCGTATCAGGGCGCGCAGACTTTCGAGGCGGTCGGCATCGGTCACGACGTGATCGACTTTGCCTTCACCGGAGTCTCTTCAAAGATCGGAGGAATTGGCTTCGAGCAGATTGCTCAAGAATCCCTGATCCGCCACATGGCAGCCTTTCTTTCCGAAGTGCCTGCCGGAGAAACGCTCAATCTCGGCGACCCCGGCTACAACCGTTACCGCAAGGCTGGTGAACGCCATGCGCTGACCACCGAAGTGATCAAGAATTTCCACACCTTCGTGAAGTCGGGCAAGTCCGAGGACTACGACGAGTATGTGAAGCTCACGCTTGAAACCTCACCCGTCGCGATCAAGGACCTTTTCGAATTCGTTCCTGTAGCAAGTGGTGCCATCCCCATTGATGAGGTCGAGTCCGTGGAGTCGATCCGCAAGCGCTTCACCACGGCCGCCATGTCGCTTGGCGCGCTTTCTCCGGAAGCCCACGAGACCCTCGCGATCGCGATGAACCGCATCGGCGGAAAGTCGGACTCCGGCGAGGGCGGCGAGGACCCGGTTCGCTTCAAGCCTTACCCGAACGGCGACTCCGCCCGCTCCTACATCAAGCAGATCGCCTCGGGACGCTTCGGCGTTTCGGCGAACTACCTCGTGAATGCAGGCGAGTTGGAAATCAAAATGGCCCAGGGTGCGAAGCCCGGCGAAGGCGGCCAGTTGCCCGGTCACAAGGTAAACGCACTGATCGCCCGGCTCCGCAACACCCAGCCGGGAGTGCAGTTGATTTCCCCGCCGCCGCACCACGACATCTACAGCATCGAGGACCTCGCGCAGTTGATCCACGATCTCAAGGAAGTGAATCCGCGCGCTCGAATTACGGTGAAGCTCGTAGCTGAGTCTGGTGTCGGCACGGTGGCCGCTGGCGTGGCGAAGGCCTCGGCCGATAACATCCTGATCTCCGGTCACGAAGGCGGCACCGGAGCCTCCCCGCTCTCCTCGACCAAGCACGCGGGATCGTCTTGGGAACTCGGTCTTGCAGAAGCCCAGCAGACGCTGCTTCTCAACAACCTTCGCAACCGCGTGATCGTCCGCACCGACGGCGGTCTTCGCACCGGTCGTGACGTCGTGATCGCCGCCATCCTCGGGGCCGAGCAGTTCAACTTCGGCACGATCGCGATGATCGCCATGGGCTGTGTTTACGTCCGCAAGTGCCACCTCAACAACTGCCCGGTCGGGATCGCCACGACCGATCCGAAGTTCCGCGCCAAGTTCAAGGGCACGCCGGAAATGGTGATCAACTTCTTCACCGGTGTCGCGCAGGAGGCCCGTCAGGTGATGGCGGATCTTGGCGTGAAGACGATGGATGAACTCATCGGCCATCCGCAGTATCTGAAGCAGCGCGAGATCCCGAATCATCCGAAGGCCAACTCGCTCGACCTTTCCCCGATTCTCAAGGACGTGACCTCCGCCCTGCCCGCCGGTGCC
Source organism: Luteolibacter sp. (assembly GCA_031411755.1). GTDB lineage: Bacteria > Verrucomicrobiota > Verrucomicrobiia > Verrucomicrobiales > Akkermansiaceae > Luteolibacter. The sequence goes on along the minus strand of JANOBS010000304.1, from coordinate 8,325 downwards.
GCCGCTCCCCGCATCTGCACGCAGGATCGCAACGACGGCATTGCGAAGCCCGCGCTCGACCTCACGATCCTTTCCGATCTCGTCAAAGCGATCACCGGCAAGACCCCTGCCCCACAGGCCGAGTATGGGCCTGAAGCGGATTCACCAGAAGTTGCCCAGGCGCTACTGACACTGCCCGACCGCGCGACCGTGGAGCTTGGCTACGACGTCCTCAACACCGACCGCAACATCGGCACGCGTCTCAGTGGACGCATCGCCGAGGTCTATGGAGACCGTGGCCTTCCCGCCGGATCGATCCACATCACCTGCCTTGGCACGGCGGGCCAGTCGTTCGGTTGTTTCCTGGTGGAGGGTGTGAAACTTGAACTCATCGGCGAAGCAAACGACTACGTCGGCAAGGGCATGGCCGATGGTGAGATCATCATCCGCGTGTCCGACGACGCGAAGTTTGAAGCCGCCAACAACACCATCGCGGGCAACACCTGCTTCTACGGGGCGACCGGTGGAAAGGCCTTCTTCAATGGTCGGGCGGGTGAACGTTTCGGCGTCCGCAACTCGGGTGCCACCGTCGTCATCGAAGGCTGCGGCGACCACGGTTGCGAATACATGACCAACGGCACCGTCGTCATCCTCGGCAAGACCGGCAAGAACTTCGGCGCTGGCATGTCCGGTGGTACGGCCTACATTTACGACATCGACGATCGCGCCTTCTCGCGCATCAACACCGAGATGGTCGTGGCCCTGCCGCTGGTTCGAAAGTCGGACCTCGAGGAGCTGAAGGGCCTGATCGAGGCTCACGCCGCCAAGACCGGAAGCCCACGGGCGAAGGCCTTGCTGGCCGATTGGTCGCACGTCTCCGGAAAATTCATCCGCGTCATCGCCAAGGAACGCGCCGCCCTCGAAGCCGCCGAAGAGAAGCACGAAGCAGCCTCGATCCCGGCGGCGGTGAAGTGAGTGATTTCCCTCCAAGCTCTTACACACTGATATCCGACACCCGTAGTTTCAGAATCGCCAACTCCGGTGGGCATGCGAAGCGGACCCTTGGCCCCGTGGTGCCAACGCCTCGCGTGACGAAGAGATTGGAGTCCCCGCTCGCGAAATGGCCTTCGAGGTATTTGGTGCCGTATTTCACGGTCTTGGGAGCGTAGCCGATGATCGGGATCTGGCATTGCCCACCATGGCTGTGGCCCGACAGTTGCAACATGACTTCGCGCTGGGAGATCATCGTATCGAAGTAGTCGGGCTCGTGCACCAGGGCGACGACCGGGACCTTGCCGGGGATCTTTCCAATCGTGGCGGCGGGATCCGGCTTGCCGAGCCAGACATAGTCAGTTCCGGCGACGGCAAGCGTTTCACCGCGGATATTCAAAAGGCTGTGCTGGTTGATCATGAACGAGATTCCGGCCTTCTCGAACTGCCGTCGCACCACCGATCGGCTTCCCGACCAGCCGTCGTGATTTCCCATGACCGCGAAGACACCCTGCGTGGACTGCAGTTTCTCAAGCTGCTTCAGCATGGGTGCCACGACGCGGGGATCGCCACTCATGTAGTCGCCGCCGAGCATGATGAGGTCCGGTTTTTCGACCGTCACCCGCTCCACCACCTTGTCCATGAGATCCGCGTCCTGATCGGGACGGAAATGGAAGTCGGCCAGCAGGGCGACCTTCAGACCATCGAGTCCGGACGGCAGTTGTCGGCACGTCACGTCGCGCCGGGTGACGGACAGGCACGCTGGCTCGATCGCAAAGCCCTCGACCAGCGACCCGATGGTTCCGGCGGCGAGCAGTCGCAGCATGCTCCGGCGATTCACGAAGGAGGGCTTGGATGAATCCTGCTTTGGGGTGGAAGAGCTCATTTCCAAAAGCTGAATCCGTCGTTCAAGGATTGGATGAAGCTGACGTGAAATTTTCAGTCTCCTGAATCGATTCACTTTCCCCCGCCGTGCCGGTTGCACGTTGCGAAATGCCGTCTAGGATCCGTCATGCCTTTTGATTGCCGGGATGGATTCTGCGACACGCCACGTTGGATGAGAACGGCGTTGGTGCTGGCCGGCCTCTATCATCTGGCGTTCGGAATCTGGGCGAATGCCTGGCCCTATCAATGGTTCGACTGGTCGGGGATCGAGCGGCCGAACCATCCGATGCTGTGGCGGGCAGTGGGGCTCATTTCCGCCGCACTGGGAGTCGGGCTGCTGGTGGCGGCGCGCTCGCCTGTGAAGCACTGGCCGGTGGTGCTGGCGGCCTTTCTGAAGTCCTCGCTCACGATCGGCGGCGGTGTGATGGCGTTCGTGAATGGGGAGATTCCCCAGCGGGCCTGCTGGATTCTGGCCGTTGACGATCTGATCTGGTGGGTGCCGTTGGCGATGATCCTTTGGGCGACGGTCCGGGCGCACATCGGGATTCGTCCGACTCGGCAAACGCCGCTGACCATCGATGAGGCCTCGAGCGACTACTCGCTTTCCTCAGGTGAAACCCTCGCCGAGGCATCCCGCGATCAAACGCTGGTGCTCGTCTTTCTCCGCCACTTCGGCTGCACCTTTACCCGACAGATCCTGCGCGGACTGCAGAGCCTTCAGTCCGAGGCCAATGAACGCGGATCCCGCCTAGTGCTGGTCCACATGCTCCAGAACGGCAGGGAAACCACCTACCTCGGCGAGCGCAGTGGAGTCGCCCGTATCGCCGATCCGCGTTGCGAACTTTACCGGGCCTTCGGACTCGGAAAAGGTGGTTTTCTGGAGCTGTTCGGGCCACGTGTGTGGTGGCGGGGAGCGATCGCGGTCTTCAAGGGCTGCGGGGTTGGCCACCTTGCGGGAGATGGCCTGCAAATGCCTGGTGCATTTCTCCTTAAAAATGGCAGGATCGTGGCCGCACAACCGGCACACTCCGCCGCCGACCTTCCGGACATCGGACAACTGTTCGAATCCACGGATGGGGCGCAGCCTTCCTGAACTCCATGTCCCCCGTCCAAGGTAAAACCATCCTCGTCACCGGCGCTTCCAGCGGAATCGGCCGATCACTTTGCGAACTCCTGATTGAGCGCGGGGCGAATGTCCTCGGCGTGACCCGACGTCCCTCCGCGCTTCCCGAGGAGGTCTTCCCCATCCAGGCAGACCTCACCCGTCATGAAGACATCCTCGCAGTGTTCCAGAATTTGGGCCGGATCGATGCCTTGGTGAACTCCGCCGGGGTCGCCCACCTGGCCCGCATTTCCGACGGAAACCCCGCCGACTGGGAAGAAATGTGGCGCGTCAATGTGGCGGCCCTCGCCTATTGCTCGCAGCTTTCCCTGCGCCATTTCCCGGCCCAAGGCGGGCGGATTGTGAATATTTCCTCGATGAGCGGGCATCGGGTGCCTCCGACCGGTGGGTTTTACTCGCCGACGAAATTCGCCGTCCGAGCCATCACCGACGCCCTGCGTATGGAGCTGAAAGCAGCAGGATCCAAGGTTCAGGTGGCCTGTGTCTCGCCGGGATTCGTCGACACGCCACTGTTGGAAACCTATTTCCTGGGCCGTGAGGAGACACTGAAAAGCATCAGAGCCCACATGAAAATGCTTGGTGCAGAGGATGTTGCGAGAAGCGTTCTGTCGATCCTGGAGGCCCCGGCGCACGTTGAGATCAGCGACATCCAGCTTCGGAGTGTGGATCAGCCCCAGTAAGAAAGGTTTCTCATGAATCAAGACTTGATCGGGAGGTCCCGGAAAGGAATCCTCCCCGCCCCTTAGGTTTCCTCGTTTCTGGCCCGGTTTTGATCCCCATGCCAACATCCGACCACTTGTTCCGGTAAAAGCGGTCGATTTTTGCGATCAGATTTCGAGCAGCGACCTTGAATAGCCGTCCTGCACCCCTATTTTCCATCGACCTTCCACTCAAATCCATGTCATCCCCGCAGAAGTCTCCTTTTGGCTGGCCTGAACCCCAAGGCCTCTGGCACCCCTCTCGTGAAAAGGACGCCTGCGGCGTTGGATTCATCGCTCATCTTAAAGGCAAGCGCTCCCACGACATCATCGTCAAGACCCTGACGATGAACGAGCACATGGACCATCGTGGAGCCAGTGGCTCGGACCCCGCCACGGGTGACGGTGCCGGAATTTTCGTCCAGATGCCGGACAAGTTCCTACGTCGCGAAATGGCAAAGAAGGGCGTCGAGCTGCCACCGGAAGGCGACTATGGCTCAGGGTGTATCTTCTTTTCTCCTGAAGCCTCCGTTCGTGAGGTGGCGATGCAGGTCTTCGAACTCGTCATTCGTGACGAAGGACAGAAGTTCCTCGGCTGGCGCACGGTGCCGGTGAACAGCGAAATCCTCGGCAAGACCTCCGGCCGCTACGAGCCGAACATCAAGCAGGTGTTCATCGGAAAGAGCGACGACATCACCGACCCGATGGCCTTCGAGCGGAAGCACTACGTCATCCGCAAGCGCGTCGGTGCTTGGATTCGCAGGAATGAGATTCCGAACCAGTTCCGCGACGTCCACGGAAACAAGGGCAACACCTTCCCCGGAGCCGACTATCACTACGTGACCGGACTTTCCGCTCGGACGATGGTGTATAAAGGCATGCTGACGCCTTGCCAGCTCTCGACTTATTTCCCGGACCTCCACGACCCGGACTTCGAGTCGGCTCTGGCGCTGATGCACACCCGCTTCTCGACCAACACCTTCCCGAGCTGGTCGCGCGCTCATCCCAACCGCTTCATCGCCCACAACGGCGAGATCAACACGGTCATGGGCAACGCCAACTTCATGAAGGCCCGTCAGGCACTCTGCCAGTCGGACCTGTTCGGCACGGAGATTGAGAACCTGTTCCCGATCATCAACGAAGACGGTTCGGACTCCGCGCGTTTCGACAATGCCCTCGAGTTCATGCACTACGGTGGCTACGACCTCGTCCACGCGATGATGATGATGATCCCGGAGCCTTGGGAACGTCACACGATGATGGATGAGGAGAAGAAGGCCTTCTACGAATACCATGCCTGCATGATGGAGCCATGGGATGGTCCGGCCTCGATCACCTTCTCCGATGGCCAGCAGATCGGTGCCGTGCTCGACCGCAATGGCCTGCGCCCGAGCCGCTATTACGTCACCGACGATGACCTCGTCATCATGGCGTCCGAAGTCGGCGTCGTGCCCGACCTCGATCCGAAGACGATCATTGAAAAGGGCCGCCTGCGCCCCGGCCGCATGTTCCTCGTGGACATGAAGGAAGGCCGCATTGTCCCTGATGAAGAGGTCAAGAAGCGCGTCTATTCCGCGAAGCCCTACAAGCAGTGGCTCGCTGAAAACCGCATCACGCTGAAGGATCTTCCTGCCGCCAAGGAGGCGAAGACCGTCGAGGAAAGCCGCATCGTCGAGCGCCAGCTTGCCTTTGGTTACACCTACGAGGACCTCCGAATGCTGCTCGGACCAACGGCTTCCACGGGAGTCCAACCGATCTCGTCGATGGGCAACGACACCCCGCTTGCCGTGCTCTCCAGCAAGCCGAAGCACCTCTATCATTATTTCAAGCAGATCTTTGCCCAAGTCACGAACCCGGCGCTCGACTGCATCCGCGAGGAACTCGTGACCTCCACGGAAACCTTCATCGGCTCCGAGGGCAACCTGCTCGCCCCCGGACCAAAGAGCTGCCGCATGATCCGCCTCGACAGCCCGCTGATCGACAACAAGGCGCTGGCCCAGCTCCGCGAGATCACGATCGATGGCTTCAAGTCCATGACGATCGATGCTCTCTTCCCCACCGACAAGGGTGGTGATGGCCTCGACAAGGCCTTCGATGCCGTCTGCGCAAAGGCCGACCAGGCGATTGCCGACGGCTGCAACCTGCTGATCCTTTCCGACCGCAACATCGACAAGACCCACGCGGCGATCCCGACCCTCATGCTGATGGGCGGCCTCCACCACTACCTCGTTGGTAAGGGCACCCGCACGCTGGTCTCGATCATCCTGGAAACCGGCGAAGCCCGCGAGGTTCACCATTTCTCGACCCTAATCGGCTTCGGTGCTGACGTGATCAATCCCTACATGGCCTTCGAGTGCATGCACAAGATGATCGCCGACGACATGCTCGCCATCGACTTCGACAAGTCGGTTTACAACTTCCTCAAGGGCTCGATCAAGGGCGTCGTCAAGACGATGGCGAAGATGGGCATCTCGACCGTTGCCTCCTACCGCGGCGCGCAGATTTTCGAAACCATCGGTCTCAGCACCGACCTCGTGAACAAGTTCTTCTGCGGCACCTCCAGCCGTTGCGAAGGCTCCGATCTCGATCAGATCGCTGAAGAGGCGCTCATCCGTCATCGCGAGGCGTTCCCGGATCGTCACATCGATTCTGAAGAAGCCGCGCTCGACACCGGCGGTGTCTATCAGTGGCGCAGCGATGGAGAGTTCCACCTCTTCAATCCGGAAACCATCCACCTCCTTCAGAAGTCGACCCGCACCGGCAGCTACGACATCTTCAAGCAGTATGCGAAGAAGGTGAACGATCAGAGCGAGAACCTCTCCACGCTTCGCGGCCTGATGAAGTTCAAGAGCAACCGCAAGCCGGTGCCGCTTGAGGAGGTCGAGACCGTCGAGCAGATCACCAAGCGCTTCAAGACGGGGGCCATGTCCTATGGCTCGATCTCACAGGAAGCCCACGAAACCCTCGCCATCGCGATGAACCGGATCGGCGGCAAGTCGAACACGGGCGAAGGCGGCGAGGATCCTTCCCGTTTTGTCCCGATGGCGAACGGCGACAGCAAGCGCTCCGCCATCAAGCAGGTCGCCTCCGGCCGCTTCGGCGTCACCGGCGAATACCTCGTCAACGCCGACGAAATCCAGATCAAGATCTCGCAGGGCGCGAAGCCCGGCGAAGGTGGCGAACTTCCCGGCTCCAAGGTCTATCCTTGGATCGCCAAGGTCCGCTACTCGACTCCGGGCGTGGGACTCGTTTCCCCTCCTCCGCACCACGACAACTACTCGATCGAGGACCTCTCGGAACTCATCCACGACCACAAGAATACCAACCCACGCGCCCGCATCAACGTGAAGCTCGTGGCGGAAGTCGGAGTCGGGACGATCGCCGCCGGAGTCGCGAAGGCCCATGCCGACGTCATCCTGATCGCCGGTCATGACGGTGGCACGGGTGCCTCACCTTCCTCTTCGATCTTCAACGCCGGAGCCCCCTGGGAACTCGGCCTTGCGGAGACCAACCAGATCCTTCTCCTCAACGACCTTCGCAGCCGCGTGGTCGTCGAGACCGACGGCCAACTTAAGACCGGCCGCGACGTTGCCATCGCCACCCTGCTCGGTGCCGAGGAATACGGCTTCGCCACTGCGCCACTCGTGACGGTTGGCTGCTTGATGATGCGCGTTTGCCAGAAGAACACCTGCCCGGTCGGCATCGCCACCCAGGACCCGGAGCTTCGCAAGAACTTCGAAGGCAAGCCGGAGCATGTTGTGAACTTCATGACCATCATCGCCATGGAGCTTCGGGAGATCATGGCCGAGCTTGGCTTCCGCACGATCAATGAAATGGTCGGCAAGGTGGAGTGCCTCGACACCAACGAGGCCACCTCACATTGGAAGGCCAAGGGCGTCGATCTCACCAGCATCTTCCACAAGCCGGATGTCGGCGACAGCGTCGGTGCTTACCACCAGATCGATCAGGACCACGGCCTTGCCGCAGCCCTCGACAACACCCATCTGCTCGCGATCTGCGCCCCGGCCATCGAGCGCGGCGAGAAGGTCACGGCCGAGTTGCCGATTATCAACGTCAACCGCGTGGTCGGCACGATCACCGGCAGCGAGATCTCTCGCAAGTATGGCTCCAAGGGACTGCCCGAGGACACCATCGACCTCAAGTTCATTGGCAGTGCCGGTCAGTCGCTCGGTGCGTTCACACCTCCGGGTATGACCTTCCGTCTCGAAGGCGATGCCAACGACTACGTCGGCAAGGGCCTGTCGGGTGCGAAGATCATCATCCATCCACCGAAAGACGCCCGCTTCAAGCCCGAGCAGAACATCATCATCGGCAACGTTGCCCTCTACGGCGCAACCAGTGGCGAGGCCTACTTCAACGGCATCGCCGGTGAACGCTTCTGCGTCCGCAACTCCGGAGCCCACGCCATCGTCGAAGGCGTCGGCGACCACGGCTGCGAATTCATGACCGGCGGCCAGGTGATCGTCCTCGGAGAAACCGGCCGCAACTTCGCGGCGGGCATGTCCGGCGGTGTCGCCTACGTTTACGATGTCGACGGACTCTTCGAAAAGCGCCTCAACCACGAGATGGTGAACCTCTATCGCCTCATCGAGTGCAGCGATGCCGACATCGCCACCGTGAAGGGCGTGA
>JANOBS010000303.1:0-2548 GCA_031411755.1 Luteolibacter sp. | reverse complement strand
GGCGGCGGTCTTGTCGCCCATGTTTTCCAGCAGCTCGGGCGATGGTCCGACGAAGGTGATGCCCTCGCGCGCACAAGCACGGGCAAACGCGGCGTTTTCCGAGAGAAATCCATAGCCTGGGTGGATCAGGGTGACGCCCTTCGATTTCGCCATCGCCACGATGCCCTCGACGTCGAGGTAGGCCCCGACCGGGCCCTTGTCGCGATTCAGCCCGTAGGCCTCGTCAGCCTTGAAGCGGTGGATGGAAAAGCGGTCTTCCTCGGCGTAGATCGAAACGGTCCGCAGACCGAGTTCGTTGGCGGCACGGAAAATGCGGATCGCGATTTCGCCACGGTTGGCGGCCAGGAGTTTCGCGGGTCGGGAAGGGTTTTCAGACGTCACACGGACGTTCTACGGGGGGCGGGGGAGGGCTGGCAAGTGGGGAGAGTGAGTGTCGATCCTACTTCGCTTGGCAGCCCCGAAGGCCGGGATGAGGAAATTCCCAATCCCGAGCCGTGCGGGGGGGGGCGCGACAGGGATGTCGCGACGCCTTAGAGTCGAACCGCGAGGGTTCAAGCTCCCTCCACATTTCGACAGTGTGCCTCCACACGATCCGAAAGTCGCTGAATCTCGTCTTCGGTGAGGGCTTTTCCACTGCCAAGCTTGGGAATCATCTTCGGCAGGGCCAGCGCGTTTAGCACCCTGACCTCTCCGCTCGCATCGTCTCTCACGAACCAGCCTGGCATCGCCACCACGGGAATCACCCGCACTGGTTCAGATGCGGAGCCTGTCAGCCATTTCGAGAGATCCTGTGCGTTTCGACGGGCTTGTTCCATCGGTTTCTTGGTCTTGCGATCGCCCGGAAGGATCATCCATTCGCCCCTGACAATCACCTCATGGCTCTTGTCGCCTTTTGCCAATTCGGCACTTGGTTGACGGAACGTCTTGGTTTCCACCGCGAACACGCCTGCCGGTCCGATCGCGATGTGGTCGATGTTGAAGTTTGTGGCCTCGCCTCCGGGTTTCATGTCGAACAGGAAATCATGGTAAATCCGGTATTGCTGAAGAAGAAGCTCCCCAAGTTTCTCGGCCACATAGCGTTCTCCATCAAATCCCAGGCGATGGTTTCGTAGATCTTCCCTGAGCTTTTTCACCTTATTCCAGCGGAACCGGACAAGCAGGGCTCCTGCGGCCGCCACGACTGATCCGATCACGACGCTTGTCAGCCATTCGTTTGCATGGAGCCAGAACAGCACCCCGCCGGTTCCGGCGACGACGATGGCGAGGATCAATCCCTGTTCGAACAAATCACTTTGGATCTCTTCGATTCGTAACCGAAGCGATTCTCCCACCGGTCTCAGCAGCTTCTCCTTGAATGGTGACCTGCTCCGCCTCTTCTCCTCGGCAAACATCCGGTTCATGCAGACCCGCAGGACCCAGATGGTGATCATGAACCATCCCGCACAGAGCAAAATTCCAGTCGCACTCTTCATTTCTTCGTCCAGTCCGGATGGTTAGGGGGGAGGCGTTCTCAGTCGCTTTCGATTGCCTACGGATTTCCGGTGGCTGAAGAGATTCTTGCCTCACGGGGCTTTAGTGAGGGTGAGGTAGGGGCGCATTAGTTCCAATCGCTTTTCCTTGATGCCCGGCACCCGCAATAGATCCTCTAACTTTTCGAATGGCCGCATGCGAATGATGGCTAGAGCCACGTTCTCTCTCATGTCTGGGATGCCCAGGAGATCCTCCAGCTTGGCGGTGTTCAGGTCCACGAGGTGAGGCGGCTTGGGAACGGCCTCATGCTTAGGAGCGGGGATGGATTCCGATTCGTCTGGAGCGGGCCTCTTGCCCTCAGCAGGTTGACGCAGGGCTCCTGTCGAAAAATACACCCCCACGATGAGAACGGCTGCTAGAATGACACAGCGCACCACCACCGCGCGTGGGGTTGGCAGCCTCGGTTTTAGCTCCGGACGAGAAGTCGAGGGTGGACCGACGTCGCGGCGGCGCATCCAGTCTCGATCGTAAATTCCCATGCGGGATGCGTTAGCGATTGCCGCTGTCCGTCACAAGGTTTTTGAGGCCAGCGTAGGTTACGAAGCCGCGACATTCTTGTCGTCAGGCGGGAGTGCAGGTTATCGTGATAGAAATGTCGCGACTCCGTTTTGGCTCGTCGGAGATCTCCACAGGGATTAGGAGCTTCAAACATGCTCGGGCAACCAGAAGAGAACCCTAATTCACTGCGTGTGATCAATACGGCAAGGCGCCGGAAGGCCATCAACCTCGCGGCAAAGGAAGGATTCCGCCCGCTGGTGAAGCCGGTGATCCCCAGCGAGGAAATCAGGTCGATGATGGCGATCTATCAGCATCAGGAAACGGGTGAGATCCAACTTTGGTATGACCTCCGCTATTCTCCATCGGAGGAGTGGGTGTTGGTAGTTCCGCATTTTCACTACTATCCCAACCGCTTCGCTTCGCCGTTCGCGGCCTATCTGGTGCCGCCGGATCTCGCCATCGGGGAGCGGGTGTGGCTGGAGGATGTCATCGAGGACATCGTGGCGGTCTGGGGAAACCA
>JANOBS010000302.1:0-9295 GCA_031411755.1 Luteolibacter sp. | reverse complement strand
TTGTTCACGCGGTGCCTCCCGCGAATTTTCAATGGGTTAGCTAGCATGACTGCAACACTCGGTAGTTTCTACTGGCTAGGTTTTGAAACATCAGGTCTTTCACCTGACAAGAAGCGCCTTGCTTGGCTCGGCGCACAACAGCCTTACTCGAAGAATCCGAAATGGCGATCGATCTCGCGGCGGTTGCGCTTGGTGGGGCGGCCTTGGTCACCTTCGCGGAGAAGACGTTCGCGCTTTTCCTGAAGATGGAGGCGGTTGGCTTCGAGGACTTCGGGTGTCGTTGTTTCCTCGTAGCAAGCCTGGGCCTGCGGGGCTCCGACCCGCTGGTCGAGCAAACCGACTATCGTGATCGAACGCGTGCCGGGGCCTTCGAAAAACGGGACTTCCAGCAGGTCGCCGATGTGCAGCGCCGTGGCAGGTTTCACAGCGTGGCCGAGGCGCTTGATCTTTCCGCCCTCGCAGGCGGTCGCGGCGGCAGAACGGGTCTTAAAAAAACGCGTTGCCCACAGCCACTTGTCCGCGCGCACGGATTCGGCCATGGCGCTCAGGATTTCGGGGCCAGCCGGATGCAGTCGGTATCGACCTCGAAGCCGAGATCCGGCCGGTGTTTCGCCACGAACTCGCGGACACTTTCAATCGCCGGATAGACCTGCTCGGTCTGGCCCATGAAGCAGCGGGCGTCGTCGATGAGGATGACGGATTTCAGATCGGCGCGGGAAAAGATATGGCCGAGCTCCTGCATGATCGGCGTGTCGTCATCGCCGCGTGCCGTGTCGCCCTTGGAATAATGGCCGTCGAGCCAGAAGAGGGTCGGTCCATCGAGCTTCGGAACGAGAGTTTCGAGAACCTTGCCGCTGTCGCCCTGGAGGATCTCGATGTGGCGCTCGTTGATGAAGCGCTGCATGGCACGCTCATAGAAATGCGGAGCCAGCTCAATCGAGTAGAGTTGGCGGAAATCCTTCTTCATCGCCTCCATCATGTCGCCCTTGAAGGTGCCGGTCTCGACCAGGATCTCAAGGCCGTAACGGTCCTTGAACTCACGGAGCACGCGCTGCTTGATGGCATGGGGAGGTGGCGATGGACGGCCCTTGGCCTCCCAGCGGCTGACCTCTTTCCAGTCCTTGAAGCGGCGATACAAACTCATGACGGAAAGCCTGCCTCCCGTCGGCGCGGGGATCAAGTTCCAACGACTTCCGACGATTTTCTTTCCTTGGAACTTGGCGGCTGGGCCCTGGAACCCCAGCTTCACCCCGTGATCCGGGTGTGTCATGTGCTGGCCAGCGTCGGCGAAAAGGGAGGGCTCGAAAAAAACGTCATCGAGCTGGCGAACCATCAGGCGGCCCTCGGGCATGCCGTGTCGGTGGTGGCGGACGAGACGATGCACCCCCATTTCTCGCCGCAGGTGAACTTTGTCCCGCATCGGATGAGCCGGGGCCGGATCAATCCCTTCAACCTGCTCGAACTCCGGAAGCATATCCTTTCCACCCGGCCACAAATCGTCCACGCCCACGCCAACAAGGCCGGGGCGCTGGTGCGCTCGATCCGCCGCTTTCTTCCCGGCATCAAGCGGGTGGCGACGATCCAGAACACGAAGTCGAGCAACCGCCCGTTCCGCGACTACGATGCCCGGATCACGGCCAGTGCGCAGGTGCGAGAGTCCTTGAAAGGGCTGCCAGCCACCGTGATCTGGAACTCGATCGCGCCACCGCCGCCGGGGACGAAGGAGGCGGCGATGGCGACAAAGCCGCCGTTTCCGGAGAACGGCCAGCCGGTATTCTGCACCGTGGGCCGGCTGGTGCCTGCGAAGGGCATGGACCTTTTGCTGGAGGCGATGGCCCGCGTGCCGGGGTTCTTTCTCTGGCTGGTGGGTGAGGGACTGCAGCGCCCGGAGCTGGAGGCTCTGATCGAAAAACATTCGCTCAAGGACCGCGTCTGGATGGCCGGGCATCGCGATGATGCGGTCGGCTTGATGGGCTGTGCGGGTCTGTTCATCGTGGCCTCACGAAACGAAGGCGGCCCCTACACGCTGGCCGAGGCGCTGCACATGCGGGTGCCCTGCATTTCGACACGGGTCGGATTCGCGGCGGAATTCTTACCGGACGAGACGCTGATGCAGCCGTATTCGGTCGTTGAGTTGGAGCGCGGGTTGAAGCACGCGTTGGAGGATTTGCCGGGGCTGAATGCCCGCCTCGAACCGTCGTTCAAACTGGTTGCCACCGAAGTCACTCTGGAGGCGATGACCGACAAGGTGCTGGCACTCTACCGGAAACTACTGGAGGCCCCGTAGTTCACTCCGGCGCATCCTCGGATTCAGCCCGTGTGAACTTATCCATGTGCTCCTCCACCCACTTGAAATCCTCCGGGTGCTCGACCTTGTAGCGCTCGTAACCGTCTGCGATGGCTTTCTGACGGGCTTCCAACGAGGAAACATCGAGCTTCTGGCCGTAGTCCGCTCCCTTGGGATCCTCGACCGGCCAGCCCATCATGCGGGAAAGCATGATCGTACCGAGCGTTGGCAGGGCGTGGGTGCCATCGGCCCAGTAGGTGACGGGAGCCCGTGGATTGTCGATCGGCGGAATGGCCTCGCAATTGAGCGGATGGAAGTCGTTGAAGTCCCAAAGGTCCACCGCTGGAGCTTCAGGATGGGCGGCGGCTTCCTCGGCGATCACGCGACTGAAGGTTTCACGATCGGCGCGGAAACCCGGATCAGGATCGTGCTTCAGACGGAACACCGACAGATACGCGGCGTGATTCGGCGGAATGCAGAGGATGAGGCGGATGTGCCTTTCCCGGCAGTGGGCGATGATCGCGTGCAGCGCCTCGACCTTCTTCGGGCTGACGTCGATGGACTGCTTGCGCTGCTTCGTGAAACGATCGGCCCAACGGAAGGACTCGTATTGCAGCACCGCTCGCAGGGGCCGCTTGTCGAGGCGGCGCAACCACTGGCCTTGTGGTGTGTAGGCCGCGAGTTCGCTCGTGCGGCGATAGTTCAGGCTTTTGAGCGTCTGCTCGAAGGTCGAGATGCCGGAAATGTAGCGCAGCTCCTTTTCAAACTTATCGCCGCCTCCGAGCGGGGACTCGTCGAAGCCGGAGCCGGGCGGAATCGTGACGGGATTGGTCACGTCGGCGAGATCGACGCCAATGATGGCCAGATCGAGCTTCTGGTGCTGGGTGGCGTAGGTCAGCAAAGCAAGGTGCTCGTTCAGGGTGCCTCCGCGCAGGGCGATGTTGGCAACGCGTTTTCCCTGCCACTGCGGAAGCATGGGATCGAAGGCGATGTCGACACGGGAGGAGCCCATCAGCACCGCATCCCAGGTGCCGCTCGCGATCAGGCCGGACTTGCCGGTACGCGGGGCCTTGTGGATCGGCTTGTAGTCGTCGAAAGTCTTGCTGCTCCAAGGCATGGGGGTGACCCACAGCGGGTTGACCCAGGTGTTCAGGACGGCCATCAACAGCATCACGCCGAGAAAAAGTCCGGTCAGCCACAGGAAGTAGCGGCGGAAGGCCTGTTCAGGGGATTTACGGGAAGCGGACACGTCAGAACTGGAAGTAGATGAACTCGCTGATCTTGTCGAACTCGCGAAAGGTCACATAGAGCAGCAGCAGGGTGAAAATGGCATGCGGCGGGGTGGGCCGCCATTCCCAACAGCAGCGTTTCCCGGTCGGAATTCCGAACTCCGACAGACCAAGCGCAGGCCGATAGCGGCGGAGAAATTGCTGGGTGTTCGGCAACAGGAACGCGACGGCCATTCCGGCGGCGATGAGTTTCCACACGCGGGATTCCTTCACCACCTGCAGCGCTAGGTCCGGCAACCCGGTGAAGCCGTGTCCTCCGATCATCGAGGAAAACATCACCTGCGTCGCCTTGATCGCCTTCGCTGTGGCGCCATCGGGACCATGCTCGAAACCGCCAGCCTTGAACGGCACCCACGCGATCAGCACGGCGACAAACGTCAGCGCGATCGCGAGCGGCTTCGGCAGCGGGGACATGTTCCGCTTTTTCCGGAAGGCTGCCCAGCCGTGGTTGATGCAGAGGTAAGCCCCGTGGAGGAAACCCCACAGCAGGAAGGCGAATCCCGCGCCATGCCAGATGCCGCCGAGCACCATCGTGAGCATGAGATTCACGTAGCGCCGGACCTTGCCCTTCCGGTTTCCGCCGAGCGGGAAATAGAGGTAGTCGCGCAGGAAGCGGGACAGAGTCATGTGCCAGCGCCGCCAGAAATCGACCACCGAGACCGCCTTGTAAGGCGAGTGGAAATTCAGCGGGAAACGGATGCCGAAAAGCCGGGCCGAGCCGATCGCCATGTCGGAGTAGCCGGAGAAATCGAAGTAGAGTTGCAGCGTGTAGGAAAGGGCTCCCACCCAGGCCTCGCCGAAGGTCGGCGGGCGGACGCCGGAGGCGGCGAGGTTGAAGATCGGAGTGGCGGAAAGCGCAAGATTGTCCGCGAGCACGACCTTCTTGAATAAGCCGAGAGCGAGAATCGTCAGGCCGATCGAGAGGTCGAGCGAGCGTCCGGAACGCTTTCTGCCGAACTGCGGCATCATCTCCTTGTGATGCACCAGAGGTCCCGCAATCAGGTGCGGGAAGAAGGTCACGAACAGCAGGTAGTCGGTGAAATGATACTCCTCGGTTTCGCCACGGTAGGCGTCCACCAAGTAGGCGATCTGCAGGAAAGTGAAGAAGGAGATCGCCAATGGCAGGACGATGTGAAGCTCCACGTTCATCAATCCCGCAAGGAAGCCTGCATACTTGTAGTAGCCCAGCAGGCCGAGGTTCGCCACCACTCCGACCGTGAGGATTTTCTTTCCAAATGGCGTGTGCTTGTGCGCGGAAATGAAACGTCCGAAGAAGTAGTTGCCGATGCAGGAGCCGAGGATCAGCGCCAGATAGAACGGCGACCAGGCCTGACTCTGATCCGGATTCCACCATCCGTAGAACACCAGGCTCACCAGCACCAGCCAACCGAAGGCCACACGGATCGGCACGCGCTGAAGTAGCTGGAAGCCGAGCAGGGCGATCGGCAGGAACAGCAGCAGGTAGATGTAGGAGTTGAAAAGCATCCCGCGGGATCAATCGCGTTCGAGCTGGTTGGGGGTCTTCGTCCATCCGGCGGCGGGCTTCACCGGCCAACCCGGATCAGCCGGGGTCCATACCTCCTGGCCAGGCGAGTGGCCCAGCCAGGCTCCCCACCACGAGAACGAGCTGTTCGCCACGATGGCGTGACGACAGCAGGTCATCAGGTGCAGGTCCTCGACCTCATCCGCGCCGACTCGGTCGAGAAAGCGCACGGGCGAACCCTCGAAAACAATTTTTTCCCGAGCCCACGCGAAATCATCTCCGAAGACGAAGAACGAGGCATCCGGAAACTTCGCCACGCAGGCGGAAATACTTTGGTTGTAGTAATCCTCGTCGAGACGCGGCGTGTAGCGTTCGCGGCGGATGTGGACCATCACCGGCACGGCGGCCGAAAGGATCTTCTTGCGGGCATTGAGCGCAGCCTCGGAGGTTGGGACAGGAGGCGCGAGTTCCTTGCGCAGGCGGTCCGCCACATGGGCAAAAAAGGCCTCATCCTGCCAGTAGCCGTTCAGGTAAACCGGCTTGCCTGCGGGCGGCGCGACCCTTTGCAACAACTCCGGCGTGCAGCCCTCGCGCTCGGCAAGGTAGGATCGTGAGGAAGGTCGCTGCCATTTCGAAAAAGTCCGCGCGATCTTGTGCGACCATGAGCGGGTGTCTCCGCCGAGGCAGGATTCGAGCGGGGCCTCTTCGGAAATGATCGGAAAGCGCTTGAGCCGATAGCTGCGGCCGTAGTCATCGCGCTGAAATCCGGTACGCGTGTCCAGCAGCAAGGTGCGTCCCAAGCGGAGCGCGAGCGCGCGCCCGGCGGCGTAGCAAAACATCTGGTTGCCGAGGCCGCCCTTGATCAGCGAGACCACCGGCGCTTGGCCGACGCGTGGATTCATGGTGGCGGGTTCTGGCCGTCCTCCTCGTCTTTCGGCTTCGACTTGTCGTCGGCGTAACGGTTGACGGATTCCACGACGAATTTGAACTCCTCGGGATGACCCTCGCGGTAGCGTTCATACTGGGCCTTGAGGTCGCTGAGACGCGTCGGAAGATTCTGGGCGTTGATCTCGGTGCCGTAGTCGGCCTCCTTCGGGTCGCTGATCTCCCATCCATTCATGCGGGCAAGCATCACGTTGCCGAGCGTTTCAAGCGCGTGGGTTCCATCCGCCCAATAGTGGAGCTTGCCGGTGCCAACGCCGATCGGAGGGATAGTTTCCGAATTGAGCGCATGGAAATCGATGAAGTCCCAGACGATCACCGGCTTGGCGGTTGGATGCGCGGCGTTGGCGGCGGCGGCCTCGTCGACGATCACCTTCCGCACGCCGGAAAAGGTCGGGTCCGGATCCTGATTAAGATAGAAGACCGAAAGGTAGGCCGAGTGGTTCGGCGGAAGCAGGATCTTCACCTCCACACCGTGCTCCAGGCAGGTGTTCAGGATATGGACGAGGGCCTCACGCTTCTTTGGCGAGATCTCCAGCTTCGCCTTTCGCTGGCGGATCATCCGGACGGCGTGTGGGATCGAGTCGGTGAGGATGATGTCGCGCGCCGGACGGACCGAGCGGTTGCGCAGCCAGTGGCCGAGCGCGGTGTAGGGCGGCAGGTCGGACTCCTTGTTGGCGGTGG
The DNA here is from genome assembly GCA_031411755.1 of Luteolibacter sp. Classification (GTDB taxonomy): domain Bacteria; phylum Verrucomicrobiota; class Verrucomicrobiia; order Verrucomicrobiales; family Akkermansiaceae; genus Luteolibacter. The sequence continues at coordinate 2,610 of JANOBS010000302.1, read as the reverse complement.
CCGGCTTGCCCTCCGACTTGAGCGTTTTCACGGAGGCGAGGAACGACGAAATTCCAGCCACGTAGCGGACCTCGCGCTCGACAACATCGCCGGCGGGATTGAGCGGTGATTCATAGAACCCGGCATTGCGGGCCATGTCGTTCGGTTCGGTGAGATCGGTGAGGTCGACGCCGAGGAAGATCGTCCTGAGGGCCTTTTGGTGCACTAGCAGAAAGTCGACAAACGCGCTCTGCTCATTGAGCGAGCCACCACTGAGTCCGAGGTTCACCACCTTCTGGTCACCCCATTGTTTCAGCGCCGGATCAAGCGCGATGGCGACACGCGAGGAGCCGAGGAATGCCACATCCCACTGCTTCGAACGGGCCAGCCCAGCCTTCGCCGTGCGGAGGTTGCGATAGATCTGGCGATGGTCGGCGAATTTGGCGTCGTCAGTCCACGGAGCGTGGGAGACCCAGAGCGGGTTGACCCAGGTATTCACAATGCTGAACGTCGCCATCACGAAGGCGAAGCAGCCGACGATGCCGATGAAGAAGCGCCGGAAGGCCTTTGGGGAGCCAGCGAGCCCGGAGTGGGTGGTGGTGCTTGGTCGGGCCACGGACTTAGAATTGGAAGTAGATGAACTCACTGACCTTGTCGAACTGGGCGATGGTCACGATGAGAAGGATGAGGGTGAAGGCGAACCACATCCCGGTCGGCCGCCACTGCCACCAGCGGCGCGGCCCAACGCGATTGTCATCAAAGGTCCCAACATCCAATGCGGGTGAGTAGCGGCGCAGGAACTCCTGGGTGTTCGGCATGAACCACACCACGAACAACCACAGGCAGGCGCGGAATGCGTGGGCATCCTTCGCGACGTAGGCACTGTTGTCCGGCCAGCCGTGGAAACCATTGAAGCCAAACATCGCCGCGAGGATGTTCTTGGTCGCCATCATGGCCTGGGCGGTCGAGCCACTGGTGCCATGCTCGAAGGCTCCCGCCTTGAACGGAACCCAGGCGACGATCACCGCGACAAACGTCAGCGCGATCGCGAGGGGCTTCGGCAACGGAGCCATGTTGCGCTTTTTCCGGAAGGCCGCCCAGCCGTGATTGATGCAGAGGTAGGCACCGTGGAGGAAGCCCCACAAAAGGAAGGCGAATCCCGCACCATGCCAGATGCCGCCCAGCACCATAGTGAGCATGAGGTTGACGTAGCGGCGGACCTTGCCCTTCCGGTTTCCGCCTAGCGGGATGTAGAGGTAGTCGCGCAGGAAGCGGGACAGCGTCATGTGCCAGCGACGCCAGAAATCGACCACCGAGACGGCCTTGTAAGGCGAATGGAAATTCAGCGGGAAACGGATGCCGAAGAGCCGGGCCGAGCCGATCGCCATGTCGGAGTAGCCGGAGAAATCGAAGTAGAGCTGGATTGCGTAGGTCGTCGCAGCCGCCCAGCCTTCCAGAATCGTTACATCCCGATCACCGCGGGCGGCGAGGTTGAAAATGGCGTTGGCGATCGTCGCAGCGTTGTCGGCAATGACGACCTTCTTGAAAAGCCCCAGCACCAGCGTGGTCAGGCCAACTGAGAGGTTCGTCCATTTGTGGTTCCGCCACGTTTCCTTCGTGAACTGAGGCAGCATCTCCTTGTGATGCACCAGCGGCCCCGCGATGAGGTGCGGGAAAAATGTCACGAAGAGCAGGTAGTCGGTGAAATGATACTCTTCGGTTTCGCCACGGTAGGCGTCGACCAGGTAGGCGATCTGCAGGAAGGTGAAGAAGGAAATCGCCAGTGGCAGGACGATATGGAGCTCCACATTCATCAGCCCGGCAAGGAAGCCCGCATACTTGTAGTAACCGAGCAGGCCAAGGTTGGCCACCACGCCAACAGTGAGGACCTTTTTCCCAAGCGGGGTGTGTTTATGCCCGGAAATATAGCGCCCGAAAAAGTAGTTCCCCACGCAGGACCCCATGATCAGCGCCAGATAGAACGGCGACCAAGGCTTCGACGCGTCCGGATTCCACCAACCGTAGAAAACCAGGCTCATCACCACCAGCCACCCGAATCCGGCCCTCAATCCGTGACGGGCGATGATCGAAAACCCCAGCAGGGCCAACGGCAGGAAAATCAGCAGGTAGGTGTAGGAATTGAAAATCATCGGGTCGCGTGCTAGCCGTCCGGTCCGTATCGCATGGAACGGTCCATGCGGTCAAGGCGGGTGCCCGGGATTGACCAGCACCCGTCCGGGCGGGTTTAGTGGTTGGAGCGATCCGCTGATCGCCGGTTATTCATGAATCCACCCCGCATCGCCATCCTCGGGAAATCCCGCAGCATCCTCACCTGGTTTGAGGACACGCTCGACGGCTTCCGCCAGCAGGGCTGCGAGGTGACTGCGATTTCGTTCCAGGCCGATACCCCGGTCGAGCGCGTTTCCCAGAAGCGCGGCGAGGGAAAGGAGCTCCACAACCCGGAAATCGTCCGCCGCAGCGCTGCCGAGCTGGCCTCATTTTCCCCGGATCTGGTGCTGGTCCTGAACAAGGCCGGCCTGCCCGCTCCGGCCGCCGAGGCTTGGAGAAACGCGATCCGGCCCGGCGTTCCGATCGTCGGCTGGCTCTGCGACTGCCTCAACAAGGTCCCCC
>JANOBS010000301.1:0-1631 GCA_031411755.1 Luteolibacter sp. | reverse complement strand
CCGGGACTACGACCAGGCGATCGCGATCAACCCCAAGGATTTCAACGCTTTCAACTCCCGCGGCAAAGCCTTCGTCGCCAAGCGTGACAGCAACCGCGCGATCGAGGATTTCACGCAAGCGATCGAGTTCAAGCTCGGCCGGATTCCGCTTCCGCAACCAAACGCTCCAAGAGTCATCGACCTCGACATCCTCTACTTCGGCGACCTTCAGATCGATGCCGGACTGCTGGAACTCCCCCACCCCCGCCTCACCTCGCGGCGCTTCGTGCTGGAGCCGCTCACCGAGATCCGCCCCGAACTGGTTCTGCCCGGCGACAACGTCACGATCCAGGAACACTTGGCCCATCTCGAATCCACGGAAGCCCCACTCGCCATGGTGCAGGCCGCGTGGTAAACATCCCTTTCTGCAACCCATGTCCGGCCTCGAAAAATCCGCCGCCCTCCGCGCCCGAAAAGGCGGCACGCCCATCGCGGCCCTCACGGCTTACGATTACCCGACCGCACGCCTGCTCGATGAGTCCGGAGTCGATCTGCTGCTCGTCGGCGACTCACTCGGCATGGTGGTGCTTGGATTTCCCGATACGACCCACGTCACGCTCGCCCACATGCTGCACCACACGGCAGCCGTCGCGAGAGCGAACACGCGGGCGCTCGTCGTCGCAGATCTCCCGATCCACAGCTACGACACCCCGGAACAGGCCCTGAAAAACGCCCGCTTGCTCGTCGACGCCGGAGCCGAAGCCGTGAAGCTCGAAGGCGGCATCCGTCAGGCGGAAAAAGTCCGCGCCATCACCGCCGCCGGCATTCCGGTTTGCGGGCATCTCGGCATGCTGCCGCAGCGGGTGCTGGAAGAAGGTGGTTATCACAAGAAAGGAAAGACTCCGGAACAAAGCGCGGCCCTTCTCGAAGGCGCGCTGGCCCTGATCGATGCCGGGGTTTTCGCGATCGTCCTCGAAAGCGTGGTGCCTTCAACCGCCGCTTCGTTGACCGCAGCGATTTCCGTTCCGACGATCGGGATCGGCTGCGGAAATGGAAACTGCGATGGCGAGGTCGCCGTGGTCACCGACCTGATCGGCAGTTACCCGTGGTTCGTGCCTCCGTTCGCAAGACCTGAAGGCGACGTCGCCGGCATCATTCGCCATGCCTCCCTCGCTTACACCCAACGCGTCCATTCCTCGTGATTGGTCCGGACAGGCAGGCCTTGCTGGAGGAACGCATGAGCGCTCTCGGCATCGTTGAGGCCGATCTTGTTGAAAAGTTCATCCTCGGCTCCGGCTCCGGCGGTCAGAAGATCAACAAGACCTCGTCCTGTGTTTACCTGAAGCACGAGCCGACCGGCATCGAGATCAAGTGCCAGGCCAACCGTTCCCGCGAGCAGAACCGCTACCAGGCCCGCCGCGAACTCTGCGACAAGCTCGACGAGATCCGCCTCGGCAAGGCTTCCGCCCGCCAGCAGGAGATGGAAAAAACGCGCCGCCAAAAACGTCGCCGCTCCCGCCGCTCCAAGCAGCAATCGGTGGCCGACAAGCGGATCCTCTCGCAGAAGAAAAACCTCCGTCGCTCACCGGGGGCCGGAGATTGACTTCTGACTCTTGATTCTTGCTTCTGGATTCTAAAGTCTTTCCCCATGC
>JANOBS010000300.1:0-13506 GCA_031411755.1 Luteolibacter sp. | reverse complement strand
GAACAGTACCAGCCCGCTCATCCTCGCCACACCTTTGGTGACGGATGCCTTGTCCGTTTCGTCAGGGCTTGGGGTAACTGGCTTTCTGAATGGCACGCTAACCAAGACGGGACTCGGGACCGTGACCCTTTCCGGCTCGAGCATTTACACTGGCACCACCACGGTGACGGGAGGGACGCTGAAAGTCACCGGTTCTACCAACCAAGGTACGGGCACCGACGTTCTGATCGCCAACACCGCCACGGGGAATGCTGTCTTGAACATTCAGGGACCGATGGCCGCCCGATACCTTTCCGTCGGTGGAGTCACCGGGGCCAGCGGCGCGGTCAATATTTCCACGGGGGGCAGCTTTACTGCGGGCGGTGTGGAGAATGAACTCGCCTTTACCTTCGGAGCCGGAGCCACCACCGGCGGCTACGGTTACCTCGGGATGACAGGCGGCACGGTCACCACTACCCGTTTCCAGTTCGGCGGCAACAACGTCGCTGCGCAAAACGGCGTGGGTGTGGGAGTGATCTCCGGAGGCACTGTAAACGCCAGCGGTTACATCCTTCTTGCCCGCTACGGGACCAGTCCCGGAACGATTGGAACACTTACGGTCGCCACGGGCGGCACCCTGAACCACACCTCCGTCACAGCCGGTCAGAATCTCGCCCTCGGCTGGCAGGGTGTTGGCCGCGCCGAGTTGAATCTCACCGGCGGCACCATCACCTCCGCCTCTGGTAGATCAGTGGCGTTCGGTGGCGGCACCTGGACCGGAACCGGCATCCTCAATCTTGACGCCGGAACCCTCACCACCACGAGCTTTACGACCACGGGTACCAGTTACCTGAACTTCAACGGCGGCACGCTCAAGGCCGTCAGCACCCAGGCCGCATTCCTCCCGGCACTGACCGGCGTCTATGTCAACGGCGCATTCGGTTCATTCACCGGCGGCGCGATCATCGATAGCAACGGTGTTTCCATTACCATGGTCGCGCCCCTGATCGCCCCGACCGGCAACGGCGTGACCACCATTCCCGTCACCAGTGGCGGGTCCGGTTACATCGGAGCACCCGCCGTCACCATCACCGACGCTGGATCCGGCTTCGGAGCAACCGCGATTGCCAACATGGTCGACGATGGCACCGGCAACGGCACGTTCACCATCAGCAGCATCACCATCACCAACCCCGGGAATAACTACACTGCTCCAGCGGCGTCATTTGTCGGCGGTGGCAACGGCGTTACCGCCGCCACCCTCGGGACGCTCACGACTGCGGCCAACACTAGTGGTGGCCTGACCAAGAACGGCACCAATTATCTCACAGTCTCAGGCAACAATACCTACACCGGCCTGACGACGATCAACGCGGGAAGTATTACCCTGAACTCCGCAATTCCTAATCCGAATACCTCATTTGTCGTCAATAGTGGCGCTCAATTGTACGGGGGCTGGGCTGTCCCTGGAATGACCTTTGCCAACAGTATGACGATCTCCGGCACGGGATTCGCGGAGGGCGGAATCAACGTAGGCGCGGTCCGCGCGTCCAACAATCAGACCTTCACCGGCACCATCACCTTGGCTGCCAATTCGCGGATCGGCATGATTGAAAGTGGAACCACTGCATCCACTTTCTCGGGGCAGATCACCGGGAACTTTGCCCTCAATGTGCAGGGCGCGTTTACGGGGAGTGCGGCCACACAGACGATTACTCTGGCGAACACTGGCACGGCCAGCGACTACTCAGGTGACCTTTCTGTTTCAGCAGTCGACTACGGTGGTGCCAAAACCGGAGTTGCCACCATCCTCAAACTGGGTGCCGACAACCAGATTCCCAACGGAGCGCTCAAGGGCAATCTCGTGTTCAACGGCCCTGATGCGAACCATTTGACCGTTTTCGAGTTGAATGGAAAAAGCGAAACGGTCAATGGCCTTTCCAACGTCGCGGCGGTCGGGGCCATCATCCGCAATACCGCGACTGGAGCCTCGGTCTTGACGATCGGTGACGCTGACACCACCAGCTCGTTCTCGGGCGTCATCTCAGACGGCGGCGTTGGCAAGACTCTGGCCATCACCAAGACGGGCACCGGCACGCTGACCCTCACCGGTTTGAACACCTTCTTGGGCACCACCACCATCAGCGGTGGCCAATTGACCATTGACGACGGCTCGATCGCCATTTCCAGCAACATCGTCAATGACGCGGCGCTGGAGTATAAGCTCAATGCCAACGCCCGGACCTACGCCAATGCGATCAGTGGCAGCGGCACCCTGACCAAGACCGGCACCAACACGCTGACCCTCACCGGGGCCAACACCTACACCGGGGCCACCACGGTTTCCGCGGGAACGTTGGCACTCGTCGGTGGCAGCCAGACCTCGCCAATCTCCGTTGCTGCGAGCGCCTCGCTCCAATTCACCCTTAACTCCGGCACCACCTCCACCAGCACCTACAACCTGACCACCGGCACCATCAAGATCGTCGGCACGCCGACCTTGCCTAGCTACACCTTGACCACCTCCAGCGGCATCACCGGCACGCCTGTGCTCGATACACCGATCACCGGCTACGCCCTGACGGTGGATGGCACTACCCTCAAGTTGGTGCAAGCAGCCTACGCCTCGTGGGCTGCCGCCAACGGACTGACTGGGCTGCCGGGTTCCTCCACTGACCCGGCCAAGGGCGCCGACCCGGATGGCGACGGAAAGAACAACCTCTACGAATTCGCCTTCGATGGAAACCCACTCTCGGGTGCCAATGACGGCAAGGTGGTCGGGAAGATCGGAACCGTCGGTGGCAGTCAGGTCATGACACTGACCGTGCCGGTGCGAAACACCGCGACCTTCTCGGCGAACTCCGGCGACCAGGTCTCCGCGTTGATTGACGGCATCTATTACAAGATCGAAGGCGATGTGGATCTGGGAACCTTCGCCAACACCATCAGTGAGGTCGGAGCAGGAACTGAACTGAACGCCATCCAGGCTGGATTGCCCACGCTCTCCAGTGGCTGGACCTACCGCACCTTCCGGGATGCCGGCACGGTCCCAACGGTTCCGAAGGTCTTCCTCCGCGCCAAGATCAGCGACACCCCCTGATCGCTCTAACAGCCCATCACCAGACGGCGCGGCGGGCTCATCCTGCCGCGCCGTTTTCGTTTTCAAACCGGAGACTTTCGCGATTTCAGGTTGCCGATCGGGCAAGGAAAGCGCCTCATCAGACCGAGATGGAAGATGATTTCACCTACGTCATCCGCAAGGCGCTCAGAGGCTTGTCCCTCGCGCCCGGCGAGGCGGCGGCGCGCGCCGGTTTGGCGGAGTCGGAAGTGATGGGGATGATCCGGGGGCGGTTTTCCGCAGATGCCGCGCGCAAGCTGGCACCGGTGCTGTCGCTGAAGGCGGAGGCGCTGGCGCGGCTACCGGATTACCAACCGAGTCCGGTCGAGGTTTCATTTCTCGAGCGGATCGAAATCTCCCAGGGTGACGAGCAGGTCAATGCCTGGCTGATCCGTGAGCGCGGCCTGACCCTGCTCTTCGACACCGGATTCTCCTCGTCCACTTGTGCGCAGGCCCTCGATGCGGCGGACGTTTTCAAGATCGATGCCATCTTCATCACCCACGACCACCACGACCACATCGGCGGACTCGATGAGGCGCGGAAACGTGGTCCCCTGCATCCGATTCGCTCAGGGGATTCCGTCACGTTGGGTTCATTGACGATTCATGCGTTCGATCTAACGGGACATTGCGAGGGGGCGCTCGGCTTCTTCATTGATGGGCTTGAGAAGCCGGTCTGTGTGGTCGGCGACGCCTTGTTCGCAGGATCGATCGGAGGCTGTCCTCCCGAGACCTATCAGGCCGCGCTCGGACACCTCCGACACGGCGTGTTTTCCCGTCCAGACGAAACCATCCTGCTACCGGGCCACGGCCCGTCGACCACCGTGGGGGAGGAAAGGATCTCGAATCCCTTTTTCCCATGAACCGCCCGCCGGACATTCTGGTGATGGGTGTTTCCGGATGTGGAAAGTCGACTGTCGGAAAAGCCCTGGCAACGGCTCTCGGCTCGATGTTTCTCGACGCGGACGATTTCCATCCTCCGGAAAGCATCGCGAAGATGGCCGCAGGAATCGCGCTGACCGATGCGGATCGCCAGCCCTGGCTAACGGCGATCGCCGCGAAGTTGATGTTGCTGAGATCGGATGGCAGATCGTTCGTCCTCGCCTGCTCTGCCTTGAAGGAACGCTATCGGGAGATCTTGGTCGACGCGGCACCGGGCCTGGTCATCGTATGGCTGGATGGGAATCCTGAGCTGATCCGGAAGCGGATGTCGTCCCGAAAGGATCACTTCATGCCGTCCGTCCTGCTTGAGACCCAGTTCTCAGCGTTGGAGCCCCCGTCAAATGCCTTCCGGCTTGATATCCGAGAGTCTGTAGCTGATCTCGTATCACGTATTTACGTGACACTGAGATCCCGTTGATGAGTCCCTTCGCTTTAGGAATCGATGCTTGGCTGCAAGCCGGAGCAGTCCGCGATCATCCAAACCAAAAGGCATCTCGATTCCAGGCCATGTCCCGCCGATCCGGGTCGGCCTGAAGAAGACTGGATCAGCAGATCGAAATCCCATTTAATTTGCCCGTTTGCGCGAGGATGCATGAGAATTTCTTCTGGACGCCCCCAAGTTAAACGCTTGAATGCTCATAGTATGCCCCGCGTGCCATCTTTTGATGGCGCTCAGGACATCAAACCCAAACCCAGCCACCTCCCGATGAAACCCAGGAAGAATCCTTTCTTTGCCGCCGCATTGTCTCTGGCGACCCTCGCTCTTACCGTCACGAACAGCCAAGGCGTCGCGTATTACTGGGATAACAATGGAACCACCGCTGGCTTTGGAACCGCCACGGGAACCTGGGCCGCACCGACAACTGGGAGTGCCACCCAGGGATGGAGCACGAGCACGACCGGGGTCCTTCTGCCGGGCAGCGTGACGACCGCTACCACCGATACGATCAACTTCGGCAACACCACGACTGGTCTGGCCACAGGAACCGTCGCAGTCACCGGCGCGGTTTCCACCGGGAACATTACGTTCGCCTCGGGTTCTGGAGCCATCACTGTGTCGGGAGGAACCAGCATCACCCTCGCCGCAGCCGAAACCATCACCGTTGACAACGCGTCCAACACCATCAGTTCGATCCTCGCAGGCGCGGCGACGAGCATGACGAAAGCCGGCACAGGCTCACTCACGCTCTCAGGAGTAAACACCTACGCGGGCCAGACCATCGTTTCTACAGGCACCCTGCGTGCCACTACTTCCGCCTCTGCTCTTGGGGCGGGGACTCTGGCTCTGTCGGGTGTGGCCATCTTGCAGTTGGCCAATGACACCGGTCTTGCCTTCAATCGCAACACCACAGTCAGTGCCAACGCAACGATCACATCGGATCGTCTCACTGCGGGAGCTGGTGTTACCCATACACTTGGCACCCTCAGCATTGGGGCACAGACACTGACGGTCGACCGCGGCGCACTCGCCACCAGCGGCACTGGCGGCATCACTTTTGGCAATGCCACACAAACCGCAGCGGCCACGCTCTCTCCGCAGGCGAATGCCCTCGTGACATTTGGAGGAACAACGGCCCTTAGCACGTTCACTCTGAATAAAACCGGTGCAGGGTCGATGACCGCCATCGGTGTCGTCAGCGGCACGGCCGCCGCTGCCGCCAATGCGTTCAACGTCACTGCAGGCACGTTGACGCTTAGCGCTGCGGGTAATACTTTCTCTGGCGATGTGGCGATCAGTGGTGCGACTGCGGTCGTGTCCATGGCCGGTGGCACTTTCACAACCACCCATCCGCTCGGCACACAAGCTTCCGTTTACAAATCAGTCAAGCTCTCCAGCGGTGGCACCTTCCGCTTATTGAGCGGCAACTACAATGCGAACGTCCCGACCGCGACCAATGTGGGAGCAGGGCAAATTTTCAACATTGGAACGGGCGGCGGCATCTTTGACGTTGCCTCTGGCTCGACGTTCACCCTGGACGACGGCACGGGTGCCGCAGGCACCGCCTGGACCGCTCCTCAGTTGCAAGGCAGTGGAGCACTGACGAAAACTGGACTGGGTACGCTTTCCCTGGGGGCTGGAACTTCAAATTTCGGCACGGCTTTCACTGGCACGATCACGGCGAGCGCGGGCCTCTTGCAGATCGGTAATGCTGGGAATCCACTTGGCAACACCACTGCCGGAACCACGATCAGCAGCGGCGCGGCTCTAAACCTCAATGGGATTACCCAGACCGCTGCCGAACCGCTGAATCTTGCAGGCACGGGTCTAGCCAGTGCTCCAGCGGGAGCATTGACCAATTCCACCGGCACCGGCACTTGGGTGGGTCCTATCACCATCGCCAGCGGCGGAGCCACCATCGGTGGTGGAGCCAGCGCACTGACCTTGTCGGCAGGGGCGACCATCGCCACCGCAGGGAATACGCTCACGCTCAGCCACGTGACGGGCAACCAAACCTTTAGTGGTGTCATCAGCGGAGCTGGAAATGTCGTGGTAACGGGCACGGGCACGGGCATCGTCGTCCCGAGTGCGGCACACACTTACACGGGCGGCACATCATTGAACTCTGGCACTGTGGCCATCGCCATCGGCTCCACTGGGACGGCAGGCAGTCCCACGGACGGTCCTTTCGGCGCGGGTGCCACACCTTTGATCCTGAATGGCGCGCAGATTCGGGCGGGTATTGGTGGCCCATTCACCATCGGGAACACCACGACAATTGCAGCCAACACCACTTTCTTCACGGTCGCTGGCGAAAAGTCCCTGATCTTCAGTGGACCCGTCACTCTCTCCGGTGCCACCCGCACCCTGACCTCCAACGTCGGCACGAATGTTCCTGGAACGTCCACCATCTTCAACGGTGCCATCGGTGACGGGGGCAATGCCTTCGGCTTGGTCCAAGCCGGAACAGGCAGCTTGACCCTTGGCGGTGCCAATACCTACACAGGCGGCACCACGGTCAATTCGGGAATCCTCAATGTCTCCGGCTCTCTCGCGACAAACACGGCGCTGACCGTCGCTGCTGGCGCGACTCTCTCCCTCGGCGGCGGGGTAGCGAATCCTCTGAGCAATGTTTCAGCACTCGCGCTCACCGGCCCATCGACCATCGGTCTCGAGCTGGGTGCCTCCACGGCATCCTCCGACTCCATCAACACCCCGAACGCGGCCACCACCTCAGGGACGGTGAACCTCAACATCGTCCCACTTGCGGGCTTCGGCAGTGCGTCGACGTACGATCTCATCACAGCACCGAGCGGCTTGAGCGGAGCCACCTACGCCCTTACGAGTGCGCCGGGCGGTTACAACTATTCCCTCACCACGACGGGTTCGTTGGTTCAGTTGGGTGTCACTCCAGCAGCCACCGGCGATTTATACTGGCGCGGCAACACCAGCAGCAGTTGGAGCACGATCAGCGGCTCCAATACCAACTGGTTCACCGACGCTGCAGGATCCACCAACGCCCAGGCCAACCCTGGTGCGGGAAATACGGTGAAGTTCAGCTCCGTTAATGCTACCAACAGCGTTGGAGTCATCACCACCACGCTGGACAATAATTTCACGGTCAACGATATCATCTTCGGGAGCGATCCGAACGGTGTCACCTCGGTCACCATCGCGAGCGGCTTAACGCCAGCGGGCATCCCCGGAATCCTCGCCATCGCGCCGACCTCATCGGCCGTCGGACTCAATGTCGGCAGCAATGCGGGCAGCATCACGATTTCCGCGCCTATCATCCTGGGCGCTGCACAGACCTGGGGCGCGGTCGGCACGGGTGCCAATGGCTCCACCCTCACCGTCAGCGGCGCGATTAGCGGCACGAACGCCCTGAATATCAGCGGCCTCGTCACCCTTTCTGCCGCCGCCACCTCCACTTACAGCGGTGCCACCACCGTGCCGAATGGAGCCATCCTTCAAAGTGGCGCAACGAATTCATTCAGCGCCAGCTCGGCAGTGACCGTCAGCGGCACCGGCATCCTGCGCCTCAACGGATTCAGCAACACCGTCCTTTCCCTCGCTGGAGACGGCACGGTTCAGAACAACCACGCCTCCACCGCAGCCACCCTCACGGCAGGCGATGCAACGAACCTCACCTTCAGCGGCACCCTGCAGAACGGCGGAGTCGGCACACTCGCTCTGAACAAGAGCGGAGCCGGTGCTTTGACACTCTCCGGGACCAACACTTATACAGGCGGCACCACCATCACCGCAGGCACGATTATTCAAGGCGGAGCGGGTGCATTGTCCGGCGGAGGTGCCTTGACGGTCAATGGCACAAGTGTCTTTGATTTGAATGGCTTCAACGCATCCGCCTCAACACTCGGCGGCGTGAGCACCGGGACTGTCACGGACAGTGCGGCAGGTTCCGGCACCAGCACACTCAGCATTACGGCAGCGGCGGCCGGTTCTGCCGCGGCCATCACGAATGGCGCCACGAGGACCGTAGCCTTGCGTGTCACAAACGCCAACGGCGGCTTCCTTCTGACCAACGGCGCCAACACCTTCTCCGGTGGCATTGTCCTGACCAACAGCGCTGGCGGCACACGCATGGCACCGGGCACAATCACGTCCGGGGCCTACGGCACTGGTGCGATCACGATTGGCGAATCGGCAACGGACAAAGCCGGCATTTACTTTGCCACGGCAACGCAAACTTTAACCAACCCCATCATCTTCAATACCGCGCTGGGTACGGACCGCGTGGGCATCCGCACGGACGCGGCGGGAATCACCCTTTCCGGAGTGATCACCGCGAATCTCGCGCCCGCCACGTTTACCGCGAATACCGCAACGGCAGGAGCCTTTACTCTCACCAACCAAGTCACGGGTGCTTCGGGTATCGTGTTGGATATCACTTCGCTTGCCGCAAGTGCCACGCAGTTTCTGGTCACGCTCAACAACACCGCCGGCACCAACAACTACCAGGGCGACACCATCGTCAACTTGAACGCTGCCTCGGGCAAGTCGGCGACCTTGCAATTGCTCGCGGCGAATCAGATCCCGAACGGCACCGGCACTGGTAACGTCTTCGTCAATAGCAACGGCACGGGGATCGGACTGCTGAGCCTCGCCGGAGGAAGCGAGACGATCAACGGCTTGAATGGCAGCGGCAACGTGGCCAGCACCAGCGGCACCGTCACTCTGACCCTTGGCGACAACGATGCGACTGGCAGCCACAGTGGCTCGATCAACAACACGGCGGGCACACTGTCCGTCACGAAAATCGGCAGCGGCACGCAGACTCTAAGTGGCACCAGCAACTTTGCAGGAGCGCTGACAGTGAATGGAGGTTTGGTGGCATTCCCCTCCTCACCCGCAACTTCTGGCCCTCTCGGAAACTCCACTGCCATCAACCTCAGCGGTGGTGGCATCAGCTACACCGCGGCAGGATCGAACGCCCTCAACCGTTCGGTCGCCATCGGTGCCTCCAACGGCACCGTTTCAGCCACGAACTCCACTGGCGTCCTTACGGTATCTGCTGTCACCAGCTCCGGCGGAAATCTCATCAAGACCGGTGCAGGCACCGTCTCCGTCAGTGGCACCACCACCCTCAACGCGGGTGCTGCGGGCGTGGCGGTCAATGAAGGAACCCTTCAGGCAGGCTTCGGCACTGCCGGTGTCGCCACGATCACGGTTGGCGCGACGGGCAATCTCGATCAGAGAAACGCCACCACTGAAGCACTCGTCCTCACCAACGTCGCCGGTGCCCTCACGGTCTCCGGTGGCGCACGTTTGGGCTTTGAGTTCGATGGCGCGAACAACGACAAGATTGACCTCGGCGCGAGCGGCACAGCCGTCACCAGCGGCGTGATCACCCTGAATTTCTTCAGCACCGGCAGCGGCGTGACGGCTGGAACCTACAACCTCCTGACTTCGGCCAGCGGTGGATTGGCAGGTGCCACCTACGCCCTGGGTTCCGCTCCCAATGGTTTCAACTACACGATCAACGCTTCAGACACCGTCGTCAGTGTCACGATCAACAACTACACGCCGATCTTCTGGCGCGGTGGCCAGAATCTCTCCTGGAACACACTTGGAGCAGGTCCGGCCAACTGGACCACCGATTCCGGCGGTGCGGCGGATGCAGCCAGCAAGCCTCTCTCGACCGACACTGTGATCTTCAGTGCGACCGGTGCTCCTTCGGGCACCGTTATCACCGCACTCGATGCCGCCTTTACGATCGATAGCCTGCAATTCAATAATGTTCCTGGCAGCACCAATGTGACGATCGCGGCGGGCACAGGCGGCAGCCTGGTGCTTTCCCCGATCAGCACCTCCGGCGGCATCCGGGTCCTGAGCGGAGGCGGCAATGCCACGATCTCAGCCCCTCTCACTGTCGCCACCTCCCAGACCTGGGACGTGGACGCGACCGGCTCCCTTACCATCAGCGGGAACACCACCTTCACCGGTGCCGTCAACAAGACCAACTCCGGTGTTCTCACCCTTTCGGGAACCAACTCCGGATCAGGAGCCTTCACCCTCTCGGGCGGCACCCTGAACCTCAACAGCGCTCTCGGCAGCGGCCTGTTCACCATCGGAGCAGGCACCACCCTCAACACTCCGGGTGGAGCCATCGCGCTGACCAACAACAACGCCCAGGTCTGGAACGGCGACTACACCTTCACCGGTACCAACAACCTCAATCTCGGCACGGGCGCGGTCTCCATGAACAACAGCGTGGCCCTCACCACCACGGCCAACACCCTGACCGTCGGAGGCAACATCGGCGACGGAGGCAACAATCGCAACCTGACCAAGTCCGGTGCAGGAACACTGGTTCTCTCAGGAGCCAATACCTACGGCGGGGTGACCTCCGTCACCAATGGCGTGTTGCGGATCACCAGTGCCACGGGCCTTGGCTCCGTGGCTGCCGGCACCATCCTATCCGCCGATACCACCTTGGAACTCGATGGCACTGCCGGTGCCTTCACCGTCGGCGCGGAGGCTCTCACCATCAATGGTGTCGGAGTCACGGTCCCAACGCCTAACTTGGGTGCCCTACGCAACATCGCAGGCAACAACACCTACGGTGGAACGGTCACGATGAGCAGCCAGTCACGGATCAACTCCGACAGCGGCACGCTGACACTCAGCAACCCAACCTCTGTCATCGCGACCAACCTGACCCTCGTCGTTGGTGGTGCTGGCAACCTCACCATCTCCGGTGCGATCGCAACCGGAACTGGCGGCGTGGCCAAGGGCGACGCTGGCACGCTCACCCTCTCAGGAACCAACACCTACTCCGGTGCGACGACCGTCTCCGGAGGAACCCTGACGGTTGACGCGACTGGATCAATCACGACCGCCAGCAACGTCATCTTCACCGTCACTGGCGCGACTTCTGTCGCCAACATCGCGGGCTCTTACACCTCCACCGGTGGTGGTGGCGTGGCAATCAACACTGGGGGCATCCTGAACACCAGCGGCACTGTGGCCATCAGCGGTGCCAACAACCAAGCCATCTTCTTGGGCACTGCTGCTGGGCCGGGAACCTGGAATGTGACTGGCGGGTCTGTCTCGGTCAATTACGCGTCCAATGGTTGGGGAATTGGCAACGGGGGCATTGGAACAC
Organism: Luteolibacter sp.; assembly: GCA_031411755.1. Taxonomy (GTDB): domain Bacteria; phylum Verrucomicrobiota; class Verrucomicrobiia; order Verrucomicrobiales; family Akkermansiaceae; genus Luteolibacter. The sequence goes on along the minus strand of JANOBS010000300.1, from coordinate 1,899 downwards.
TGAATGTCTCCGCAGGCTCAGTCACCACGGCCGGGTCCAACGTCTTCAATTTGGGTCACGCAGCCGGCGGCACAGGTGTCCTGAACGTCAGTGGAACCGGTCTTGTCACGATCAATCCAGGCGCTGGTGCCTTTACCCTCGGGACGACTGCCACCTCGACAGCAGTTGTCAATCTTGATGGCGGCACCTTCGTCCTCGGTCGCAACATCACCAAGAACGCAACGGCGGTTGGCACCTTCAACTTCAATGGTGGACTGCTCAAAGCCGGACTCACCAGCACGACTTACTTCCCTTCTCTGGCTCTAACCACCGCCAACGTTCGTGATGGTGGGGCGAAGATCGACACCAACGGCTTCGATATCACGATCGGCCAGGCGCTGCTTCACTCCATTCCAGACAGCCCTGTTGACGGTGGTCTGACCAAGAGCGGCAATGGTATCCTCACCCTCACGGGTGTGAACACCTACAACGGAGCCACCCTCGTCTCGGGCGGCACCTTGCAACTGGACGGCTCAGCGGCAGGCACACTCACGACCAGCGGTGTGACCGTGGGAGCCAGCGGCGCCCTCGGATTCACCGCAGCGGCGGCCTCCACCCTCAATCTCACCGGAAAGCCCCTGACTCTCAGCGGTGGCAGCCTCGGATTCGATGTCGGCGGCGGTGTGAGCGATGCGATCACGGTTCAGAATTTCACCCTCACCGCGAACAGCAGCTTCAACTTCGACGTGATCGGTGCGGTTTCCAATGGTAGCACCTACACGCTGCTGACTTCCGTGAATCCGATCACCAACAGTGGTCCGTTCACCATCACCGGACAGACCATCGGCAGGGTGGTCCTGACGCCAACCATCAATGCCAATACCATCACGGTCACTGCCTCTCTGAATGAAGGCATCTGGAACCAAACGGGTGGCGGCAACTGGAGCGTCGGAAACCCCGCTGCAACTGCCGGTAACTGGACCAATTACAAGCCGACCGTGTCTGGCGATGCAGCGCTGTTCGGCTCTGCCATCTCGGCCCCGTCGACCGTCGTCGTGGATACGTCGCACAGCCCCGCTTATCTGCGCTTCGACAATGCCTTCGCCTACACCATCGGCAGTAACGGCAGCAGCAACCTTAGCTTGAACAACGGTGCGGACAGCGCCGCCATCGCGGTGACATCCGGTTCCCATGTGATCGCGGAAAACATCGCCCTCCTGAGCAACCTGGGAGTGCAGCCTGCCACCGGCACAACCCTGACCATCAGCGGGAACATCAGCGGCACTGGCAAATCGCTCCAATTGAGTGATGCGGGCACACTGGTGCTTTCGGGATCAACCAACAGCTACACCGGTGCCACATCCGTCAGCGCAGGAACTCTCAGCCTGACAGGTTCCCTGACGGGAGCTGGCGGCGTCACGGTCAGTGGCACAGGAGTGATCTCGCAGAGCTCCACCAGCATCATCAGCGGTGCTTCAGCCTTCACCCATTCCAGCAGCGGCACGAGCACGCTCGATGGCGTCAACACCTACACCGGTGCAACCACGGTCAGCGCCGGCACGCTCATCCTGTCAGGTAACCGCACAGCCGCCGCCACCGGCGGCTTCAGTGTAGGAACTGTGACTGGAAGCACGGGAACCCTGAACGTCACCAACGGTACGTTCACAGTTGGAACAACCGGTTCGACCTTCCTTGTTGGTAACGGCACCGACAGCATCGGCATCATGAACCAGTCCGGGGGCAGCCTGACAACCATTAGCAACCAGTTGCTGATCGGCAGTGGTGCCTCGAATGGAACCTACAACCTGAGTGGCGGCACCCTGACCACGGTCGCTGGCACACTTGGAGTGACCGTCGGCACGAACACAGGCGCCACGGCCGCTTTCAATCTCAGTGGCACAGGCACACTCACCATGCCCG
>JANOBS010000299.1:0-1765 GCA_031411755.1 Luteolibacter sp. | reverse complement strand
CCGAAGAGCAGTTCAATGAACGGAGTCAGCGTTTTCATTGCCTTGTAGCTGCTCTTTTTCCAATCGCCGGCGGCCTTTTGATTGATGCCGTATTTGGGGGTCCGGATGAAGGCGGTCTGGTGGTTGAAGATCGCCTCGAGGACGGCCTTGGCGTTGCTGATGGACATTCCGATTCCCAGCGCCAGGAGCAATGGCAGGTAAGGGATCTCCTTCCACCAGGTCTTCGGGCGAAGCGCCTTCTGGGACATGAAGTAGAACAAGGCGACCGATGCCGAGGAGAAGAAGAATATCGAGCCATTCACCAGGTAATAGCCGAAGGTGCCGAGGTCCTGCTGGGCGTGCTGATTGGGATAAATCAGGAAGCAGAGGCAGATCAGGAGCAGGTAGGCGAAATTCGAAGTGAGGTGCGCGGTGGCCTCCAGTTTCACGGAAAGAGGCACATTGCTCTTCCAGATGGCGGGCAGGACCTTTTTGCAAACCTGGATCGATCCCTTGGTCCAACGATGCTGCTGGCTCTTGAATCCGTCCATGTCCACCGGAAGCTCGGCGGGCGTCTCCACATTGTTGAGGAAAATGAAGCGCCAGCCCTTGAGCTGGGCGCGATAGCTGAGATCCATATCCTCGGTCAGAGTGTCATGCTCCCAGCCGCCGGCGTCGGCAATGCAGCACTTCCGCCAGATGCCGGCAGTGCCATTGAAGGTGAAGAAGCGACCGCTGCGATTGCGGGCGGTCTGTTCCAACTCGAGGTGACCATCGAGGAACATGGCCTGAATGCGGGTGAGGACATTGAACGTTCGATTCAGGTGACCCCAACGCGTCTGGATCATGCCGATGCGGTCGTCCGAGAAAAAGTGAATCGTCTTCTGAAGCACGTCCGCATTCGGGACGAAGTCGGCATCGAGGATGAAGAGGTAGTCACCCTTGGCAAATTTGGTGCCATGCTCAAGAGCTCCAGCCTTGTAACCGGTGCGGTCAGTGCGATGAATGTGCTGGGCATCGAACCCTTGGCCGCGCAGGCGCTCGGCCCCAAGGCGGCAGATTTCGACGGTTTCGTCGGTGGAGTCGTCGAGGATCTGGATCTGTAGCTTGTCCTTCGGATAATCGATCGCCGCCACGGAATCGAGCAGGCGGTCCACCACATACATTTCGTTGAATACCGGCAACTGAATCGTCACCAGGGGCAGTTCGTCGAAGGTCTTCTTCGGAGTCGGGTGGTTCCGTGAGTGCTTCCAATAAAGGAACACAATGGTCAGGCGGTGGAATCCGTAGCCGGAAAGACCGATGAGAACGAGGAGGTAGCTGGCGTACCAAAGGGGTGATGTCCAATCCATGGCTGTGGGGGTCCGTTACGGTTGAAAAAGTTCTTAAATATCAGTCAAGCTGCACTCGACCGAGGATGTTGTGAAACCAAATAAGGAAACCAAACAAGGGTGAATTCTCAAATAGACAGAAATCGCCCTGCCGAAGGCCAACACGAAACAAGCTGCAGGTCAAGCCTCCGGAACAGGACGGAGATCATTCCCGGTGATTTGAGGTGAAATTTCCCATTTTTGAAGAACGGGCGATCTACCCGGCGTCCGAGAGCGTGATCTGCAGGAGCACATTTTTGATTTCTGATTCGACTGTCCGGCAGATCGTCCATTCCATCGGGAGTAACCTGTCGCTGGGAAGGTCCCTAATGGTTTTCCAGCACTCCAAAAACCGAATAGACCCATGAAAGCACTGACCGTTCTGATCGCCATGTTGTCGTTCACCGCCGCCGTCG
>JANOBS010000298.1:0-2980 GCA_031411755.1 Luteolibacter sp. | reverse complement strand
AGCGGAACGATTCCATGCCGGGGGTGATGGCGATCATTTTCAGATACTTCTCCGCGAGGTCGTTCTGGCCGAGCTTGGTGGCGGTGAGGGCTGCCTTGAGGGCGGCTTCACCGCGCAGCGCGGGGGTGGCCTGCGACTGTGCGACACCTTCAAAGAGTGCGAGGGCTTCTTCGAGCTTGCCGGTCTTCTGAAGGATGCTGCCGAGCGCGACCTTTGATTGAGCGGAATACAATCCACCGGCCGGATCCTCGATGACCTTCTTGAACAGATCGCCTGCCTGACGGTCCTGTCCGAGCTGGCTGTAACAGGTGGCGGCGAAGAAGTTGCCGCGGACGTGATCCTCCGGGCGTGCGGCGTTGTCGGCAAAGCGCTGGAACAGCGGTGCGGCGAGCGCATAGTCGCGCTTGCCGAGGTAGTCGTAGGCCAGCGTGTAGGCGGCGGCTCCGGCCCAGGTGCCTTTTCCGTAGCGGTTCAGCAGCGTGTGAAAGCAGCGCTTGGCCTCGTCGATCTCACCCGTTTGGTAGCGGCATTGCCCGAGGTAGAGCCAAGCAGGCTCCGCGTTCGGGTGATTCGGAAACTGGGACAGATATTGGTTGAAGGTCGTAGCGGCGAGGGTCAGCAACTGCTGGCGTTGCGCAGCGTCCTTGCTGGCCTTTCCCTGGTCGTAGATGTTCTTCGCCCGCTGGAACATGTCGTTCGCTGGATCTGCCTGGAGGGCGGGGTCCACCGGAATGGCCTGTGGAATCTGGGCCTGGGTCAACACCGGGGAGGCGGCGAGGAGCAGCAATGCGAGCGAGCGTTTCATGGAAAGCGGGGGGGCTGCCGGTCAGGGTTGTGGCTTGGGACGCTGCGTCGCGAACGAGATGTTCCAGATGCCGGCCTTCTGGCAGACGTCGATGATTTCAACGATCATCTGATAGATACATTCAGAATCTGCCCGCAGGCGGACCGGCTGGTTTTTGTAGATCTTGGAAATGGCGGAAAGCCGGTCAAAAAGCTGCTCCCGGGAGACTTCTTTTCCTTCAACGACGATCGTTCCGTCCGCGCGGACGTTGATGAGGATTTCCCCGCGCTGCTGGTTGTGCTGGGCACCATCCTGGACGGTGGGGACGGAGATTTTCATGTCCCGTTCCTCCTCGGCGAACTTGTAGCTGAGGATGAAGAACATCAGCAGCACCAGCATGATGTCGATCATGGAGGCGAGCTGCAGCGGGGCGGGCCCGAGCGGTTGCTGGGTGGAAAGCTTCATGGGCGTCAGATCCCGTGGAGGTCACGCTGGTTCATCGCAAGTGGAGGCATGGGCTGGGCCTCAGCCGCCGTGCGCTGCGGCGGGCGCGGCACTCCGGCGCGGGACTGCGCGGCGAGCATCTGCAGGCTCACCACGAAATGGGTGGCCGCACCTTCCAATTCGCTGACCAGACGCTGGGACTTTCCGCGGAAGAACGCATAGAGCATCAAGGCCGGCACCGCGACTGTGAGGCCTGCACCGGTGGTGACGAGCGCCATGGAGATGCCGGATGTCAGCTCAAGCTGCTGCACGCCTTCCTTCCCTGCAGAAAGATCGAAGAACGACTTGGTCATCCCGATCACGGTGCCGAGCAGTCCTACCAGTGGGGCGATGGCTCCGATGTCCGCCATGTAAGTGACGCGTGCGGTGAGCTGGGAGGCCTGACGCGAGCCCTCGGCCTGCGCGATTTCCCGGATATCCTCGATCCCGGCCGACGGGTTCTGAAGGATGAAATCGACCGTGTGCTGGACGATCGTCGACATGCGCTGCGATTGGCGGCGGCAGTAGGAGGAAAGCCCTTTCAGGTCCCCGGCGCGGATCATCGCTTCCGAGTCCGACATGAACTTGTCGGTCACCACCGCGCCGGAGCGCAGCGTGATGAAAAGGATGAAGGCGACCGCGACCATGATGATCGAGATCAGGAACAGAATGTACATCACCTTTCCGCCGCCTGCGACGAGCTCGAGGAAATTGAGTTGCTTCGGCTGGGCAGCGGCGGTGGCTGTCTGCTGGGCGAAGGCGGAGAGCACGGGCATCACGGCCAGCGCTGCGGTCAAAAGGCGACACTTCATGGAACTTCAGGGGATATTAGCGATCAGAACCTGCGACGCAAGCCCCGGTCCGAGATCGGTCTTACCCCCTCGAATCCCTTGATCTTTCAAGGATCCGGCTGTCCGAAAGGCCCGGATTCGCACCGCAATCCGAATTTCCCATTTCGATTTCTCCCGTCCTCGACTCTATTCCCAACGTGTCCGCGCCCGACCTGAAGGCCAAGCTCCGCGACGTTTCCCACCAGCCCGGCGTTTACCTGATGAAGGATCGCCTGGGTTCGATCATCTACGTCGGCAAGGCGCGTGACTTGAAAAAGCGGCTTTCGTCCTACTTTCTCGCCTCGCGGAAAATGCGGGCCGACCTGAAGACCCGGGCGTTGATCGATTCGATTTACGACTTCGAAACCCACGAGGTCCGCTCCGAGGCCGAGGCACTCCTTCTCGAAGGCAAGCTGATCAAGGACTACCGCCCGCGCTACAACATCGCCTTTCGCGATGACAAGCGCTTCCTGCTCCTGAAAATCCGTGCAGATGAACTGTGGCCACGCTTCCAGACGACGCGGATGAAGAAGGAGGACGGTGCCCGCTACTTCGGGCCCTTTCCGCACTCCGGAGCCCTGCGCGCCACGGTCAATTGGCTCAACCGGCGCTATGGCCTTCGCGTCTGCCGCGTCTCGAGTCCTGGCGAAGCCGACTACAAGCACTGCAACGCCGACATCATCCGCAACTGCTCCGCTCCCTGCATCCAGCGCATTGAGCGGAACGAGTATCTTGCCCGCATCGACGAGGCCTGCGCGATCCTCGAAGGGAAGGGGAGGAAAGGCATTTTCGATGATCTGCGCGTGGAAATGGAAAAGGCCGCCGAGCGGCTCGACTTCGAGAAAGCCGCCACCCTTCGCGATGTCTGGCAGAACCTTGAGAA
>JANOBS010000297.1:0-19293 GCA_031411755.1 Luteolibacter sp. | reverse complement strand
CCGCCGTGTTCGCCTGCGAACCGGAGTGTGGCTGGACGTTGGCGTGCTCGGCTCCGAAAAGCTCCTTGGCGCGATCGATCGCGAGCTGCTCGACGACGTCGACGTTCTCACAACCGCCATACCAGCGGCGGCCGGGATAACCCTCGGCATACTTGTTCGTCAGCAGCGAGCCCTGGGCCTCCATCACGGCAGGCGATGCGAAGTTTTCCGAAGCGATCAGCTCGATGTTGTTCCGCTGGCGACGCTCCTCGGCGAAGATCGCTTCGTAAAGCGCGGGGTCGGTCTCGGCGATGCGGCTGCCGGAAGACTTGCAGACGCGACGCTCGTGGCGACCACCTTCAAATGCCGTGGCAATGAAGGCCTCCGCCATCGCGACCGCCGTCGGCACATCGGTGGCGTTTCCAGCGAGGCAGAGCACGTTCGAGTCGTTGTGCTGGCGGGTGATCGTCGCCTCGGAAACCGTCCGCACATTGGCGGCACGGACGTGGTGGTGGCGATTCGCCGCGATGCACATGCCCACGCCCGAAGTGCAGGCAAGGATGCCGAAGTCCTGAGTGCCATCCGATACGCCACGCGCCACGAGATTGCCGTAGTCCGAGTAATCGACCGACTCCTTTCCATGCGTCCCGTAGTCCGTGATCTCGTGACCGGCAGCCTTCAAGGCGGCGGCGACGGCTTCCTTCAGTTCAACTCCGCCGTGGTCGGCGCCGAGTGCAATGCGCAGGGTCTTGGTGCTCATGGGATCGCGTGTGCGTTGGATGGAGGCAGGGAAATGACGGCAGCGCCCGAAAAATGCAACGCCGGATGCGCGGAAAAGCGGGGCCGCACCCGCTTCCAGGTTGAAATCAGGCGGTCTCAAGCGCTGGAGACCCACCGACTCCATCTCAACCAAGCGAATGATTGGCAAAGCGGACCTCGACGCTAGGCTCGCGCCAAATGATTTCATGGAGGAGGAGGTCCCAGCACCACTTATCCAATCCCGAGCAGAGAATTCCCACCATGCCCAACCCGAATCCACGCACGCCCATCGCCGTTCTCTTGGGCTCGCTCAGCCTGTTGAGCGCCTTTCTGCTGTTTCAAATCCAGCCGGTGATCAGCAAGTTCATCCTCCCCTGGTTTGGAGGCAGCCCCGGGGTCTGGACGACCTGCATGGTGTTTTTCCAGATCCTGTTGTTTGGGGGCTACACTTATGCGCATTTCCTGTCCCGCCTGCAACCGCGCTGGCAGGCAATCATCCACACACTACTGATCGTCGGGGCCTTCGTTCTATTGCCGATCTCTCCGGCGGAAACCTGGAAGCCCACGGGAAATGAGGACCCGGCAGGACGGATCCTGCTGATCCTGTTGGGCACCGTCGGGCTGCCTTACTTCATCCTCTCCAGCACCAGTCCACTCGCCCAGGTCTGGTTCACCCGAGCCATTCCGGGAGGCTCGCCCTGGCGGCTCTATGCCTTGTCGAACATCGGATCCCTGGTCGCCCTGATCAGCTATCCGTTCTTCTTCGAGCCACGCATGGATGTGATCGTCCAAACCAAGCTCTGGTCCGTTGCCTTCTTGATTTTCGGCCTGTTGTCGCTGCTGCTGGCTTGGCGATCAGGCGGCAATCCAATCGCCCGCAAGCCCGATGAAAGCAGCGTCGAATCCCCTTCCGCCCCACCCAGCTGGTGGCGGCGTGGCCTGTGGGTGTTTCTCCCCGCCCTGGCGAGCGTGATGCTGCTCGCCACCACCAACCATGTCTGCCAGGACGTCGCTGTGGTGCCCTTCATGTGGGTCATCCCGCTGAGCCTCTATCTGCTGACCTTCATCATCTGCTTCGAGCACGAACGCTGGTATCGTCGCGCCTTGTGGGCATCGCTGGCCTTGATCGCGATCTTTGTCGCTGCCGACGGAAACAGCCTAATCGTCGACTATTCCAAGAAATGGTGGGGGCACCGGATTGATCTGATGCCGAATTTCCGCTACGAGATTTCCTGGTGCTTTGGCGCGATGTTTCTGGCCTGCATGGTCTGCCACGGGGAACTGGGACGATTGAAACCCGCACCTTCGCGGCTCACGGAATTCTATCTCTGCATGTCGGCAGGCGGAGCCATCGGCGGCATGCTGGTGAGCCTCGTCGCCCCCCACGTGTTCAATACCTATTTGGAGTGGCCGCTCGGATTGATCCTCTGCCTGATCGTCGCCACGATCGTCTGCCTGGGGTCGGCTTCGAGCCTGCGCCACCGGGCCGTCCGAACCTCGCTGCGGGCGTTTTTACTGGCGATCGTGGGTTCCGCCGTCGTCTGGCTGGCCATGGAGAACTTGAAACTCCCGGAACGTCTCGAACGAGTCCGTAATTTCTACGGCACGGTCAACGTGCGGGAAGGTTACGACGATCGGATCAATTCCGATTTCAGGATCCTGACCCATGGCGGCACGCACCATGGGCTCCAGAACATGGCCGACGCCTACAAGGAAGAGCCTGTCACCTACTACGGTCGTCAGACCGGCATCGGCCGGGCTCTGGAATCCACCCGGGAACGACCCGACGCCAGGATCGGCGTGGTCGGACTCGGCACCGGAACGGTCGCGTGCTACGCCCAAAAGGGCCAGTCCTACCACTTCTACGAGATCAATCCGGACGTCGTCCGACTCGCCCGGAAGTACTTCACCTATCTCGACGATGCCGAAAAGCGCGGTGCGACGATTTCCACGACCATCGGCGACGCCCGCCTGGTGCTCGACAGCGAGCCTTCGCAGGAATTCGACGTGCTCATGCTCGATGCCTTCAGTGGCGATGCGATTCCCATGCATCTGCTCACCCGCGAAGCCTTTCAAATCTACCACCGCCACATGAAGCCGGACGGCATCATCGTCGTCCACGTGAGCAACAGCTACCTGCAGCTCTTCCCGGTGGTGGAAAAGCAAGCCGCAGCCCTCGGCTGGACCTCATCCCGATACACCACCCCGAAACTCGGCGATCTTTACCGAACCGACTATGCCGTGATGACCCAGAACAAGCCTTTCCTCGAAGCCAACCCTTCGCAGGTCGATAAGGTCGAGCCCCTCCTCGACGTCCCCCTCTGGACGGATCGCTATCACAATCTTTTCCAGATCATGAAGAAGTGAGGGAAAGGGATCGAGGCTGTTCGAACTGATTGTCGAAACGTTCCGGTTGATTCCAATCCTTTGCGATTGACGATTCTCAAGGCATTCTCGCCCGCGTCCTCAAAGCCCCCATCCCGCACACTAGCTCTCGTCGATGCCCGACTCCCACTCTTCCAATTCCGCCCTGATCCCCACCCTCGGGCGCTGGCAGGTGCTGTTTTATGGGCTTGGCTCGATGCTCGGGGCCGGGATCTATGCCCTCGTTGGCCGGGCGGCGGAGTCGTTGGGAAATGCGGTTTGGTTGGCCTTTCTGGCGGCGATGATCGCGGCGCTGCTGACCGGGCTTTCCTATGCCTGTGTCGGTGGTCGATATGCGAAGGCCGGCGGCGCGGCGTATGTGACCCAGCGGGCACTCGGGAAACCGGCGATCAGTTACATGGTCGGCCTGGCCGTGATGATGAGCGGCCTGACCTCGATGGCCACCGGTTCGCAGGCGATCGCGGAGAATCTGGAAAAGGCGCTCGGCTTCGCCCTGCCGATCAAGCTGGTGGCCATCGGGCTCGTGTTCCTCGTCGGCTGCGTGATCTTTCGCGGGATGCGGGAAAGCATGTGGCTGAACATCGTCTGCACCGTGATCGAGGCCTCCGGGCTGCTGTTCATCATCATCGTGGGGGTGAGATACTGGGGCGGCGTGAACTACCTGGAAACGCCCGGTGACTCAGCCGCTGGCGGTGGCATCGGCTCCGGCATCACCCTCGCGCTGGTGCTACAGGGCGCGGTGCTGATGTTCTTCTCGTTCATCGGCTTCGAGGACATCCTCAATGTCAGCGAGGAGGTGAAAGAGCCGAAGAAGGACATCCCCTTCGGTCTAATCGGCGCGATGGTCCTCGCCACCTTGATCTACATGGCTGTGGCGATCACTGCCGTTTCCGTCCTGCCCTGGAAAGAGCTCGCCGCGAGCAAGACGCCCTTGATGGAGGTGGCCCATCGCGCCGCGCCGTGGTTCAAGGGCATCGACCGCGTGTATCTCGGCATCACTATCTTCGCCATCGGCAACACCGCCCTGCTCAACTACCTGATGGGCTCGCGCCTGCTCTACGGCATGAGCTGCCAGGGCCTGCTGCCGCGAGCTCTCGGGAAACTGCATGCCACGCGGAAAACCCCGCACCTCGCCATCCTCGTGCTCTTCGGAATCGTCTCCGCCCTGATCGTCAGCGGCGGCGTGAAACCCCTCGCCGAGGCCACCGTGCTCCTGCTGCTGATGGTTTTCACGCTGGTGAACATTTCCCTCGTCATCCTGAAACGCCGCCCCAGCGAACCGAGCGATGGCTTCGACGTGCCGCTGCTCGTCCCCATCCTCGGAGCCATCGTCTGCGCCCTGCTCATCGGCGTCCGGGTCCAGGCCGCCTTCACCGATCCCAAGCCCGGCTCCGCCACCGCACCACTCATCGCGCTCGCCATCTTCGCGGTGAGCTTCGTGCTCTATCGACTGATGAAGCCGAAGGATGTGATTATGATGGAGTGAACCACGAAAGGCACGAAACCTCACGAAAATCAGAGAATGATCGTGATTCGATGGCCCATCACAACCCACTCTTATTTCGTGCCTTTTCGTGTTTTTCGTGGTTCACATTCCTGCCATTCGAATGAAACGCCCGCACCCCCTCGTCCCGATTGTTTGCATGGCCCTTTCGGGCTTCTCCATGGCTACGGAAAAGCCGGACTCCTCCGCCGTCGCCTTCCAGATTCACGACGGCTACTTCGTTTCAAACCAGTTCGAGCCCGACGCTCCGACCTCGTTTGTCGTCCTCAAGGATCAGGCCGCCTTCGACCAGGTCTTCGGCGTCGCCCACGTCATGCGAGACAAATCCCAGCGACTCGCCGCCGATGCCTTTCCTGGAAAAATCGTCGTGGCGGCGATTCATCGCGGCAAGGCCTTCGTGACCTATCAGGTCGAGCACCTGGTCACCGACGGAAAGACCCTGAGCCTGCGCTACACAACGAAATACGCACCGTCCGACTCAGCAGAGTTCTCCTGCCCGCTCATCGTTTCCCTGCCCAAGGGCGATTACCAAGCCGTTCAGTTCATCGAGGACGGAAAGGAAATCAAAAAGCTCGCGACCGCCGCACCGTTCGAGATCACGAGCAAGGAATCCGGCTCACTCACGACGACGGAGGAAGGTGAAAAGACGATCTTTTCCATCAAGGGCGCGGGCATCGGCAATGCCTCGGTGCGTCGCTTGGGCGAGTCCTGGCCGAAGGAAGTCGTGGTGCGTGTTTATCTCGGAGGCCTGGAAAATCTCTCGGTCTCGGATGGCCAGTTGAAGCTCTCGACCTCGGTTCTGAGCCACAGCGGAAACAAGCAGCTCTCGCATCTCTGGAAGGACGGCAAGGAAGGTCCGTCGTTGGATGAAAAGAGTCCCTACTGGATGCCGATCCAACGACTCGATGCCGCCGGTAAACCCGCCGAAGGCCTGCCACCCAAAGGCGGTTGGTTCGAAATGACCCTTCCGTCAGCTCTGCTCAAGGAGTCGAGAACGATCGAGCTGGACTGGATTGATTTTTACCGGTGAGAGGGCGAGGCACGAGCAGCTAGATCGTGATGAAGAATCCACCTGGGCGCAGCCCCTTGGACTGCGGTGGGAAACGCAGTGCCACACCGCCTTGGAATGCGGCATCGATGGTGATCTTTCATTCCACTCACCCATCGTCACTCACACCCAACGTTCATGGATTTCGGGAGCTTGAGACGATCTGATGCGTTCCCGGAGTCCGAGAATCAGACCCGAATCTAAAAGCGGCGTGGCGTTTCACTTCCCGCCGCAGTCCAAGGTGCTGTGCACACGTGGGAGGACAAACGGCAGAGATCACGAATGACACTTATGCATCTCACGTCGGGTTCTTGTTCGACTTGGGGAACAGCCAAAACAAACTTATACAGGCAGCGCCACCAATCCCGAATGGCAGCAGGGAAATAGAGAATTTCGTCCACATTGCAGATGTATCGCCGACTGTCTGGACTTGATCTACCGGCAACCCTGATAGGGCTTGCCGAAGGAAATAGGTCTGCGTCAGTGCCGACAACAACATGAGAATCCCGACCCATATTCCTGAACTTCTCGGGTGCTTTGCGATCAGAACGGCGAGAAACAGCCAAAAAAGGGCGGCCCCACCTTTGTTGAAGCTCCCAATCACACCATGTCCAAAGATGAATCTTACAACGATGAACGCAAAGCATCCAAGAGCCACCCACCGGATGATACGAGCCAACTGAGTGGGAGCCTTTCCACGGGATGCATTGGGATCTGCCTTGGATTCAATCGACTCAGGAGCTGAATAGGGGTTATTCATCGGATTTTCCTCCATCCTTCGGACTTGAATTAAAGTATCCCCTACTCCGCCGCCCTCACATCCTGGATCACAAGCTGCAGGGTCGTCCGTCCCCGAAAGGTATTCCGATCAATCGTGAAGGCGATGTCCCACGGCGGGTCGGGCAATGGCTTTTCCCCGCCGCCGAAGAAGACGGCGTCCTGCTCGGCGTAGCCTTGGCGGAGCATGAAGCGCAGGTGGTTGTTCTTCATGTGCACCGGCGGGCGGCTGAGGCTGATGCCGCGTGAAATGAAGACCGGCTGAGGGTTGCCATTCCCGAAGGGCTGGAGGAGATCGTAGCTGGCGAGGAATTCCAGCGAGAGCTGCGAGAAGGATATCTCGGCATCGTAGCAAAGCGTGGGCTGGCGCTGCTGCTCGTTGGTGTTCTTCAAGACATACTCGGCGAAATTCGCGCGGAAGGAGTCCATTTTCCCCTCCTCGATCGAAAGCCCCGCCGCCATGGCATGGCCGCCGCCGGCGAGCAGATGCGAACGGCAGTCGTCGATGGCCTCGACCAGCGAGACGCCCTCAATGCTGCGACCCGAGCCCTTTCCGACACCTTCCGAGTCGATGGCGACAACGAAGGTCGGCTTGTGAAACTGCCGCATCAGGCGCGAAGCGACGATGCCGACCACGCCCGGATGCCAGTCGCGGGAGCCGAGCACGATGACCGGATCACGCGAGGGATCGAAGGAGGCATCGAGCATTTCCAGCGCCTCCTTGCGAATGCGGGTTTCGTACTGCTGGCGGTCGCGGTTGTAACGGTCGAGCTTCTCGGCGAACTCGAAGGCGAGGCGCTTGCAATCGGTTAGAAGGGTTTCCAGCGCATCCTCGGGCGAATCCATCCGACCTGCGGCATTCAGGCGCGGGCCGATGCGGAAGCCGACGTCCATCGAAGTCGCGTTTCCATTCATGCCAGTGACTTCCTGGAGCGCCTTCAGGCCCGGATTCAGCGTCTGTGGGAGGCGCTTCAGGCCGTGGCGGACCAGCAGGCGGTTTTCGCCGATCATCGGCACGATGTCGGAAATGGTGGCGACGGCGACCAGGTCGATGAGTTCCTTGAGATCGAGATCGGTCGGCCGGGCCTTGAGCATGGCGTGGCCGAGTTTGAACACGACGCCCGCCGCGCAGAGATAGGTGAACTCGGTGCCGCACTTCGGATTCACCAGTGCCACGCAGTCCGGCCGGCCACGATGGCCGGGCTCGTGGTGATCGACGATGACGACGTCGATGCCATCGGCATTCAATGCGGCGACCTCATCGACGGAGACCGTGCCGCAGTCGACGGTGATGAGCAGGTCCGGCTTAGGCCCCTCACTCATGCAACGCTTCAAGGCCGCCGTGCTGAGGCCATAGCCTTCCGAACTGCGGCGGGGGATGAAATGGCGAGGCTCCACCCCGTAGGAATGCAGGATTTTCCGCATCAGGGTGATCGAGGTCACGCCATCGACGTCATAGTCGCCATAAATGCAGACCGTTTCCTTGTGATCGACCGCCTGCAGGATCCGATCGACGGCGAGCTGCATGTCGGGAATCAGGAACGGGTCAGCCAGATCACGCAGCCGGGGATTGAGAAAGCCCTCCAAATCCACGCCCACCGGGAGGCCGCGCTGGCGGATCAGATGCTCCAAAATGGCCGGAAACGAGCCTTGCGAAGCGTCCTTTTCACGGAACGGTTCGCCGCGGGAAATCCAGCGGTAGGGCAGGGCTCGCATCTTGTTGGGCGAACCTAAACTCTGGCCGCGAAGTCACTCAAGCTTGCAACGTGCCGAACGTCACCTTGAATCTTGCTTGGATATGAGCTGGTGATGGAATCCGCCTTTTTTCGCCGCAAAGTCGCAGAGAAACGCTGAGGTCGCGGATCAATCGGAATTTCCTATTCTCGGCGACCTCCTCCGACCTCTGTGACCTCAGCGGAAACTGGCCGAAGCCATGATTGAGCCGATCTTCCAGGCAGCCTCTCAAACCGGATACGCATCCCGTGAGCGCAGCAAATGGTCGCCCGTGGGTGGCGGCGCACAAAGGCGATCGATGAGTTTTTCCCAAACCTCGTGGCCTTTCAGGATCTGCACCTCGATGCGCAGGAAATAGATCGGCACCTCGATCTCCTTCGGCCTGGGGAAACGGACCGCGTCCTTTTCGGTAGTGACGATCATGTCCATGTCGCGCTCGACGCAGCGCTGGAGAAACTTGGCGATTTCCTTGCGGGAAAAGCGATGGTGGTCGGAAAAGCGCTTCTTGATCTCGATCTTCGCACCGAGCTTTTCCACCTGGCGCTCGAAGTTTTCCGGCACGGCGATGCCACTGATCGCCGCCACGAATTTCCCCTGAAGCACCTCCAGCGGCAGTCGTTCGTGGGTGAAGGCGTTTTCGAGATACTTCGGGCCGTGTGTGCACTCGATGATCTCGGCGACGCGGTTGTATTTCCGAATGCGGGCGATCAGCGCATCGTTCGGGCGACCATCGCATTTCGTGATGAAGATATAACTCGCGCGGCGGAGATTGCGCTTCGGCTCGCGCAAGGTGCCGCGCGGCAGGAGCGCCTCGGTTCCGAAGGGTGCGGTGGCATCGACGAGTACGATGTCGATGCCGTGGGCGAGATTGAGATACTGCATGCCATCGTCGAGCAGCAGGGTGTCCGCCTTCAGCTCGCTGATCGCGAAACGACCGCCTTTCACGCGGTCCTTGTCGACCACGACCGAGACACCGTCGAGGTTTGCGGCGAGCATGAACGGCTCATCGCCCGCAAATTTCGACTCCAGCAGGATCGCACGACCGGTGCTGACCACCTTTGGCATCAGGCTGGGAGGAAACACGGTGCCGTCGGCGCGTTTCCACTTCTGGGCTTCATCGAGCTTCTTGCTCTTGTAGCCGCGGCTGAGGATGGAAACCGTGCGGCCGCGATCGCGAAGGGTACGGGCGAGCAGCTCGACGACCGGGGTTTTTCCCGTGCCGCCAACGGTGAGGTTGCCGATGCTGACAACGAGCGTCCCGAGGTGGTGCTGCTGTTTCCAGCCACTGCGGTAGGCTCGCAGGCGCGTCTGTATGATCATCCGATAGACCCCGGACAGCGTGCGCATGAGCATCCGCATCATCGTCGCGCGGAAGCCCTTGGCCCGCCCGAAAATGACGTCGGATCCCCAGCGTTCGAGCTCCGCGATCTGCTCTTTCATCGTCGGGGTCAGGTTGGCCGCCGCATCATCTCCTGCCAAGCGTCATTCCGCCACCGTGGCGGTGAAGGTGATCTTGAGCGGGCCGTTGGCGGTGGCTGGCAGCGGCACGAGCAGGAAATCATCGGTAATGACCGGCTTGAGTTCGGAGCCTGCGGTGATCTTCACGCTGGCGGGATCGATGCGGTGCTCGAAGAACCTGACGATCGGCCGTCCGCCGCGCTGGGAGCCGTTGGTGTTGATCGCGGCGAAGCTGGATTCACCGGCTTGAGGAATGATTTCGAGGCTGCCGCCGGACGAGTCCTGGCTCCAGAATTCCTTCCACTGGAGAGGTCCGTCTGCGAGCCTCGCATCCCAGGCCGGATCGCCATAGAAGGCCACGACATCGCGATCAAACAGCAGTCCCTCGGCATCCTGCGCGGCAAGCCCGGCGGCTTTCGCGGCGTCTCCGATCCTGATGGGCTTGGAAATCTTTCCCATCGAACTGTCGCTTTGCTCGTTGGCAACTTCCGGAAAATGGATGAGCAGCCGCTGGATCAGCGCGGCCTGGTTGGCGAAGAAGGCATTGGTCAGCGAGTAGCGGCCCGGCTGTTCGACGAAGTAATCGATCATTCCCCAGCCCTGGTAGCCATACCAGGTCGGCAGGGTATAGCCTGCCATTTGGCGGACGCCGGCGCTTTTCATGAAGGCCAGCGCCATCGCGTCAGGCCCATCGATGTGGCCCATCAGGCAGTTGCCGACGGGGAGATAGACCTTCGGCGCGGGGCTGTGGATGGCTTTCGATTCGCCCTTTAGATCGACCGCGAGCAATTCACCGCCTTTGCTTTTCCAGGTGCCGTTCTTGTAGCGAAATCCGATCTGCCAGCCGCGTTCGGTGGCGTGGCCGGAGGTGATGAAGAGGCCGGTTTCCGGTTTCGAAAAAGCCGTGGCGATGTCCAAGCTGGAATCCGCCGGACCGGTCTTGGTGGTGGCCTTGGCTCCGGCCGATTTTACGACGCGCTTCCCTGCGTCGAGTTCGCTGAAGGTCTGCGCGCTTTCCAGACGCTCAGTGGCGAGGTCGGTGCCGGAAACCGTGTGATGGATGACGAGCGGCTTTTCCTCGGCGGCGATCTCAAGCGCGTTGGCGGCATCGGCACCTGTTAGAATGCCCCAGCGGCAGTCGGTGAAGGGATCGGTATCGAGCTTCCGCGTGAGGCGGTGGACGCTGCGGACAAAGTCCAGGCTCGCCTCGGAGGGCTGGCTGACGAAGCAGACGTATCGCGGGTGCTGCTTGGTGAGTTCTGGAAGGCAATCGGTGACGTTCTTTTCCCAAACGATCCGCTTCGCCTCGGGATGCTTTTTCTGAAGCGCGTCGATCACCGCTTTCCATCCCGGATCGGATGTCGAGGCGGCAGAGCTGACGATGGTGTAAGATGCCTCGGCACCGAAGGCGGATGTGGCGGCGACGAGGAAAAGGAGGAGAGGTTTCATGCGGTCAACGGGTGGATTGGAAAAGGCGGGCGCTGGGTTGCCACTCGAATCCCTGGTCGAGCGGAAACAATGGGCGGATGACGTTCTGATAGGGAACCGAAGAGATCAGCGGCGGCACTGCGCCGGGCGAGAGCACGAGAAAATGATGGCGTGCCATGGCTTTCAGCTCGGGTTCGAGGTAGCCGATCTTTACCACGGTGACGGTGTGCAGCAGCGGATCGAGATCGAGCGAGAGGAAGTCCTGCCGCTTGTGAAAGGGCTTGCGGTTCTCGGTGACGATGATGTGGACGCCGCCGACTTTCACGACCGCCTGCCAACCTGCTATGGGATCGTGATTGGAAAGGGTGAGAACGCGGCCAGTGATCGCGAGTTCATGGCCGTGGATGGGATCGAGCTTTCCACCGAGGTGGAGGTAAACGGTCGCTCCGATGCCGGCTGTTAGACAGATCTGGATCGCGGCGGGATCGGGGATCGAGGCGAAGATCGCGGTGGCCGGGCCATGGCCATCGAAAGCCGGATGTTCAATGAGAGCCTGCAAGGTATGCGGCACATCGCCCGCTGCTCCGGCTGTGGGATTGTCGCCGGCATCACTGAGAAAAACGGCGTCGTGGCCGAGTCGGAGCGCTTCATCGAGACAATGCTGGGCGGTGCCGGATGGGGAGCCGAAGCAGAATTCATCACGGGCCTGCCAATAGCGGGCGGCAATTTGATTCGCCAGAGTCGTGACCGCTTCTCCGTCGGTGCCAATCACGACGACACTGGCCATCGAGCGGGCTTGATCCGCCCAGGCATAGCCAACCCACAACGACGCATCCCAGACACCCAGTCGCTCCGATTCGCTTTCAAGCGGCGCATACAGGCTGCGCCCCGGCTCGGCCTCGGTGCTCGACATTTCCCCGGACACCAACACCGGAATACCCACACGGACGCGGAAAATCGTGCCGCCTTCATGAAACCACCTGAGCAGCAAACGCACCGCCCGCTCCCGGGTTTCCATCCAGTCGATGTGAGGGGCCGTGCGATAGGTGGTCATCAGGTCAACTCCTGCGACCAGTGCATCCGTGATGTTTCCGTGCAGGTCACTGCTGCAGGTGATTGGAAGATCCGGTCCGAGCCTTTCACGAAGTGAGGCCAATAAATCCGCCTCGGCATCGGCCAGGCCCTCGACGGCCATCGCGCCGTGGATGTCCAAGTAGAACGCATCGATCCGACCCGCTTCTGTTAGGCGGTCGAGGATCTCCTGTTTCATCGACTCATAACAGCCCCTCCGCACTTGTCCGCCGGGGATCGCGCGGAAATGGGCCAGCGGCACTGGCTCGATCGACGCGAACTCGGGCAGCTCCAGAAACGGATAGCGGCTGAGCATTTCCGCACCACGGGTCGCAAGGAAATCCTCCTTCGAGGTGCGCAGCGGGGAAAAGGTGCTGCTCTCGATGTGGATGCCGGCGATGGCGAGTCGGATCGTTGTGCTCATGGCTGGATGGCGGAAAGGAGGGCATCCTTGGCCTGACGAATGAGGTCCTCGCTGGACACGCGCCATGCGTATTCATCGTCCTTGGAAAAGGTCCCCATGAAGCAGCCTGCGTTGCGATAGGTCATGCCGCCGTTCACCCGGTGTCGGGCGCTGAGGTGGATTTCACGGACTCCGGTCGCGCGCACGATTTGCGCGAGATTCTCCGGGGTCACGCCGCCGCCGGGCATCAGAGACACTCGGCCTGCGGATTGTTTCACGAGATCGGCGATGACAGCCGCTCCGGCAGGCACATCGGCCTTGCCGCCCGAGGTCAGGATCCGCTTCACGCCCAACGCGTGGATCGTTTCCAGTGCCTTTCCGAGGTCGCGGGTCATATCAAAGGCTCGATGGAAGGTAAGATCCAGCGGGCCGGCTGCCTCGATCAAGCGCGCGCAACGATCCTCATCGACCGTGCCATCTGCCTTCAAACAGCCGATGACGACCCCGTCCGCGCCGAGATCCCGGGCAATACGGACATCCTCCAGCATCGCCTCCATTTCCTCCTCCGAGTAGAGGAAATCATAGCCACGCGGGCGGATGATCACCATCAGGACTCCGGAAAACGCCCGCCGCACCGCACGGATCATCCCGGCGCTGGGCGTGGTCCCGCCTTCCGGCAGGTTGGCACATAGCTCTACCCGGTCCGCCCCGCCCTTTGCAGCCGCCAGCGCCGACGCCACCCCATCGATACAAATTTCCAACATGAACGTCTCACTTTCCCGCACTCAGAAGCCTTGGCAAGCGTCTTCCTCTTGCTTGGAACTTGCCACTTGGCACTTGGAACTTTCTCCTCCCCCCATGTCTCGCCCCGACGGCCGCCAGCCCGACCAACTCCGCCAGGTTTCCTTCATTCCAAATGTCGCGCCCTACGCCACCGGCTCCGTGCTGGTCTCGTTCGGCAACACCAAGGTCATCTGCGCCGCCACCATCGAGGACGATGTTCCCCGCTGGATGAAGACCCAGCGGGTCGAGGGCGGCTGGCTCACCGCCGAATACTCGATGCTCCCTTACTCCACGCTCGATCGGAAGCAGCGCGACATTTCGAAGGGAAAACTCGACGGCCGCTCCTCGGAAATCCAGCGCCTCATCGGCCGAGCCCTCCGCGCCGCGATCGATCTCACCAAGATCGGCCAGCGCACGATCTGGATCGACTGCGACGTCCTCCAGGCCGACGGCGGCACCCGCACCGCCTCGATCACCGGCGGCTGCGTCGCGGCGGCCATCGCCCTGAACCGCCTCTTCGCCGCTGGAAAGCTGAAGCATTTCCCCATGAAGAAGCTCGTCGCCGCCGTTTCCGCCGGGATCTACAACGGTGAGGCCATTCTCGACCTCAACTACCCCGAGGACCGGGACGCCGCCGTCGACTTCAATGTCGTGATGACGGAACAGTTCGAGTTCGTTGAAATCCAAGGCAGCGGCGAGGAAGCCGTCTTCTCCGCCGAGGAAACCGCCTCGATGTTGGCCCTGGCCCGCAAGGGGATCACAGAACTCATTGATCTTCAGAAACAGGCCATCCTGGAGGCCGATCGCGCCAGCGCCGGAGACTTGGCGGCCCTGGCAAGCGCCTTCACCCGCTCCTGATCGTCAAGCTTTCCCCTTGAAGTCCCCGCCCGGAGGCTTACCTTCTCCCAATCCCGAGACGAAATTTCGTCAACGGACATAAAACCGGGGCGATTGCCCCAATCGATAAAAACAAACAAAACCTGAACATAACACCATGAAAACGACCATCAAACGTCGGCAAGGTTTCACACTCGTGGAACTTCTTGTCGTCATCATGATCATCGCGGCTTTGGCCGCTCTCAGCGCGCCGATGCTGATCAGCCAGCGCAAGCAGGCCGACCTCGTCACCGCCACGAACAACGCCAAGCAAATCGGCCAGGCGATGCTCGAGTTCGACAACCAGTACTCCAGCTACCCTGACTCGAGCACGGCCCAGACCGTCAAGGATGCCACCGGCACTTCGCTGACCCTGACCGGCAATACGGCCAACGACATGTTCCGCCAGTTGCTTGCCTCCGGCATCGTGACTTCCGAGGACATTTTCTACGCGAAGATCTCCTACACCAAGAAGGCTGACAACATCTTCACCACGGCTGACAAGGCTCTTGCTGCTGGTGAGAATGGATTCGGCTACATGATGAATGGCGATGCCGCCATCACCGCCAGCAACCCTGCCCGTCCGATCGCAGTGACTCCCCTGCTCAATGCGTCCACCGACGGACAGTTCGATGCTTCACCATTCAACGCGAAGGCCATCGTCCTCCGCCTCGACAACAGCGCCGTGGCTTACACGATCCGTCCGACCGACAAGCAGGCCATCACGCCCGGTGGCAGCAAGACGATCCTTCAGACGGGTGAAGACACCGTCTGGGGCACCGACACCAATCCGAAGCTTCTCGCCCCGCAGAAGAAGTAAGGCCGATTGATTCCATGAAAACCGGGAGTGCCCACAAGGTGCTCCCGGTTTTTTGTGCCTTCGTGGAAAGAAGTGAGGGGCTAGGATTCAGTGACTAGGGATCATGTATCCCAAGAGATCGGAGATAGTGGATCGAGAATCTTCCTCTACCTGGCCCCTGAATCCTGGCAACTGACCCCTCGCTGCCCTCCGGGCTCCTTAGTTCTTCGCTTCCACCTTCGGCAGCCACTTGGTCAGCTTGTCGAAATAGGCGGGTTCATTGATGTCGGTCTGGAGAACTCCGCGTGCACAGAAGTGGCGCCATTCGTGGCAGCCGTAGCACATCTGGAGAATCTGCACGTCATCTCCGGTCTTCCAGACGAAGGAATAATCCGGGTGATAGTGGCAGAGGCTCTTGATCGACAAGGTCTGGTGGGAGGACGGGTCGGAATACAGATCGAGAATCTTGTTCACCGTCCCAGCCGACACCGGCACTGGTTCCGTGAAGAACTCGAAGCCGTGCTGATAGAAGTGGCTCACGGTCTTCAGTTGTTTGGCGTAGAGACTTTTCTCCTTCTGCGGATGCGCCAAGCCGCGGTAGACCACCACGTTTTGCGCATTCCGGATGTCTGCCACTGCCAGGCGGTGGGCGGCTTGCTCACCGGAACGCAAGGGGATCCCCCCCTCCCAGCAACTGGTGGTGCAGGATGGAAGGAAAGCCATGGCAGCCAGGCCGAAAAGGCAGTTGGAAAGCGATTGTCGGTTCATCGACCGCCATTCAAGCGGAACCCCGGCGCATTGTCACGCACGGGCTGAACGCTGCACTTCCAGATGGCGGCTTTGAGTATGGACTTGATAAAAACAGCAGTCTTGCCGTTTATTCGAGGGGTGCGGGTTTGCGACAAAATAGCGCGAGTGGTTTTATGTTCAGTTGCCTTGTCATCATGTGAAAAAGGCAGCAACCAGTCCTCTTCTGATCCCCGATGGATTCAACTGAACGGCGACCGCGCGGAGTTGGAAATCCGGGTGTCGATCGCCCGCATGAAGCTTGATCGCTCGGAAAACCAGTTACGTGATCTGGATGCCTCCAACGCGTGCTTGGACGACCTCAACATCAGACAGATCCGCTTGCTTGATCGTCAGGCCGCTCTCGAAAATGAAATCACGGAGATTGACGATGCAATGCTTTCGATGAAGGCCCGGCATCTGGAAATGAGCCGTAAAGAGGCGGTCGGCAAGAAGTTTGCCTCCCTGCGGACGGTTTCGGGCCGCAGCTATGATCAGGCGGAAATCGTGGGAGTGACGGATGCCGGGATTCAAATCCGCCATGCCACCGGGACCGCACGTCTGTTGTTTCAGGACTTGAGTGAACCGCAACGCCATCAGTTCGGACTGGATGAGTGCCTCGCCATCTCCGCGCTCAGGATCGAAGCCCGCCAGCTCCGGATCTACGACGAACAGATCGACAATGAACTCGCGGCACAGTCCGCCAGGCAGACGACGATCACTGAAAGTCCTGCTCCGACACAACGCTGGATCGCCAAACCCATCTCCGCCTTTGACCGTTTCGTGTCGCTCGGCTCAAACTCCAGAAAATCCGGACAGGTGGTCGCCCGATACAACCCCAGCCATCGCCCAACGACCTATTTCTACATTCCACCAATCCCGCGCGCAGTCTGCCCCCCCTGAAACAACTTCCCCAACCCTGATGCCCTCCATGATCCAGAAATTGGCAAACCTCGCCACCGTCGGCTGCCTTTTGCTCGTGCTTTGCTCGTGCAAAGAAGACCCCGAACTCGTCCGCAAACGCGAGGAGCAGCAATCCGAAATCAAACGCCTCCAGGGCGAACTGGAAGTCATTCAGGAAAAGCTCAAGGACATCCCGCCTGACAAGTCGAAGGAACTCATCGAGGCAAAGGGCGAGGCTGACGCCCAGACACTCGATATCGAGCGCCTCGAAAAGGAAGTCGCCGCGCTTGACGTCAAAAAGAAGGAGATCGAAGGCAAGTTCTCCGATTACAAGAAGAAGTATCCGCTCAAAAACTAACGCCCACACTCATGTCATTTTTCGATGATCTCATCACCAGCAGTAAGGGGCCGGGAGTGATCGGCACTGTCATGGCGCTGGTCGTATTGTCCGGCTTCGTGCTTCTCTACTTTCTTGTGTTCGATGCCAACATGATGGGAGGCGGAATCAAGATCGAGTCCGTCATCCGTGATCAGGCCGTCGAGATCAGCGGACTTCGGGACCGTCTGGACAGCAAAACCAAGGAGACCACCATCATTCCAGAGCGACAAAAAATCCTTTCCGAACTGGAGGAGGTCACCCGCAAGATCCGCCTCGACCAAGGCGAGGTGGAGGGACTGACCCGCGTAATCGCCAAGGTCAAAAACGAGATCGTGGAAACCGGGAAGAATTTCGAGACCTATCAACAGGCCTTTCATGTTCAGATCCGCGGTGAGGCCACCGGCAGCAAGTATCCCGAACTCAAGACCGTCTCTGGAAAATCCTACAAGGGTGTGACCATCACCCGGGTGGATGCAATCGGCATGGCATTTACCCACCAGGATGGCTCCAGCCGCGTCGATTTTTCGGATCTTCCCACGGACATCCAGGAACACTTCCAATACGATCCGAAGGAAAAGGAACTGGCTCGCAGGGCTGAGGACACGGTCGCCGGACAGCACCTTGAAGAGGTTGAGACCGCGCTCACGAAAAGCCGTCAAGAGGCCGACAAGGAACAAATCATCGGCAAAGACCAATCGGAGGCCACCATCGCTCTCCTCCGAGCCAAGGTGGCGGACCTCGACCAGCAGATCACCTCAGTCCAACAGGACTACGATAGCGAAAAAAGCCGTGTCAAGAGCTCCGGCGGCATCCTGAACTCGGCCTTGTATCAAAAGAAGCTCGGCAATCTTCAGAGCGCGAGGGCCGCTGCCTTCACTCGGATGCAGGAAGTCTCCGCAGCCATGAATCGCTGATCGATGTTTGAGCCCGACCATTCAGGAACCTTCGGCTGGTTGTCCGCCTTGATCATACTGGTCATGGTCGGCGTCGGCTTGTCACTGCTGACGGATCGCCGTTTCGAACTTTCGAGCAACGGCAAGCAACTCAGGATCGACGTCGAGAAGGGCTTTGGCGTGCTGGAAGGGATCCGGGTCAAGCACGACCGCGCACTTGGAGAACTGACTGAGCTGGAAAAGGCACGCAGCCTTCAGACAAAGGAACTCTCCAAGCTTCAGGAGCAAGGCGGGAAGGCGAAGGAGCGGCTCATCGATCTCAACGGCCAGATCGCAAAACTCCAGTCCGCCGTCGCAGTCTCGCAGAAGGACTTCGAGGGATATGCCGGTGAGTATCGCGATCAGGTCTGGCAGGCTGCCATCGGAGAAAAACAGACCTTCATCGCCCTACGTGATGGACGCCGTTATGAAGACGTGACGATCCTCCGGGTCACGGCGGTCGGCATGGAAATCTCCCACCGTGATGGTCGTGCACGCATTGATTACCAGGATCTCGATGCCTCCTGGCAGGGACGCTTCCTTTGGAATTCCAGCGAACGAAACAGCGCCCTTGCGGGGGAGAATGACGTCCCACAAGCGCAGGCCATTCCAAAGACTCCAGCAACCCCAAAGGGCAACAAGCCTGCTCCCGAAACCCCGGTAGCAGCGCCCGACCCGAGCGCAACCAGCAAGCTGCGGGCGGATGTTCTTGGCTGGAACAACAGGGTCTCAACGCTGAGGGTGCAACAACAGGAAGCTCAGTCCAATATCGGCTCCAAGCAGAATTCCCCGACAGGCAGTCTGGAAACCTGGCAGCAGCGGGCAAACCGCCTGTCGACGGAACTCAGCCAAGCCAGGATGAAACGCGACCTGGCACGACTCAAACTGGCGGAAGCGGACCCGAACGATCCACTCGCGCGTGCCAACGCGAGGGACTACTGAGCACCCGCGAAGATCTCGATCTTTCCAGCCGCTTCGCCCCGCAGTTCTTCGCGGAAGCGGTCGATGGCGGCAGCCTTCTTCTTCGACTCGAGCGCTGCGATGATCTCAGGTTTCATCTGATCGAAATCTGCCGGAGCGCCAGGCTTGCGATCGGTGACCTCGACAAGATGCCAGCCAAGCTTGGTGCGGAGGAGGGTTGGCTTGGCTTTTTCCAGCCCGAACAGGGGCAGCACGAAATCCGCTGGCAAGCGATCGCGGGTCATCCAGCCAAGATCGCCGGCCCGCAGTTTGCTGCCATCGTCCTCGCTGAGTTCGGCCACCAAGGCCTCGAAGGTCTTCTTTTTGGC
>JANOBS010000296.1:0-2599 GCA_031411755.1 Luteolibacter sp. | reverse complement strand
CGTGGACAGTCTGGTAGGCTTCGAGCGCAGGCCGTGCCACAACGGGCGCAAAAAAGGCCGGTGCCTCAAGAATCTGCAGGCGGTGGATTCGGTGGGTGATGTTCTCGGGTGTGGAGAAATCGGGGATCTCAAGTGCCACAGATTTCCGATCCTTGCTGATCACCAGGCTGGAAATGCTGTTCTTGCGCTTCTCGTTTTCCCCGGACCCGTAAGTGACGGCATCGGTGTAGGTCCAGGAGTCGAGCTGGATCTTCGGCAGCAGGCTTTCCGCTGTTACCGAGGCGGCCAGGGGAGCGCTGAAGTTCACGGTGAATCCGGTCTTCTTCGTCTGGATGGAAACGATCTCCGCGGCCGTGACGGATGGATCGTGGATGATCTGCTGAAGCGAGGCCTCCTTGCCACCGTTGGCACGCCAGCCTCGACCGGTCTGCCCTAACAAAAGTGACCCATCCGGCAGGAAACAGGGACGCATGATCCCGGAGGCAAGCTTGCGGGCGAAGATGACCATCGTTCCCTGATCAACGTCCCCGATGCGCTCCGGGGCCACGTGAACAAGGGTGGAAAGAGTCTGGTCGCCTACAAACATCTGGCCGCTGAAGGGACCGAATTTCCCACCGGTGAGATCCCAGGTCGGATTCCCCGGAGAGTTCGCAAGCTTGTTGTGTGGGAACCAGATGGCGAAGGGGTGAGTCTTGGCCTGCCACTTTTCAAAGGCGATCTCTGGTGAACCGGGCTTCATTCCCGGAAGCGAGACGAGGCCGGATGGATGGCCGTAGGATTCGCCTTTGACGAGGTAGCTGATCTTCGAGGAACCGACGTATTCACCCTGGTTCTCGGTGTAAAGCAGTCGTCCCTGCGGATCGATGCCAAGACCGGCGGGACTGCGCAGGCCGCTGGCGAAGGGCTCGAAGACTCCGGCGGGAGTCACCCGGCAGGACCAGCCGCGGAAGCCGCCCATGCTGCCCATGAATTGACCGCCGGCCTTGTAGGAGGCCTGGTCGTTCTTGCTGTGGCAGAGGTTCAGGGAAAAGTAGTAGTTTCCTTCAGCATCGCGCACCGGGCCGTGGGTGTATTCGTGGTAGTTGCCGTGGAATCCGAAATCATCGCAAACGGTCTCGAAGGAATCCGCCCGACCATCGGAATTGCGATCGCGGATGCGGGTCAGCTCCGGCTTCTGGGCGATGACGATGGAATCGCCGTGATCGTCCTCGATGACCAGCCCGAGGCACTCGTAGGTGCCCTCCGCGAAGAGCTGCCAGGTCTGGTTCTTCCAACGCCAGATCCCGGCGGTACGGGTGCCGACGACGATGGTGCCGTCCTTGGCGACAGCGATGCCGGTGGGTTCGAAAAGCTGATCGCGACCGAAGGTGTCCTTCGGCGGAGCCCAGTTCAAAACGCTGTATCCGGCAGGCAGATCCGCTTCACCTGGAGAGGCGGTGGCCGGTTGTGGCGCGAGGTTTTCAGCCACTGCGAGCGGGCTGCGGGCGACGAGGCCATTACCGACCTTTGCCTGAAGACGATAGGTTTTCCCGTCACCGGCAGGAAGCGTCCAACGTCCATCCGCCAAGGTACCACCGGTGACCTTCACGTCGTTCCATCCAGCCTGTCGGAGCTGGAAGACTTGAGCCGTGCCGAGCTTGCCGGAAACTTCGATCACCAGTGATCCATCGTCGGTGAAGGAGATTGCCTGCTTGAGGACGTTCTTTCCGACGCGGAAATGAAACACGGGATCACCCTTCTCCGCGAGATCGTAGCCAAGGAAGGCAGCATCCCAGGACGCGAGCTCCTTGAGGAAATCGCCGCCCTTTTCCAGATGGCGGATCACACTGGCGTCATCGTTGACGTCGGGCTCCTTGAATTCGAAATCGATCGGGGTGCCGTCGGCAGTGAGGGGGACCAGCGCCGGGGTCGAGTCGAGGACATCCGCCGCGCCGAAGCCGTGGTCTGAACCTGGTGTGCTGCGGCCGGTCTGCTCCTTCTTAAGATTGAGGAAGCCACCGGTCCAGACCGTGCGCAACGAGAGCCTGCGGGGATCGAAGGTGTAGTTCATGCCGTTCGGCAGGCCGACGTGGATCGCGCGACCGCTGGCCTTCTCAAGCGGCGCACGGAAGACCCTCGGACGGGCAGCCACGAGGACGGCGGAAGGGTTTTCAAAATCCTTCGTCACCGCCTCCGCCTTCACTTCGCCCATGACGACAGCCGGGCCGTTTTTCCCCTGCTCCGATGAGTTGCTCAGGTAGTGCCAGATCGCCTCCAGATTCGCGTCCGTGATGACCTCCGCCGTAAACTGCGGCATGATCGCCGGGTAGGCCTCGCCCTTGCTGGGGCCCTTCTCCGCACAGGCGAGCTGAGTGGCAGGGTTCCTCACCGAATTGAGGAAATAGTCCTTGTCAGCCTTGACCTTGATCCTGCCTCCGGTGGCGGGAACCAGAACCTCACGCTCGCGCGGGGTGGTCTGGAAGAGGTTGTAAAGGCTGGGGCCGGTCTTGATCGAAACGTCGTCGCGTTCAATGGCGTGGCTGGTCGCGCTGTTCCATACTTTAATGGCGTCCCTCCCCTTTTCCACCAGGTTGACCTGTTCAGCGTTGAGCGGTGAAAG
>JANOBS010000295.1:0-2577 GCA_031411755.1 Luteolibacter sp. | reverse complement strand
GCCAGCCGTCCGGACACTGCGGGCATAAACGATGCCGGAAAGGGAGATGAGCGCCACTTCGGTGGTGCCGCCGCCAATGTCGACGATCATGTTTCCAGATGCGTCCTGGACCGGCAGGCCCACGCCGATCGCGGCGGCCATCGGCTCCTCGATCAGGTAAACTTCACGGGCACCGGCCTGTTCGGCGGACTCGCGGACGGCGCGGCGCTCGACTTCGGTGATGCCGGAAGGAATCGCGACCAGCACCCGCGGATTGGATCCACGGCGTGGATTCACCTTGCGGATGAAGTGCCGGAGCATCGCTTCGGTGACTTCGAAGTCGGCGATCACACCATCCTTGAGCGGGCGGATTGCGACGATGTTGCCCGGGGTTCTGCCAAGCATGCGTTTCGCATCATCCCCGACGGCGAGCACCTCATTGGTCCCGGCCTTCACTGCCACCACGGAAGGTTCCCGCAGTACAATTCCGTGGTCCTTGACGTTGATGAGGGTGTTTGCGGTGCCGAGGTCGATGCCGATATCGTTGGAGAACCAACTGCCAAAAAACTTTTTAAACATGGATCAGGTTAAAAATCAAAGGGGTGAGTAGCTGCCCGACGCTGCGGAGAAACCCCGAAACGATTGGCGAGCCTGACGAAAATTCGAGGTTCGAAAACGAGCCACGAAAGGAGGGCGAGATTCATCATCCGTATCGACAACGTCAAGCGGGAATCCGTGTTCCTCTCCGCTGTGGCCAATGTTCCACGGCCCCAGAGCCTCAGGAAGTTGCCAAGGCCGCGCGGCGCGCCAGAAACTCATCCGCCAGCGCTCCGTAGGCCGTTGAGCCGGGACCGAGCGGATCGTGCTCGAAAATGGTCCGGCCATGGCTCGGCGCCTCCCCGAGACGGATCGTCCGGGGGATCACCGATTTGTAGATCTGCTCAGGGAAATAGCCCTGAACCTCCTCGACGACTTGCCGGGAAAGCAGGGTCCGGCCGTCAAACATGGTCATCACGATGCCTTCCAGCCGCAGATCCGCGTTCGCGCCGGAGCCCTTGATCTGGTCGATGACGTGGACGATTTTCGCCAGTCCTTCGAGCCCGAACCACTCGCACTGGAGCGGAATCAGGATCTCGTCCGCCGCCGCGAGAGCGGAGGTCATCAACACCCCGAGCGAGGGAGGCGTGTCGAGAATGCAGTATTCAAAGAGGTCGTTCGGCTTCAGCGCCTGAAGGATCCGGCGCAGGCGGGTGAGGTGGTCGTCCGCACGGGCGAGCTCGATTTCCACACCAGCGAGATCCATCTCTGAAGGGACAAGCGAGAGGTTCTCGCGACCAGTCGGCAGGAGTTGTTCATAGACGGTCCGCTCGCCGAGCAGCACTGGATAAAGACTGCCGCCTTCCGGAGCATCGATGCCGAGGCCGCTGGTGCAGTTCGCCTGCGGATCGAGGTCCACGAGCAGGACACGCTGGCCGCGCAGCGCGAGCGCGGCGGAGAGATTCAGGGCGGTGGTCGTCTTTCCGACTCCGCCTTTTTGGTTTGCGATGGCAACGACTTTCATGTGGCGCACCGGGGACCGGACGGGTGAGCACTTTCCCCGCCGGAAGTGACACTGGCAATCAAAACCGCAGCCAGCCGGGAAATCATCACCCACACGTGACCCTCCAGCCGTTAGAAGCTTGGCATTCCTTCCCTGCCCGGCACTGTTGCGGCCATGGCCGAAATCGATCTGACCCACCCGCCGCATGCCGATCCATTGCGCGCTTATCGGAATCGCGACGGCCTCTATGGCGCGGATCTGGTGACCGCCGCGCTGGTCCATCTCGACTTCTTCACCTGGCTCGCCGCCCATCCATCCGCCCTTGCGGAAATCTGCACCCACTTCGACTTCGCCGAGCGTCCGGTCGATGTGATGCTCACGCTTTTCACTGCCAATGGTTTCATCCAGTGCGAGGTCGACCGCTTCATTGTCACCGACGTCGCCCTGGATTTCCTCGTCGCCGATTCCCCGACTTCGCTCGCTCCTTATTATGCGTCGTTGAAGGACCGCCCGGTGACCAAGGATTTCCTGAAAGTCCTCGCCACCGGAAAGCCCGCCAACTGGGGCGGATACGATGAGGACAAGGCCGCCGACTGGCATCGCTCGAGGGAGGATGAAACCTTCGCCCGCCAATTCACCGCCGCCATGGACTGTCGCGGCACGCTTCTCGGACCGGCGATGGCTCAGGCGCTCGACCTAACAGGCTTTTCCAAGGTCCTCGACATCGGCGGCGGCTCTGGCATCTACGCCTGCTCGCTGGTCGCGAATCATCCTCACCTCAGCGCCGTGATGTTCGATCAGCCCTCGGTGGAAACGATCGCCCGCGCCCGCATCGCCGAGCTCGGTTATGCGGACAAGGTCAGCGTCGCGACCGGCGACATGTTCACCGACCCGCTCCCGGCGGATTGCGATGTCCACCTGTTCTCGAATGTCCTCCACGACTGGGATATCGACGAAGTCCGGAAACTGCTCGCCATTTCCCATGCCGCGCTCCCGAGCAGCGGCCTCCTCATTATCCACGACGCCTTTATCGACGAGGATAAGAGCGGCCCGCTGCC
>JANOBS010000294.1:0-2341 GCA_031411755.1 Luteolibacter sp. | reverse complement strand
GCGCCAGCAACACCCACACCAGAGGGCCGCCTTGCTCGATCAAACCGGAGGGTTCAAACAATCCCAAAATCATTGTCCGGGAAGACTAGGGCAGCTCCAACCCGCTGGCGAGCGTGGAGTTGGACCCGGGGAAATTCACTTTTCCGGAAAAATCCCTTCCTCCTGTCAGGAAGTTCTTGCATCCGGGGTGGACGTCTGTTGCCGGATGTCCAATCCTCCCTCATGCCTACTGTCGCCATCGTCGGACGCCCGAACGTCGGGAAATCCGCCATCTTCAACCGCCTCGCCGGACGACGCATCGCCATCGTCCACGACCAGCCGGGCGTCACCCGCGACCGCATTTCCGCGCCCTGCACGCTGACGCAGCACCCCTGCACGATCATCGACACCGGCGGCATCGGGGCATCCCTGGACGACGGATTCGCCGCCCAGGTCCAGATCGAGGCCGACATTGCCATGGATACCGCGGACCTGATCCTTTTCGTGGTCGACGCCCATGAAGGCCTCAGCCCGATCGACCAGGCCCTCGGCCAGAAGCTCCGCAAGGCCAAGCCTCCGGTCCGACTGGTCCTCAACAAAGTCGATCACGACAAGCACGAGAACGTCTATGGCGACTTCGCCGGGCTCGGACTCGGCGATGGCATCGCGGTTTCCGCCGAGCACGGCCGGAATTTCAGCCTCCTCACCGAGGAAATGGACAAGATCCTCGCTCCCCTGGCCGCGGAGATCGAAGCCGTGACCGAAGTGGCCGAAGCCGCCGGTATCAAGCTCGCCATCGTCGGCAAGCCCAACGCCGGAAAGTCCTCGCTGATCAACGCCATCCTCAAGGACGAGCGAACCATCGTTTCCGAAATCGCCGGCACCACCCGCGATGCGGTCGATCTCCCCTACTCCTTCGCCGGGGAAAATTTCACCCTGATCGACACCGCCGGACTCCGCCCCCGGGCAAAGCGCGATTCCTCTGTCGAGGTCTTCTCTGCCATGCGCTCGGAGCGGGCCATCCGCCGCGCCGACTTGTGCGTTCTGGTGATCGACCTCGCCTCCGGCATCACCTCGATGGACCGCAAGATCGCGCAGTTCATCATGGAGGAGAAAAAGCCCTGCCTCATCGTGCTGAACAAGTTCGACCTCTATCACCCGGACGCCCCGCGCACGGCGCGGATGGAGGAGGCCACCGAGCACGTCAAACGCGAGCTGTTCTTCCTCTCCTACGCGCCCTTCGTCCTGACCTCCGCCAAGAAGGGTCAGGCCGTCGACCACGTGCTCAAGGAGTCGCTGAAGATCCGCGACAGCTCGAAGAACATGCCGACCACGGGCGCGCTCAACCGCATCCTCCACGGGGCCTTTACGACCAACCCGCCGCCGTCCGACCGCAAGACCGCCAAGCGCCTCAAGCTTTACTACGCCACGACTGGCCTGAACGAGAAATACAGCGTCATCCCGGTTCCGACCCTGATCCTTTTCGTCAACGACAAGAAGCTCATGCCCACCAGCTACGAGCAGTTCCTCAAGAACAAGTATCGCGAAAAACATCCGGCCCCCGGCATCCCTGTCGTGCTCTCGGTCCGTTCGCGCGATCGGCGGGATTTCATCGAGAAGGGTTAGCCTCCGAGGAAAGGAACCACGAAAGACACGAAATTTCACGAAACATGGAGAGGGATCTGCTTTTAGGGGAAGAGGTGGGCCGTATTCTTGATGCTGCGATTGAAGTTCATCGGGTTCTTGGCCATGGACTTCTGGAAAAGCCCTACGAAAACTCCTTGGTTCGTGAACTCCAATTGCGTGGGATTCCCTGCGAGCAGCAACCTCGCTTCGCGCTCGACTACAAAGGCGTGCGAGTGGGTGATTTCATTCCTGATCTAGTCGCGTTTGGCTCCGTCATCGTGGACACCAAAACCATTGACCATATCGGCGACATCGAAATCGGGCAGATGCTCAATTACCTGCGAGTCACCGGACTGAAAGTTGGACTCATCATCAACTTCAAGCACCGCAGGATTGAAACCCGCCGCGTCGTACTCTAATCCTTTCGTGTAGTTTCGTGCATTTCGTGGTTTACCTGCTTCCCAGCCATGCCCCTCCTCGACGTCAAGAACCTTTCCACCCGCTTCCACACCCGCAATGGCGTTGTCCATGCGGTCGATGACGTCTCGTTCTCGGTCGGAGCCGGGCAGACGCTTGGCATCGTCGGCGAGTCAGGCTCTGGGAAATCGGTGACCTGCTATTCGCTGCTCGGCCTGATCCCCCAACCTCCCGGTCGCATCCACTCGGGCACCGCGATGTTCGACGGCATCGACCTCCTCAGCGCCTCGGAAAAGCAGCTCCGCAAGATCCGGGGCAA
>JANOBS010000293.1:0-7988 GCA_031411755.1 Luteolibacter sp. | reverse complement strand
CCGAGGCGCTTGAGCTGCTTGATGATGATGTCGCCGTGCTCGTTCTTGAAGTCCCAGACACGCTCCAGGAATTTCTCGCGGCCCAGGTCGCGGCGGCCGAGTCCCTCGTTCTTTTTCAGTTCGCGCTCGACCTTCGTCTGGGTCGCGATGCCGGCGTGGTCGGTGCCTGGAAGCCAGAGCACTTCCTTGCCCTTCTGGCGGGCGCGACGGGCGAGGATGTCCTGAAGTGAATTGTTGAGGACGTGTCCGAGGTGGAGGATGCCGGTGACGTTCGGAGGCGGGATGACGATGGAGTAGCCCGGTGAGTCGGACGACGGATCGGCTTCAAAACACTTTCCCTCGATCCAGGCGGCATACCATTTCGCCTCTACATCAACGGGTTCATAGGCTTTCGACAACTCGGACATGGCGGCGGAGGTCTGCCAGAGCCCCGTGGCTTTGTCCAGCGTTGCGGGAACGGGCCCCTCCCCGCCCCGCACGGTTATTTCGCCGGGAGGAAGTCGAATTCCGCCGCGGTGGTGAAGCCGTCCTTGTCGTGGGCGCTCAGGGCCGTGAATCTCACGTAGCGGGCCTCGACCGCCGTGGCGAAGAGGATTTCGCCCCGGTTCAAGTTGTCCGCGAGGATTCCCTTCGCGACCGGTTGGCCCCAGGTGACGGCGTCGGCACTGACCTCGACCGTGTAGTCCTTGATGCGCCCGTTCCGGCTGTCCCTTCGGGGAAGCACCGCCATGCCAGCCAGTTTCTGGGATTTTCCAAGATCGACCACCACCCAGTGCGGGTGCCGGACGGTGCGTCCGCCGTTGTACTGCGAGTGCCAGATCGTGCCCGGTTTCCCATCGATGAGGTGATCCGCTTCTCCCTCGCCTTTCTGAATATCGCTCACGCTGTGGATCGACCAAGCATCCCGCGCTGGGGCATCGAGAAGTTTCCGCGCCAGCACATCGAGCTCCGCGACGGCGGACCAGGCATTGCCGTTGACCTCGCTCAAGGCGACGAGGCGGATGAAACGAGCCGAGCGGATTTCAGGAAACTCCACGCGTGCGGATTCGACTCCGCCACTGAAAGCTCCTTTCGCTGCCGGAGCGCCCCAGGCACTGCCGTCCTCGCTGGTGTAGAATTCGTAGTTCTTGATCCGGCCATTTTCCTGCTGCTGCCGCGGCAGCATGGTGAATCCCGAAATCTCCGCTTTGACCCCGAGATCGATCACGAGTTCGTGCGGAGGTTTCGGTTCCGCGCCCTGCCAGCGGGTGTGCCAGTAAGTTTCCGGCTTTCCGTCGAAGGCATGAACCGGGTTCCCCTCCCCTTGCTCCACGCTGTCGGCCTTCACCACACTCCAAAGCTCCTTCCGAAGGGTTAGAGGAAATTCGCGCCGCGCGATGGGTGATGGAAGATAGCCGGGCACCTCAGCAGCTGCCTCCACAACCGCCCCTTCGGAAAGGGCCAGCGGGGTGAGCCAGGGCTTCCACTCCCCGCCGTTGACCCGGAATCGAAGTTTCGCGCCAGCAACCGGAGAAGTCAGGATCACGCGACCCACGGCATTGAGTTCGATTTTCACCGGAGCCAGCACCGGGACAGGAAGGCGGGCGAGGACCGCGGGATCCTGACCGGCCTTGATCGGGCGGATGACGAAGCCGAAGCGGTAAGGCCCCGAACGAATCGTATCGCGAGGCAAGGGATCCGGGCCACAGCTCGCACCACCCAGGCCGAGCACTTGATCGTCCAGCGAAAGGACGGTGCGCTTTGAAACCGGCAGCCGCGGAATGTGTCGCGAGCCTGTCAACTCCGACGCCGACCACGGCAAGGCGGTCGCCGACATCTTTCCGTTGCGGGAAGCCACCACCAGGCCATCTCCAGCCGGCGTCGTCAACGCACACCAGCGGACGTCCTCGTGATTCGCCATGTCCATCGGCTTCGGATAGGGCACCAGCAGTTCGGAAACCGGCTTCAGGTAGCGACCGAAATCCGAGCCGGTTTTCCGGTCCGGATAGTTCTCAGCCGGACCTCGGCCGTACCACGAGAAACGATTCAGTAGCGGCGAGATCTGGAATTCCTGTCCCAATCTCGGCAGCACGATCGTGGGTCCCACCGACTGGCCGATCACATCAAACACCACCGTGCCATCACCCATGACCGTCCACACGAAAGTGCTTTCGAAATGAAAGCCCTTCTCGCCGATCGGATTACCCGCAACCACCTGATGGAAGCCGCTGTTCAGTTCGGGCACCTTGTCCGAAGTGACGCCCTGCGAGCGGACCGTCGCCAACAAGCTCACCGCTCCTTTCGACGATTGGTCCACCCGCAGTTCGCTCGCCTGATCGCTGAGCGTGTGCAGGCCGCTGGCAAACCACGCGGCCGAGGTCCACTTGTCGTTGTCGGTGAAGGCACGGTAGGCATTCAGCCGAGAACCTCCCGCGAGGCGTTCCTTGCCGCCATGGATCAGTGAAACGATGCCGCCGGTCTTCGGATCGAACGAGGCGGAGAACCCTGCGCCTTCGACCACTTTCAGCCCACCTTTGTCGGACACTTTCATCGCGCCTGTCGGCAGCACTGCCACACTCTCCGATTTCTCCAATGGCAACGCGTGCTGGTTCGCCGCGACCTCGTAGCCCTTCGATGCCCATGAACTGTCCTCACGCAGATGAAACGAGATCCGCAGTTGATAATCCGCGCCCGGAACGATCACAGGCGTCGTGAAGGGAATGGTCAGCGTCTGCTTTCCGCGTGGAGCAACCTGCAGCGGCGGCAGCGTGCCTTGTTGAAGTTCCTTTCCGTCTTCCGTCAGCGACCATCGCGCCTGGAAGCCCGAGAGATCCCGGAAGAAATGCTTGTTCATCACCTCGACCGTTCCCGCCTTCAGATCGACCGGTTGCGTGACGATGTCTTGATAGACCCGCTTCACTTCCCAGAAGGCCGGCTTCGGATCGCGATTGGCGAACACCACGCCCTTCAGGATGAAAAGGCCGTCGTTCGGCTTGTCGCCGAAATTCCCTCCATACGCCTGGAACTTCATCCAGCCGGGCTCGGGCTTTCCACGTGCCAGATCGACGGTGACAACGCCGTTGGATTCCTTCGCATGGATCGACTGATCCTGCCACTCCCAAATCGAGGCCCCGAGGATGTTGTTGCTCGACTCGATCGCCTTCCAATAGTCCGCGAGGTTGCCCAGAGCGTTGTTCATCGAGTGGGCATATTCGCAGATGTAGAACGGCTTCTTGCGGTTCTTTTCCGCCGCCAGCTTTGTCACTGAATCGACATCCGGATACATCGTGCTGTCGATGTCGACGAGGTCGCTGTTGCGCTCGTAATGATCCGGCCGTGAGGTATCGATCGCCTTCAATGCCTCATGAGCCGCCTGGAAGTTTTTTCCCGGACCGGCCTCGTTGCCGAGCGACCACAGGATGATCGAGGGATGGTTCTTGTCGCGCTGCACCATGTTCACCACACGGTCGACATGCGCGGCCTGCCACTCGGGCGGATGGGATAGCGATTGATCGCCGTAGTAGTAGCCGTGCGACTCGATGTTCGCCTCGTCGAGGAGGTAGATCCCATGAACGTCACAGAGTTCATACCAGTAGGGATCATTCGGATAGTGGCTGGTGCGGACGTGATTGATGTTCGCCTCCTTGAGCCGCCGGATGTCGGCCATCATCCGCTCGCGACTGACCGCGTGGCCGGTGTCCGGCTCCATCTCGTGACGATTTGTTCCCTTGAGCTTGATCGGCTGGCCGTTGACGAGGAACACGCCGTCCTTGATCTCGATCTTCCGGAATCCGGTGCGGATCGACACAGCCTCCAGCGTGCTGCCGCTGCTGCTTTCAATCAGCAAGGTATAGAGGTTCGGGGTTTCAGCCGTCCACTTCAGCGGAGCCTTCACGCTCAGGCTGGCCACAACCGCCTGCTCCTTTCCGGCCGCCAAGGTTCCCTCGGCCGCCCTCGTCTGGCTGGCAATTTCCTTTCCTGTAAAATCCAGCAGCGTGAACTTGAGTTGAGGCAGGGAGGTCTCCGAGTCGCCGAGATTGCGAATAGTGGTCGTCACCTTGAGCGAGCCATCCTGGTATGATGCATCCAGATCAGGCAGCGCGAATACATCTCGAATCTGGAGCTTTGGAGTGGCATTGAGAAACACGCTGCGGAAGATCCCGCTCAGCCGCCACATGTCCTGGCATTCGAGGTAGCTGCCGTCCGAGTATCGATAGACCTCGGCGGCGATCACGTTCTCACCCGGCACCAGCAGCTTCGAAATGTTGAACGCGGCGGTGGTGCGGCTGTCCTTGCTGAAGCCAACGTAGCGACCGTTGATCCAGAGGTAGAAGAACGAATCCACGCCCTCGAAGTTCACGAACACCTCGCGGTCCTTCCAGCCATCGGGAACCGTGAACGTCCGGCGGTAGCTGCCCACGGGATTACGCTCCTTGAAGGCCGACCAGCCAAAAGGCGGTTCGCCCATCACACGAGGCCAATCGCGCTTGAAGGTGTAGGACTGGTTGGAATAGATCGGCGTGTCGTAGCCCTCAAGCTGCCAGTTCGAAGGCACCGGGATTTCCTTCCATGCGGAGACATCGAACTCCGGTTTGTAAAAGTCCTTCGCCCGTTCATGCGGATTCCCGACCCAACTGAACTTCCACTTTCCATCGAGCGGCTTGAACCAGGGTGACTCCTCGCGACGCAATTTTTTCGCTGTCTCAAAATCGGGAAAGGAAGCGAACGAGGCCCTCGGCTCTTCTTTGCGAAACGACAGGTTCTGCTCCTGCTGCCATTCCATGCCGGTCGGGGTCTCCTGAGCAAGGGACACGGACAGGACACATAAACCGATCAAAATCATTCGTCGGACCATACCCTCGAAGACTGACCGCGTAATTCCCTGCTGCAAGTCCGCACCTCAATGGCTGGATGGTTTCACTGGGCGCGCAACCCAAGCAGATGATCCCTGAGGGCAAGCACATCTCCATCCGCGAGCACCTCGTGTCCCGGCATGTCCGTTCCTGGAAGTCCGAACTTGATGACTCGGGCGATCCGCAGACCGAGATCCTCACCGAGAGGCGTCCAGGCAAATGGTCCAGCCACGAGATTCGCCGGAGGACGCTGGAAATGGCCTGCCAGGGGACCATTTCCCAAGCCCTCCTCGCCATGGCACATCGCGCAGTGCGCGACGAAGAGCGACTTTCCATTCCGGCCTTCTGAAGTTCCTGACGGCACCCATTGCGAGGCTTTCCCGATGACCGATGGAATCTCCGTGATGCCTGACTCCCTCAAATAGCGGACCAGATCATCGCCCTTTCCGCTTTCAAACAGATGCGCATACGACGGCATGTTGCTGCTGGCGGCAAACGCTCGTGGATCGATGAAATGAAGTTTCAGCCAGGCTTCGGATCGTCTCGCCCCGACATTGGTCAGGTCCGGCCCCTGGCGTCGATTGCCGATCAGGACCGGCCGCCCCTTCAAAACGTCTTCCGCGCTTCGCACCGGCCCCCATGGCACCTCATCGTTCGAGCCCGGACGGACATACTGGGAATGGCAGTGAATGCAGCCTTCGGAAAGATAGACCTGACGCCCGCGCGCAACGGCGTCGCCCTCCAGCGCGGGTCTTCGCCAGCTTATCATCGCTGGCGATCCGATGAACAGAACAAGCAGTGCCGTCCGCCAGTTTAACTTCTTAATAGCAGTCCCGCCAACCACCACCAGTCCGGCCATGATCAGGAAAAGGCCCGGAACGCGTTGCAGCGACTCCACCATTCCGATGCCATTCGCCGATCCGATCCAACCCGCGATTCCGAACAGCCATGCCGCTCGCGACGCGCTGCTTCTGCCCAAGGTTTCCGTCCGCTCCGCCAGCAGACCCGGCCAGGCCACGAGCGCGGTCGAGTAGAGCGAGACTCCCGCCGGATAAAGCCAGCCAGCCCATTCACGGCTCGCGGAGTCATTCACCCACCAGCCCGCCAGTGCCAGCAGCGCCCAAGCAGTCACGCAAAGCGATTTCCATCCGCCTTTCGAAAGCCAGATGCCCGCCAGGAGCGCTACCGAGAAATGCACGGCCGCATTCCGCCAGAGCCGCTCCGGCCCCCAGGTTCCATCTTTCAACTCGGGTGCGTGCTGGATCACATAGAATGCCGCCGAGTCCATCCAGACGAGCGCCCCGAAGATCAGGATCGCCCGCCATGGGATGGCCTTTGTGCCCGGCGTTTCCTCTTGCAGATTCTCAAGCTTCGCCCCTCCGAGCGCCGCCAAAGTCGCCAAGGCTGCGGAGATCGAAGCCTGCAGGGCGGGCGGCGCGGTGAAGATCAGCGGGATGTTGCAGAAACCATAGGCAAGCCCCGTTCCCAAACCGACCCACACGCAACCACGCTTCGGCTCCAGGTTGCGGCCAATCAACGAGGCAAGACAGACCGTCGCGGTCCCTAGTGAACAGCCCATGACCAGCGAAAGCGCGGCGAATACGATCGTTGAATCTATTAGACTGCTGCAACCGGCCACCGTCGCACAACCCATCATCGCCGTGATGAACGCGGTTCGGCCGGCCTTTCCCGATCGCGACACCACGAAGCCCGATACCACACCGCCAAGCGCCATCATCGAAAGAACCACTTTGAGCCCCTGGCCGCTGACTTTCGCCTGCAGCAGTTCGAGAAAGGCAAACTGAGCGAACAGAAGGAAATACGCATAGACCCCGGCCACTGCCAGAGCCACCGCGATCCCGGATGACAGTTTTCGATTCATGTGTCCAGCCATCGACGTTTCAAGGCCACCCATTGCACCACGGCCACCAGCGCATCCGTGGCCGCCACCGTGGCCCAGCCCGGCGACATACTACCTGTTAGAATCTTCGTCGTAAGGAATAGGGCGATGACCGTACGCACCAGCGCGGTGATTTTCCAAATCGCTTCCCGTGCTCCGCGTTCGCGCTCAGTGGACGGTTGACGGATCGCCCAGCTGTAGGCCAGACCGGTTGAAAGCACGAAGGCCCCGATCCACGATTGATACGGCAGCACCTCTGTCGGAACACTCAGCTTCATCAGTTTCAAGGTGAGCTCCGGCGCGAAAATCAGCAGCAGCCCGGTGCAGGCATCCATCGCCCCCACCCCGGCGCTCCACCACGAGATCCAGCCAGCCGCCTTGTGTTTGAAATGAAGATTCATGAGTCGTCGGAGCTTGAAAGACTGCCACGCCACCAGTGCGCAGCGATGACGAGCATGATCAGCCCGCAAAGAAAACGGATGAAAAACGCGGCCTCACGCCACAATGGATGTCCGGCGATCCACTCCAACGATCCGCCTTCGCACCAGCCGCAGATCATCAGCACCAGCACGTGGAGACCCACCGCACCATTCCAGAGCCAGCCGCAACGAGAAAGGGATGCCGACACTTTATCGCCACCTAACAGCGTCAAGAGCAGCACCCCGAAAGAAGAGGTAAAGCCTGCCATCGCGAGGTGAGCGTGAGCAACGAGCCCGTTGGTGAACTTCATCCGATCCAGCACGCCGGGCAGGAATTCCAGCCAGCCCGCGAGCACCAACACACCCCACCAAAAGAGCATCGATCGTTTCCAAAACACCGACCGCTCCGGCCATTCAAAGCGCTTCCACTCGGACGGAATCCACATCAACCAAGGCAACAACAACCCAAGCCCGATGATCTGCGGCAGCGTGAAATGTGAGCCACCTTTCGCTTCCAGAGCGATGAAGGTGACGAACTCCGCCACGAAGACCCACCAAAGCCAGCGACGTGGTGACTTCGCGCGCTTCAAGCCGAGCGATGCGGGAAGGATCAGAAGCATCGCCACCACGGATAGCGTCGAGCCCAGCAGACTCGCACCGGTCGGG
This sequence comes from Luteolibacter sp., assembly GCA_031411755.1. Classification (GTDB taxonomy): domain Bacteria; phylum Verrucomicrobiota; class Verrucomicrobiia; order Verrucomicrobiales; family Akkermansiaceae; genus Luteolibacter. The sequence goes on along the minus strand of JANOBS010000293.1, from coordinate 171 downwards.
CCTCCTGTGGTCTTGTCGAACGGCGGGTAGGTCGAGGGCGATGCCGCATGAGCCAGCATCCACGGCACACCCGCCAGCATCAGCAGCCCGAGAGCCGTCGCGACTCGCTTCGGCCTCGTCCATGCCGCTCGGTGCCTCCGCCAAGCCGCCAGCAACACCCGACCGCCGCCC
>JANOBS010000292.1:0-2426 GCA_031411755.1 Luteolibacter sp. | reverse complement strand
GATTGTTGATCTTCACCGTGCCGTCAGAGCCAATGCTGAGCTGAAACGCCCAGTCGTTGTCGCTGTTTTTGAGTTGGAAGCCAGCAAACCCCTGCTCGATACGGGCGAGGGTGTAATGGCCGGTCCATTCATAGGTCATGTTGTTGGTGAAATTCCAGCCACCGCCCATGAAAGCCTCGGTGTGCGAGGAGACGCCGGTTCGCGTGGTGGCGGTATTCTCGTCATCTACAAACACCCGGAGCACATGCGTTTTCCCATCGGTCTGAAACCATCGGGTGAAATTCGCGAAATTGTTCGTGGACGTGTTGCATGCGACATGGATTCTCAGACCGGTTCCGAGCATTACAACCGGACGGTTGCCGTAGAGTCCTGTCTCGACGGCGGCATTGTTGACGTTGATCACCGAACCATACACCGGACCGGGATCAGCGGAGTCGACGTTCAAGGTGGGTAGAATGGCGCTCCACAGTGGGTTCGCCGGGCTTCCGGTATCCGTGTAGAGGACTGCCGGAACTGGCACGGTGAATTTCCAGCCCGTGTTGACTGTGATTCCAGCGTAGCTGTTGCCAGAGGTATCCTTAACCGCGCTTGCGGGGATCAGCACGTAATAACTCTGCGTCGTTGGCAGGTTATTGGTCGGATTAATAATCAACTGCGTGGTGCTGAACGTCAGCCTGGAGGACGAGGTTACGTTGAACGATTCCACCAGGCTTCCATCGCTGATCCGACGCAATTCAATGCTGCCGGTGCCAGCCACGATCGTCTCGTCGAAGGTCGCCACGAGATTGGCATCGGTCAGAACGTTCGTGGCATTGTTGGCCGGTAGGGTGCTGCTCAAAGTCGGCGGCGTTGTGTCGCTGGCAGCGGTGATCACATAAATCAGATAGCCTCCACTGACCTGCAAGGAGCCGGTCTGATTCCAAGCGAGCGTGGGAACGGTGCCGAGTGTGAAGCCGCTGGTGTTCGCGATGCCGCTGCCGAATTGAATCAAACGGTAGGTGCCATTGTAGCCCGGTGCAGTTGGAAGATTGATCGTCACTGCACCAGCACCACCGCTGAGAGTCAGAGCGCTGTTCACCTTGAGGGCCGCCACGCTGGTGTGGTCGGTCAGGTTTCCAACATCGAGCGTGCCGCTGCCACTGAAGGTAAGATTGGAAACGGTGAGGTTGTTGGCGCCGGGCGTGATCGAGCCACCGGAGTTTACCGTGACTGTTGCATTCACTGTCCCGTCCCCTGCCAGACTCGCGCCGCCATTGACTGTCGTTGGACTGGTGGAGCTGCCGTCCACTTCCAGAGTGCCAGCACTGACCGTAGTGGTGCCGGTGAAGGTGTTTGCCCCTCCAAGGATGAGGATCCCGGTGCCGGTCTTGATCAGCGAACCGCCCGCGCTCAAAACACCCTTGTAGGTGGTGCTGCTGTTGTTGCCGCCGACGGTCAAGGCAATGGGAGTGCTGCCGTCGTTCTGAAGGGCGAGGTTGGAGCCGGTGCCGGCGCTGGTGGCGGCCAGACCGCCAAAGGTGAATGTGTTTGTAGAAACGGTGTTGTCAAAAATCAAGCTGGCGTCCGAGCTCAGGGTCACGGTGCTGTTCTGCAACGCGAGCCGGTTCTTGAGATAAACGATGGCACCGCCGGTGGCCCCGGCGCTGAAGCTGGTGGTACCGCTGAAGGTGTTGGCCGCACCCAGATTGATGGTGCCGGTGCCGGAGGTGGCTGGGCCGGCCAGGACCAGATCTCTGCCGACCGGCCCTGCAATCACCGCATTCACCGTCAAGGTTCTCCCGGTGGTGGTGTTGGCGGCGGCCAGGAACGTATTGGCTCCGGTAATGCCCAACGTGAACGTGAACGGGCCGCTGCCGCCGCTGATGACGACGGTTCCACCCGACTTCTGTGTCACTCCGCCAAGGATGATGTTCGCGCCGAGCGTGAGGGTTTGCGATGCTCCGTTGATATCCGCCACGTTGCCGCCATTCACCCAGGCCACGTGGGCCAATCCATTGCCTTGATCCCAGTTCTTGAGGGTGGTGTTCCAAGTGCCACTGACGCCGTCGCTGTTGCCATCACCATTGGCCACGATGTCCACATTGCCACCATCCCAGTATCTCGTGGCGGCCTGCACTGCGGGCAAGGCAAGGGCGAGCAAGGCCGAGACCACTGCCGAAAGGTGACGGAGCGGCCCAGGAAATTGGGAGCCGGATGCATTCGGTTTCTGGAGAGGAGGATTCATGAAACGGTTTACTCGGAGCCACTGTCCTTGCTTCGCTTTTGACCTTTGGTCAGTTCGGTGAAGCGATCACGCATGGCCTTCAGCCGCTCCGGGTCGCTGTTGGCAAGATTCGTGTGCTGGCCCAGATCCTGATCCAGATTGTAGAGTTGTTCTTTCGCCGCATCGGGTTTGAGCTGCCCGCGTTCATCGACATCGCTGTTTT
>JANOBS010000291.1:0-1063 GCA_031411755.1 Luteolibacter sp. | reverse complement strand
CTCCCTGCACTTTGCTTCGGCGGTGTGACACTGGTCATCTCGCCGCTGATCGCGCTGATGAAGGACCAGGTCGATGCCCTCATCGCGAAAGGGATTCCCGCCACAATGATCAACTCGACAGTGCCGTGGGAGGAGCAGAAGCAGCGGCTAGACGGCATGCGTGAGGGCCGGTGGAAGCTGGTCTATGTGGCACCCGAGCGCTTCCGTGCGGAAAGTTTCCTCAATGCCCTGCGCGGGGTGAACGTCTCGCTGTTCGCCGTTGATGAGGCGCACTGCCTCAGCCAGTGGGGCCACGATTTCCGGCCGGATTACCTGAAGCTTGGAAAGGCCTTGGAAAAGATCGGCCAGCCGCAGTGCGTGGCCATGACCGCCACCGCGACACCGATCGTGCGCGACGACATCATCACCGTCCTGAAACTGCGCGAGCCCTTCGAGCGGGTCAGCGGTTTCTCACGGCCGAACCTTTCGCTCGGCATCACGGCAGTGGAAAAGGCTGCGCAGAAGGATGAACGGATGAAGGCGGTGATCGCCGCACACAAGACCGGTATCGTTTACTGCGCGACCCGTAAAAAGGTCGAGGCGGTTTCCGAAACGCTCGCGAGCTGGGGCGTCAAGTGCGTGGCCTATCACGGCGGACTGAGCGACACGGAACGCAGCCGCGTGCAGGACAAGTTCATCCACAAGAAGGCCGACGTGGCGGTGGCAACGAACGCGTTCGGCATGGGCATCGACCGCTCGGATGTCCGTTTCGTGATCCACTATGAGGTGCCCGGAAGCGTGGAGGCCTACTATCAGGAAGCGGGTCGTGCCGGTCGCGATGGCGAGAGCGCGGTCTGCGAGCTTCTGTTCAACTACGCCGACACCCGCACGCAGGAATTCTTCATCGAGGGTGCGAACCCGACCTCATCCATTGTGCGTGGGATCTATCAGTATCTGCTCAACCAGGCGGACAAGGACTACGAGATCCATCGTACCTTGGACGAGATTGCGGAAGGTGCGGACGTGAAAAACGCGATGTCTGTCGGCAGCGCGATCGGCATGCTCGCAAAGGGCGGCTACGTGG
>JANOBS010000290.1:0-13737 GCA_031411755.1 Luteolibacter sp. | reverse complement strand
CGGCGGACGTCGTACTGGAGGATCTCGATGATCTCAGGCTGGAGGATTTCCCCGATTCGATCGCCATCGAGGATCAGGAATACGCCTGTTACTACCACGCCGCGCCAGGTGAGCGTGACGATGGCCTCACGCTCGGCATCCATGTGGATCAACTGCCGCTTGTGCCCGACTGGCTGCCGGGCTGGGGAGTTTCCGGCACCCTTCGTGAACGTACGGAAATCCTGATCCGTTCCTTGCCGAAGGATATGCGCCGTCACTGTCAGCCGGTCGGAGAAATGGCGGATGGCTTTTTCTTCCTCTGGCGTGGCGCGCCGCCCGACGCGCCGATCGCCCAGCGTCTGGCCGAGTATCTTCGCGAGCGAACCAACTACCCGGTCGAGCCCCGTGACTTCGATTTCCAGAAGCTCCCGCCAGAGTTCATCACCAAGCTTTGGATCTGCGACGACGACGGCAACGAGATCGCCTTCGGCACCGAACTCCATGCGCTGAAGTTGAAGCTCGCCGGGCGGATCCGTTCGCGCTTCGAGGCGGCGGCCAATGAGTCATGGGAGCGCAAGGGAATGAATGCTTGGGACGGTGAGGCCCTGCCGATCCAGGTCGACGTCAGCACCGGCACCGCCTTTCCTGCACTCGTCGATGAAGGTGGATCAATAGGAGTCCGAGCTTTCGCCTGTGAAGCCGAGGCCCGCGAGGCCCATCGCGGCGGTTGTGTTAGGCTGTTGCACTTAGCCCATCCGGATCAGGTGAATCACTTGAAAAAGCGCTTCGCGCTCGGCATGGCGGCGAAGATCGAGCTGCCGCGCCTCGGGGTGGGCGGTACTGCGGTCGATGACCTCATCGCGCTCGCTGCGGAAGGGGCGCTCGGCCGACTCCTGCCGCGTTCGCCAAATGAATTCCACACCGTCGCCCAAGCAGCACGCGGACAGTGGCATGATGTCGCTTCGAAGATCGGTCACGCGCTCGATGAAATGCTGCTGCATCTCCCGGAGGTCCGGACGTGGATCCAGGGCCATCGCAGCAGCCGCAATCACGAACTTATCGTGCGTGATCTGGAGGAACAACTTGCGTGGTTGTTCCGAGCTCGCTTCGCCTGGCGCGCTGGTTATGCGCGCTTTCTCGACTACCCGCTGCGTCTGCGCGCGATCCGCTCAAGACTCGGTCGCATCGCCTCGCTGCCGCTCATCAAGGACCTCGAGAAAACCGAACGCTTCCGCCGTCTCTGGGAACCCTGGATGGTGAAATGGACCGCCAGGCCCGAGAATCCACAGCTCTGGGACCTCGGCTGGCAGTTGGAGGAATTCCGCATCTCCCTCTTCGCGCCCGACATCAAGGTCATCGGCAAGGTTTCCGAAAAGCGGCTGGAAGATCTCGTGGCGCGCTTGCGCTAGTTCATCAACGAACCAATCTCAATCGCTCCGACCACGAGGAAGAGGACGAGGATCACGACTAGAACGACATTGGTGATGGCTCTGTTAGAGCGCAGCGGAGCAGGAAAGGGGATGCGCGTGTTCAGATAAAGGAGCGTCGCGGCAAGGAAGGGAATGAACAGGCTGCCGAGGACGGTAAAGGCGATGATGATCACCAGTGGCCGACCGATGAAAGCGAAGGGCACCGATGCGAGCGCCATGAATGCGAGTGACGCGCGCCATTCGAAGGAATCGGATTTGCTGCCGATGTCGGATGCCTCGGTTGATTTTTTTCTAAGCAGCCGGTGGCAATCGATGATCACTCCGGGGATCGACCGCCACACACCGAGCAGCGATGCGGTGACCGCTGCCCAGAAGCCGAGTGAGTAAAAATAAAAGCCAGCCCGACCCGTTTGCTCTGCCAGTGCTCCCGCCATGCGGGTGACTGCCTCACGATCGGAGATGGCCACACCAGCGGCATGGAAGACCCGGCTGGCGATGAGCATGACGGAGATGCCGAAGACCGCCGTGAACAGGTAGGCGGTGGCGAGATCGAAACGAACCGCCCGGAGATTCGAGGCCTCCACCCGGCCTTCGTCCCGGAGCAGGTAGTTGTAGCCGAGCAGGGTTAGCGATCCGCCGATGCCGCCGATCAACGAGAGCACGAAGGCGCCAGCTCCTTCGGGAATGGTCGGCACGGTGAGCCCGCGGAGCACGCCGGCTGGATCACGAAAAGTCAGCACCGCGCAGGCGACCACCGTGACGAACATGACCGTGATCAGGGGCTTCATGAAACGGGACAATACGTTTCCTCCAGCAAAGCGAATCAAAACAAAGGCGAGGATCGCCTGGCTGAAGCCACCCCAGGTCCTTGGAATGAGTCCGTGGCTGAGCGTTTCCACTGCCAGGCCACAGCCGCTGACCAGCGCACCGCTCACGGCGATCGACCACAGCACGAGGTAAATCGCGAACAGGATCATCACCCAGCGGGGAAGATGTTTTGCCCAGCCCTCCAGCAGCGTCGTGCCGGTGGCGAGCTGCCAGCGGGCAAGTCCCTCGCTGAGGACAAACTTGAAAAAGGTTCCGACCAGCAGCGCCCACAGCAGCGCGTAGCCATGCGCGGCCCCGCCGACCGTGGCGGAAACGATGTCACTCGCGCCGATCCCGCTGGCCGCCATGATCAGGCCCGGACCCGCCCATCCGAAGGATCGTCGCCGCGAGGGAGGCGGATCGGAAGTGGAGCCTGACATGCCTGAATCGAAGCACAGCCTGTCGCCAGGAGCAGGCAAATTCTTGTAACAGGAGGAATCAGAATCGAACCCAGGAGAGTCTTCGCGATGGGCTGTATATCACTTCTGCTTTTTCCTGTCGAAAATCCCGAGGGAGTTCCAATCCTTTCACTTTTGCTTCTTTTCATGTCTCCCCCGAGTCGTCATAACTCCAAGCCATGACGACCGATTCCCCCGTTCGAAATTCCCGCAAGGTTTCACTGCCTTTCCTCAGCGCAGTGGCGATTGCTCTGGGCCTGGCGGGTTCCACTTACATCGCGGCGACGAGCTGGAAGGACGTTCGGAAAAAGCCGGAGAAGAACAATATCCGGATCACCGGCTCGGCCCGGAAGCGGATCGTATCGGATCTGATCCAGTGGTCGTCCTCAGTCGAGGCTCAAGGAGCGGACCGCACGGCCGCTTATGTGGCGTTGAAGGGTGGGACTGAAAAGGTGGTCGCTTTTCTCAAGGCCCAAGGCGTGAAAGCGGATGAAATCCAGACGGAGTCCGCCTCGATCAGCGAGGAGTTTGAAACGATCCGTGAGGACAAGGTGCTGCCTGGGACGAACGTGCCGCTGCGCACGGAACGGAAGGAATCGAAGGGCTTCAAGGCCACCCAGGTGGTCTCGGTCAGCTCCACCGATGTGGCCCAGATTGAAAAGGTTTCCCGTGAGATCACAACGCTGCTGGAACAGGGAGTGGATGTCAGTTCGCACGAACCCAGCTATTACTACACACGCCTCGGCGAGCTGAAGCTGGAGATGCTGGCAGAGGCGGCGAAAGACGCCCGTGCGCGAGCGGAGAATATCCTCAGCTCGGCCGGAAACACCCGCGTGGGCAAGCTGGTCTATGCGGACATGGGCATCATCAACATCAACGCGGCCAACTCGACCGAGACCTCGAACGAGGGCAACAACGACACATCATCCCGCGACAAGGACATCATCACGATCGTCCATGCCGAGTACGAGGTGGAGTGAGGTTTGTAGGAGGAGAAACGAGGGCCTGATTTGTAGGGGACCACTTGTTGCGCTGGAAGGCATGGGCTGCTAGGAAGGGCGCATGTTTGCTTTCCGATCCCTGCGTCATCTGGTGATGCTCTGCCTCTTCTCATCGCTCAGTCCGATGATGGCGGCGGAAGTGCAGCCCCCTGATAACACGGATTACCGCGTGCCCGGTGTGGCACTGAGTCAAGGGATCACGGAGATCACGGGCGTCGCGATTTCTCCGCTGCTCGGCGTGTCCACAATTGGAGCCTACAAGTATTGGAAAGCGCCGGCTGTGCAGCGTCCAATGCTGCCGTGGTACTGCCAACCGTGGGCTTGGGGAACGGGAGCGGTGTTGCTGACATTATGTTTCCTGAAGGACACGCTGGGAGTTGCCGTGCCGGGGGTATTGAAGAAGCCATTCGACATGGTCGAGCTGCTCGAAAGCAAGGCGAGCGCACTGGTGGCAAGTGCGGCCTTCGTGCCGCTGGTGATGAAGGAGATGGCTCCTCAGGAACGGGTGGCGGTGCCGACGGCCATGCTCGGAGGTCTGGGTTTTGTGGATGTCAACGCGTGGTGGCTGCTGGTGCCGTTGGGAATCGTGGCGTTCCTCGCGGTGTGGCTTTGCAGTCACGCGATCAACGTGCTGATCATCCTATCGCCGTTTTCGAGCGTGGACGCGGTGCTGAAACTGCTGCGCGCCGGATCGCTCGTCGCGCTTGGGCTAGTCTACCTGATCGCGCCCTGGCTGGCGGCGGCGCTTTGCGTGGCGCTCATCGTCGTGGCCCTGTGGCTTGCTCCGGCCGCAATGCGGCTGGCGATCTTCGGCACGCGCTATGCCTTTGACGTGCTGCTGCCCTGGCGCGGGCGGAAACGCGCGACGCCCGAGAGCCCGCATGTCTTCACCTTCGGAAAACTGGCGGGCGTGCCCTCGCGCACCGGTGGTCGATTGGTGAAGTTGGACGACGGCAGCATGGTCTTCCGCTACCGGCGTGGGCTTGTGCTCGATCTTCGGACGATCCAGATTCCGGATGGCGCGAGGCATGTCGAAAAGGGCCTGCTTTCTCCGTCCATGTCGCTCCGGGAGGAGGGGCAGGACGAGGCGCGGAAAGTGCTATTGTTCCTGCCTCGCTATCGTGGACGCGAGGAGCACATCGTCGAGGCTCTTGAGCTCAATGGTGTCCGAGATCACGCGCTGCTTCGAGGCTTCAAGGCCGCGCGCGAATGGTTGTGCGACATCATCAGGCACGGAAAGCAGTCGATCGTGAAATCATGAGTCCGTTCAAGGAGCCGGGACCGGCGGAGGGAGTTGTCGGGCCGCCAGGAGATACTCCAGCACGGCCTTTTCATCCGCAGCATCGAGCTTCGACTTTTTCGCCATGCTGGGCATGATTTTGGTGGAGAGTTCCCCTGGGTCATGACTTGCAGGATTCTGGAAGGAATGGCATTTCGCGCACTTGGATTGATGGACCTCATGGCCGCGCCTCAAGGTGGGGGCAGGGCTGCGAGACAGCTTTGCCAACTGGGGGGTGACGGGCGGAGCGATGTAGGCAGGTCCGCAGGAAACCGGGAGCAACAAGCTCCCGGCCCCGATGAGGAGATATCGCAGCGGATGCCTCGGTTTGACGTCGGATTTCACGAGGATCAGAAGTCGACGGAGAAGATGGTGCGGAGCTGGAAGTCCGGTTCGCCGTCGAGGGTGGTAATCTGCCAGAGCCCGCTGAGTCCGACCGTCACGTTTTCGTTCCGCCAGGAAACGGTGGGGCCGGCATACAGCCCATTGCCCCCGAATGATTCGACATCCGGCACGCCGACTTCATGTAGGACTTCAGCTCCGACCGACCAGGTGGGGTTGATCTGGTAGCTCACACCCAGGCTCTGCATCAGCTCGGCCTCGTCGTCGCGATAGTCATTCTCCCAGGCGATTTCGCCGCCGACGTTGTAGACCACCATCCAATCGCCGAAGTTTTTCTGAAGCAGGAGCTTTGCCTCCAGTTCGATGAAATCGTCACTGCCCTTGATCTCACCATACACGGCGGATCCGAAGGGCGAGGTGTTTGGGTCGGTGAGGTTGTAGATGGCCTCGATCGCCACATCCTTGAAACTCGTGTCACTGCCTCCCTTGCCGGAGCGTTCGTGGTTCCAGTCCGCGAAATAGAGGGCCAGCTGGAAGCGGTCGGTCACGCCGTATTCGAACTCGTGACGGATGTTGAATGAGTCCGTGCCTGGATCATCAGCCTGTTGGTTTTTCCAGGTCACCCAGCTTTCCAGTTCCATCGCTCCGGCAGCCATGGTGGTGGTTTCGTAGCTGTAGGTGAAATGACGGCTGCCTGCCTCTGCGGTCGAGGGAAACGCCAGAAGGGTCAAGGACAAGGCAAGGGACTGACGGAGGGACGATAGATGCTGGGAGTTCTTCATTGAATCTGGAGTGAGCAATCGTTCAAAGCGATCAAGTAATGAGAATCAGTCGCAACAGCAATTGAATGGGGCGTCGGAATGCAGTCAACCAGAAAACTTACAAAGCATGCCCGTTTTTGGATGGGGAAAGATCGTGCGCGATTGCCAGTAAGGAGGTGATGACGCTTGGATTTCGCGCATGGATTGTTGGGCTTGCACTGCTTTCACCTCTTCGAGCCGCTGAATGGAAGCTGGTGTGGTCGGATGAGTTCGACCGCCCGGGAGCTCCGGACACGACGAAGTGGGCTTATGAAAAGGGCTTTGTCCGCAATCAGGAGCTGCAGTTCTACACCGACAATCGACGCGAGAATTCCCGTGTGGAGAACGGACATCTCATCATTGAGGCGCGGCACGAGGCGTTTCCCAATTCATCATTCAAGGAAGGCTCGACCGATTGGGCGAAGTCTCGCAAGGAAGCGGAATACACCTCGGCGGCGCTGGTAACCAAGAACCTCAAGTCATTCCGCTATGGGAAAATTGAAGTCCGCGCGAAAATTCCCGGCGGCAAGGGCATCTGGCCCGCGATCTGGATGCTCGGTGACAATCATGGCAAGGCCCCATGGCCGGCGTGTGGTGAAATTGACATCATGGAATTCGTTTCCCATGCGCCGAAGGTGGTTCATGGCACGATGCACTTCGCCAAGCCAGGCACTGTGAAGGACCACGCATCAGAAGGGGGAAAGACGCTGTGTGATACCCTTCACTCCGACTTTCACGTTTACGGCGTCGAGTGGGACGAGAAGGCGATCCAGATGTGTTTCGACGGGAAACCCTATTTCACGTATCAGATCGACCATGCCGGGGCCGGCGAGGACAATCCTTTCAGGAAGCCGTTCTACCTGCTCTTGAACGTCGCCGTTGGCGGCAGTTGGGGAAAAGATCCTGATCCGAAAGTTTACCCGCAGCGGATGGAGATCGACTGGGTTCGTGTCTCGGAAAAACAGGGCTGAACTCAGTTCGCCGCGCCTTCTTCCGGCTCGGCCGCCTTCGGCAGCTTGTCCACTTCCTGAAGGAGGTTGACAATGCTCACTCCGCGTTCGGCGGAGGTATCACAGTGGAAACTCAGCACGGGCGTGGATTTCAACACAATCCGCTTCATGATCTTCGATTGAATCGCGCCATGATCGTGGTTGAGCTTTTCAATCACGCCCGCCGCGCTGCCGCCGAGGACACTGACCCAGACTTTCGCCTCCTTCAGATCCTGCGTCGTCTCGATGTCATTCACGGTCACGAGCTTGCCGTGCCATTCGTAATCCTTCTGCACCACCGCGCTGATTTCACGGCGGAGCAGTTCATTCACACGGTCGAGGCGCTTGGACATAAAAGAGGTGGGAAGTGATCGGTGATCGGTGACCAGTGAAGATCCAGTGCGCGGAACTCTTTCCGATCACTGATCACCGATCACCCGGCACCTCTGTTAAAGCGTCTGCGGAACCTTTTCGAGGGTGTAGCACTCGATAATGTCGCCTTCCTGGTAGTCGCTGAAGTCACCGAGGCGGATACCGCATTCGTAGCCGACCTTGACCTCTTCGACTTCGTCCTGGAAGCGGCGGAGGGTGGACATCTTGCCGTCGAAGACCGGGATCTTGCCGCGCATGACGCGGGCGTGCGCCTTGCGGTGGACCTTGCCGTCGGTGATGTAAGAACCGGCGGACTTGCCCTTGGAAAGCTTGAACACCTGGCGGACTTCGGCGTGGCCGATGATCTTCTCACGGGTGAGAGGGTCGAGTAGTCCGAGCATGGCATCGCGGACCTGGTCGATGAGTTCGTAAACGATCGAGTAGAGCTTGATCTGCACATCCTCCGACTTGGCGGCCTTCACGGCCTTGGCCTCGACCTTGACGTTGAAGCCCAGGACAATGGCGTCGGTGGAGCCGGCATACTGGATGTCGGACTCGGTGATCGGTCCGGCACCGGCGGTGATGAAGATGCACTCGACCTTCTTCGATTCGATGCCAAGGACGGCCTTCTTGATGGCCTCGACGGAACCCTGCACGTCGCACTTGAGGATCAGCTTGAGCTGGGCCTTGCCACCGCCTTCGTGGACCATCGTGAAGAGGTCCTCCATGCGGGTGCGGTGCTGTGGCACGAGCCGGGCGAGGCGCTGCTCTTCCTGGCGTTCGGCGGAAAGCGACTTGGCCTCACGCTCGTTCTTCATCTCGGTGAGATGATCGCCGACGTTCGGGAGTTCATCGAAGCCGATGACTTCAACCGGCATGCCTGGAGGCGCGGCCTTCACGGCCTCGCCTCGGTCGTTGAGCATGCCGCGCACCTTGCCGGCGAACGGACCGCAGATGAATGGGGAGCCGATCTTGAGGGTGCCTGACTCGACGATGACGGTGGCCGTGACGCCGCGACCAGGGACGATGCGGGCCTCGATGACTGCAGCTCGGGCGGTGCCTTTCGGGTTGGCCTTCAATTCGAGGACCTCTGCCTGAAGGGCCATCAGCTCGAGAAGGTCATCAATGCCTGCGCCGGTGAGGGCGGAGACTTCGGCGAATTCGGTGTCGCCACCAAAGTCGGTCGTCTGCAAGCCTTGCTCGGCGAGTTGCGATTTCACCCGCATCGTGTTCGCTGCGGGGAGGTCGCACTTGTTGATGGCGACGATGATGGTCTTCTTCGCGGCTTTGGCGTGTTTGATGGCTTCCAATGTCTGGGGCATCAGGCCGTCGTCGGCGGCGACGACAAGCACCACGATGTCCGTGATGTCGGCACCGCGGGCGCGCATGTCTGAGAAAATCGCGTGGCCCGGCGTGTCGAGGAAGGTGATCAGGTGCTTGTTGTGCTCGACCTGATAGGCGCCGATGTGCTGGGTGATGCCTCCGGCTTCACCCGCCGCGATCTTCGAGTTGCGGAGCTTGTCGAGAAGGGTCGTCTTGCCGTGGTCGACGTGGCCCATGAGCGTGATGATCGGCGGGCGGATCTTGAGCTGGTCTTCCGGCTCTTCCTTGATGACTTCAGGTTCCTTGATGACTTCCTCGACCTTGTGGACGCCACCGCCTTTTTCGCGCTTCTCGCGGGAGAAGCTGAAGCCGTGGACTTCACAAACCTTGGCCGCGATTTCGGGATCGATCGGCTGGTTCTGGTTGACGAAGACGGAGAGCTTGATGAGGTCCGCCATCACCTGAAACGGCTTCAGGCCGAGGCGGCTGGCGAGCTCGCTGAGAAGGATCGGCGGTTTGATGATGACCAGCTTCGGGTCATCAAGGTCCTCGATGACCTCCTCGATCACCGGGGCGGCCGGAGGAGCTGCGGCGGCGACGGCGTCCGCGACGACCTTGGCCTCGACAGCCGTTTCCTCATCACGAACTTTGGAAATCGTTGGGAGGACCGACTTGCCTGCTTGGGCGGTCTTGCGGACCTTCGGCTTTTTCTCCTCGGCGAAAAGATCCAGAGCATCCCGTTTGGCATCATCGACCGTCTTCACCGTCGATGCCTCGACGCGCTGGCGTTCACGGCGCGAGGGTTTCTTTTTGTCTTCGATCAAATCGAGGACCTTCGGTTTTTCGGGAGTCTTGTCGCTGTCTTTGGGCATCAAACGTTGCTACTGGTTGCGAGGGAATAAAAGCGTGGAGGGAAATCAGACGTCGGAAGCGACGAGGGCGCGAGCCTTTTCGAGGATCGTTTCCGCCTCTTCATCAGTGATGCCGAGGGCACCGGCAATGTAGTCTGCCGGCATGTCGACGACAAGCTCGGCGGACGCGCCACCCGCAAAGGTGAGCTTTTCGGCAAGCGCGTCGGTCAGTCCGAGCTGTTCGCCGAGGGTGTGGGCGGCTCCGCCGATCTTGGCCTTGAGCTGCTCCTCCTTCGACTCGTCCTTGCGGACCTGCACGTCCCAGCCCATCAGGCGGGAGGTGAGGCGGGCGTTCTGGCCCTTGCGGCCGATCGCCTTGCTGAGATCGATTTCGTCGACGGTGACGTTCACCACCTTGGCGGCTTCATCGACCGTGATCGAGCGGATCTCGGCGGGCTTGAGCGCTTCCTTGACGAATTCGCGCGGGTCTTCGCTCCAACGGATGATGTCGACCTTCTCGTTGTTGAGCTCGCGAACGATGTTCTTCACGCGGGCGCCACGGAGGCCGACGCAGGCGCCGACGGGGTCGACCTTGGAGTCGTTGCTCCAGACGGCGATCTTGGTGCGGAAACCGGCTTCGCGGGCCACACCGCGGATTTCCACGGTGCGGTCGGAAATTTCATTCACCTCGGCCTCGAACAGGCGGCGGACGAAGTTCGGGTGGCTGCGGGAAAGGATGATCTCCGGTCCACGGCCTTCATTTTCAACGGCGAGGACATAGGCGCGGATACGGTCGCCGATGTTGTATTCCTCACCCTGGACGCGCTCGCGGTTCGGCATGATGCCCTCGAACTTGCCGAGGTCGATCATCACGTCGTTGCGCTCGAAGCGGCGGACGGTTCCGGAAACGACATCCCCGGCGCGATCCTTGAATTCCTCGTAAATCATCTCCTTCTCGGCCTGGCGGAGACGCTGCATCATCGTCTGCTTGGCGGTCTGGACAGCAATGCGGCCGAAGTCCTTCGGCGTGACGTCGAATTCGAGAATGTCTCCGATCACGGATTCCGGCTTTTTCTTGGAAGCCAGTTTCATCGGGACCTCGTTGAACTTGTCGCTGTAATCCTCGTCGGCCACGGCGGTCAGGCTGGCCCAGATCCGGGTCTCACCCTTCTTGGTATCCACGGCAGCCCGCAGTGTCTCGATCGCATCAGCGCCGGGAACCATCTTGCGGTAAGCGGAAATGAAGGCGTACTCCAGTGCGGCAACGACCTTTTCCCGGTCGATGCCTTTTTCCTTCTCGTAGTAGTCGATGAGGGCGACGATGTCGTTGGTCATGGCGGGCGGTGTCTAAAATCGGCGCTTGAGAGATCCGTAGACGCAAAAGAGTGGGTGCTAGACCCACTCCCATCTTGCGCTAGAAGCTTGTGCGGCGCTCCGCGTATCCCGGAAATCCTTGACTTGCAAGTGGAATCTGGACTTGGAGGGGAAGTCCGGACGGCGTTGGCTGGCGGGCATTCCTGCGTTGTGAACCCACCCCGAACGATCCTTCTCGACGCTGCCGGCACCCTCATCGAGCCAGCCGAGTCAGTCGCCACTGTGTATGCCCGCCATTTCGCGGCGGCGGGCTTCGTGGTGGAGGAGGGCGTGATCCGCCAGGCATTCGGACGGATTTTCCATTCTTCCCCGTCGCCCGACTATGCAGACCATCCTGATGGCGACCTCGCTGAGCGTGCGTGGTGGAGAGGTGTCGTCCGGAAGATCTCCGAATGCTGTGGGGTGTTTCATGATGATCAATCCGCCGAGATCCTCTTCACCGCGCTTTTCAATCACTACGACACCGGCGCGGCCTGGCGGGTGTTTCCTGAAGTTGCCGATGTGCTCCAATCCATGAAAGCGGAGGGTTACCAGCTCGCCGTTGTGTCCAACTTCGATCGCCGCCTCCACCGAATCCTCGAGGAACTGGCACTTGCAGCGTGGTTTTCCGTCGTAATCACCTCGGCTGACGCCACTTCCCGAAAGCCGGATTCCGGCATCTTCAATACCGCGCTCGTCATGCTCGGCCACACTCCTTCAGAGGTCATCCACATCGGGGATTCCGCCCAAGCGGACCTTGCCGGAGCCCATAACTGCGGAATCCGCGCCTTTCTGTTGGATCGGCCCCGCACCACGCTTCTCGATGCCTTGGAATGGATTCGAAGTGGTTTCACAAGAAAATGATCTTGCAAAACCCGCCCCCTGCTCCTACCCCGGCGCCCGCCAGATAAGGTTCATCCATGCGAGGATAGCTCAGTCGGTAGAGCAGTTGGCTTTTAACCAATTGGTCCTGGGTTCGAGTCCCAGTCCTCGCACTTTCATATTTTCGGGCCCACACCAAATTGGGTGTGTCCTGGTTCGCCCCATGTTCCTTTGCGCCGCGTTGAACGCGCCCAGCACCGCTTCTGTTTGGCATGGGAACAGCGTTTCTTCCATGCTTCCGCATTCCGAAGCGCGTGGGGGAACGCAGTCCTTTCCTTGAAGGAATCCAAGTCCCCGAGCTTTGGAACTTGCCAGTGGCAACCCGGAGCTTTCCTCTCCCCGGCATGTTCGTCTGGTCGAAACTCTCCGCTGCGAAATGGATGGATGCCTGGGAAGAGCGCTTCGCCGGCAATCCGAACCTAGCGATTGAAATCATCAAGGGCGGCAAGTCCGTCCGCGTGCAGGTCTATTGCGGCACGAAAAAAGAGGCGGCGGCTATCGTGGCGTTGTTCGGAGGCTCGATCCGGGAAATGAAGAAGGACTGGCATCGCGCTGAGGTCGAGCTCCCACGTTCGATCAAGGTGCGGGACGTGTTCGTCGTCACTGGGGAAAGCCGCGCGAAGCAGCTCGCCGCGATTCGGAAGGAGAATTCGAAGCGCGAGGTGATTTCGATCCCACCTGAAATGGCTTTCGGGACGGGCGACCATGCCACCACCTCGACCTGCCTGCGCCTGCTGGTCGACATTTCCCGCGAGCGGAAGGGCAGCGATTGGACAGTCGCGGATCTCGGCACCGGCACCGGTCTGCTCGTCATTGCGGCGCGGAAACTCGGATCCGGCGCAGCCTTTGCCTGTGATTTCGACCCCTTTGCGGTAAAAATCGCCGGTGAAAACCTGGAGCGCAACGGAGTCGACGGCGTCGAAGTGAAGGAACAGGACGTCCTGAAATGGAAGCCGCGCAAGAAAGGCTACGATGTCGTGCTGGCCAATCTGTTTTCCACGGTGCTGATCCAGGCTTGGCCGGTGATTGCGAAATCCATCGCTCCGGGCGGAGATTTGATCGTGTCCGGCATCCTCGCCACTCAGGCCTGGGAAGTCTTCACCGCTGCGGCGGCGGAGGGGATCGGGTTCACGAAAATCATCAAGAAAGGCAAGTGGGTCACCGCCCGGGGAGGCCGGATGGCGGATCTGGTCGAGCGGTCCGGGGACTGAGTTTGTCGCTCCATTTCCCGCTTCCCTTCCATTTCACTTGCCACTGGTAGGGGACAACCTCCAAAACAGCGGCCCGCTTCACCCGGGAGGGCGCGCGAGCAATCCAGTTGCACCGCCCGGGCCGGCGGCACAACCACACCGCGCGTTTCCATGGACAGCATCTCATCCCGCATCGCCCTCGTTTCTCCCTCGCTCACCCTCGCCGTCACCAACCAAGCCAAAGCCATGCAGGCCCGCGGCGAGGAGGTTTACGGACTTGCCGGTGGCGAACCCCAGGCGGATACGCCCGACTTCATCAAGGAGGCGGCCATCCAGGCCCTCCGTGACGGCCACACGAAGTACACCCCCGCCGCCGGTATTCCCGAGCTGCGCCAGGCACTTTCCGAGAAGCTCCTCAAGGACAACGGCCTCACCTACGACCCGAAGCAGATCTGCGTGACCTCGGGTGCCAAGATGGCCTGTTACAACGCCATCCTCGCCGTCGTCGAGGAAGGGGACGAGGTCATCATCCCGACTCCTTACTGGGTCTCCTATCCGGAAATGGTCCGCCTTGCAGGTGGCATCCCGGTGATGGTGGAAACCAAGGAATCCACCGGCTGGAAGATGACTCCCGAGCAGTTCGAGGAAGCCATGACCCCGGCCACCAAGATGGTCATCCTC
>JANOBS010000289.1:0-25626 GCA_031411755.1 Luteolibacter sp. | reverse complement strand
GTCGCCGGGCAGCACCGGACGCCGCCATTTGACGTTGTCCGCACTCATGAAGTAGCCGATTTTCCCTGCGTTCTCGGGCTTGCGGAGCATGAGGACGGAGGAAACCTGGGCCATGGCCTCAAGCTGCAGCACGCCCGGCATGATCGGGTGGCCGGGGAAGTGGCCGGGGAAGAACGGCTCGTTGACGGTGACGTTCTTGATGCCGGTACACTTCGTCTCGCCATCGAAATCGATGACGCGGTCCACAAGCAGGAAGGGGTAGCGGTGCGGCAGGATCTTGAGGACGTCGTTGATGTCGAGGACCGACTCGCCTTTCGGAATCGAGACCGGCGGGACCATCGAGCGCATGCGCGAGTACTCGACCTTCAGCGTCGAGGCCATCTTGGTGTTCGGTCCGTGGCCGGGCTTCACCGCGATGACGTGACCGAGGATGCGCTTGCCGGAAAGGATGAGGTCGCCGATGAGGTCGAGGGCCTTGTGGCGGGCGAATTCGTTCGAAAAGCGCAGGGCCTCCTTTGACATCACCTCATTGCCGCGAATGACGACGGCGCTTTCAAGCGAGCCGCCTTTGATCAGGCCCTTTTCGAGGAGCGGCTTGACGTCCTCGTAGTACACGAAGGTCCGCGCCGGGGCGATTTCCTTTTCATAGAGCTCAGGAGTGACCTCGCTGGAGAAATACTGGGTGAAGCGACCTTCGGGCCCGACGTTGGTGACGGAAACTCGGAAGGTCTTGCTGGGGACGATGGTGATCAGGGTGCCGTCGCCCATTTCCTGATGGATCGGCTCGCGGATCTCCCAGGTCTTGCGGGCGGCGGCCTGGGCGACGATGCCGGCTTTCTTGATCAGCTCCACGAAGGGGCGCGACGAACCATCGCCGATCGGCGGCTCATTGGCGTCCATCTCGATCAGGGCATTGTCGACTCCCATGCCGGTGAGGGCGGAGAGGACGTGCTCGACGGTGTGGACCTTGACGGAGCCCTCCGCGAGGGTCGTTGCGCGTTCGACGGTCTGCACTTTCTCGACATCGGCGGAAATGAACGGCTGGTCCGGCAGGTCGGTGCGGCGAAACTTGAAGCCGTGGCCCTCGGGCGCGGGTTTCAGGGTCAGGGAGACCTTTTCGCCGGTGTGAAGGGAGGTGCCTTCGAGTGTGGCGGAACCGGCGAGGGTGTGCTGAACGTCTGCGGCCATGTGGCGGGCAGTGGAAAGGCTGGACCGGCAAGTGGAAAGTGAAAAGTGCCACGTCGGGCACCTCGCGGCTTGGTGATCAGCGGGCGGCAGTGCATTCTGGAGGTGTGAGCCTGCGAGCGGTGGCGGATTTCAAGGTGCTGGATGAGAGCGACGACTGGATCGTTGTCGACAAGTCCGCGCCGTTGATCGTCCATCCGGCGAACGGCAAGATCGAGGCGAACCTGCTCGGCGGGGTGGAGGTCCTGCTTTCCTACGAAATGGAGACGGGAGCGGCCCTTTCGATCATCACCCGGCTGGATCGCGAGACGAGCGGCATTGTGCTCATCGCGAAGCATCGCGACGCGGCCCGCGATCTGGGACGGGTCTTCGAGCGTCGCCAGGCGGACAAGGAATACCTTGCGATTGTCCACGGTTGGCCGAAGAGGAACGAGTGGATCTGCGCGGCTCCAATTCTGCGGCGAGGTGAGGTGGAGGCGTCGGAAATCTGGCTGCGGCAGATGGTTCACGCGGACGGAAAGGACTGTGAGACGGGCTTTCGGGTCGAGCAGCGGTTTTCCAGAAATGACCGATCGTTTTCCCTGATCCGATGCTTTCCGAAAACCGGTCGGATGCACCAGATTCGGGTTCACCTGGCGCATGAAAGTCACCCGATCGTTGGGGATAAACTCT
Source organism: Luteolibacter sp. (assembly GCA_031411755.1). GTDB lineage: Bacteria > Verrucomicrobiota > Verrucomicrobiia > Verrucomicrobiales > Akkermansiaceae > Luteolibacter. The sequence goes on along the minus strand of JANOBS010000289.1, from coordinate 23,769 downwards.
ATTCCGGGGATGGATGGGAGTATCTGGAGTGGATGGCGACCGATTGGACGGAATCACTGGCAGAACGCTTGATGATTGATCGACATGCCCTGCATGCCGCGGAGCTCGCGATCCCATGGAAGGGTGGAAGATTGAAATGGAGCTCTCCACTCGCTGCGGATCTTCAGCGCTTCCTTGACGAGGGAATTGCCAGCGATGGGACCAGCCTCTAGAAGAAGCCATGGCATCATTGGCTGACATCGTTGCGTTCTTGGATCGTGAACTCAACACGGCAGGAATCCCGGACTACAGCGGGGCGATGAATGGTCTCCAATTGGAGAACAGCAGTGGAACGGTCGAGCGGATCATCGCGGCGGTGGATGCCTCCCTTCCCGTCATCGAAAAGGCTGCGGCGGGTGGGCCCGGTTTGCTGCTGGTGCATCACGGTCTGTTCTGGCAGGGGGCCCAACCGTTGAGGGGAGCGTTTTTCAAAAAAGTCAAAACGGCGATGGAGGCGGGCCTGGCGATCTATTCCTCCCATCTCCCACTTGATGTCCATCCGCTCTGGGGAAACAACATCTGCCTCGCCAACGCTTTGGGAATGACTGAGCTGGAGCCCTTTCTCGACTGGAAAGGCTTGCCCATGGGTCTCAAGGGAAGATGGGAAGGCTCCCGCGAAGAACTCAGATCCCGTTTGGCGGAAGTCGTTGGTGGGGCTGTCCACGCTTGTCCGGGCGGACACGAAAGGATCTCCTGCATCGGGCTGATCACGGGCGGTGCCGGCGGTGAGGTCGCTGCCGCTGCGGCGGCAGGGGTGGATGCCTTCATTACGGGCGAGGGCCCCCATTGGAGCCACGTCCTTGCCGAGGAATTGGGTCTCAACCTCTTTTTCGCAGGTCACTACGCAACCGAGACTTTTGGAGTGAAGGCCCTTGCCTCAAGGATTTCCGAAGATTTCAAGATCGAATGGCGATTTGTCGATCATCCCAGTGGCCTGTAGACCCAAAGCGCTCAGCGAACCGCTGTCAGATTTTTGGTCGGGCCGGGAACCCTTGCACACTTCCGGGAAATTCGAGACCCTCCGTCGTGCAAATTGAGCAGGTTTAAATCCAAAAAAACGCTTGCGGGTGGCTGCTTTCGGCTGCTAGGGTGCTTTCACATCGCGGGCATAGCTTAGTGGTAAAGCGCTATCCTTCCAAGTTAGACATGCGGGTTCGATTCCCGCTGCCCGCTTTTATTGATCGATTTCCAGCACGCTCGACACCTGATCCCACCATGAAAATGACCGCCCGGTTCGCTGCCTTCAGCGCCATTCTTGGATTACTTTCAATCGCCTCCGCAAAAGCGGGCGACAACTGTGATGCGCAATCGTCCTCGCTCAAAGAGGCAATCACCGCAAAGCCGACCGAGATGCTGCAGCTTGTCGAAGTCCGCGTCTCCGCCAACCCCGGCTGTGCCTGCGAAATCGTCAAAACGGCCATCGAGGTTTCAAACGCAGACGTGCAGACGGTGGCATCCATCGTTGAGACCGCCTCCGCTGCGGCCCCCGACAAGATGCGCCTGATTGCGCAGTGCGCGGTTGCAGTCGCCCCTGACTCACTCGCCGGTGTCCAAGCCGTGCTCGCCAAACTTGACCCAAGCTCCGGTGAATCTGGAACGAGTTCCAAGGATGCCAAGAGCTCCAAAGCTCCTCAGGTCGCGGATACCTGGAACCCTCTCGATTTCCCGGGTGATGGTCCGGTTGGTCCTCCAAGGGGTGGTCCGGGCGGTTATCCCGAGCTTCCTCCCGGTCCTCCGACTGGATTTCCGCCCATCGTCACTCCTCCTGTAAAGCCCGCGACCCCCACCCAGTTCACCAACCCGGACTGAGTCTCCAAGTTACCACAATGGGCTTTCGTTCACTCCCTCTCATCACCTCCCCAAGCATGAAGCGCACCTTACTAGTCGGTATTGCCGGACTCTCCACGATCGGAGCAGTCCAAGCAGAAGGTCTTTATTACGTAGGAAGCGAATCCAAGGAAAGCATCCCGCTCAAGTGGGTTGTTGGCGCCGATTTGACCTATGATGACAACGTCAACCCAACTGCCGGTCCTGCTGCTGGTGGTGGCGATGCGACCTCAATCAATCCCTACGTCGGGCTCTCCTTCGTAAGTGCCGGAGCTCAGACCACATGGGATGTGTTCGCCCGCCTTGGGATGGTCTACTACCTCGATTCGCCAGCAGGCATGACGGACGATACTTTCGGTCAAGCCCGGGTTGAGGCGAATCTGACCCACCGCTTCAACGAGCGCCTGCGCTTTAGCAGCCGGAATTTCGTCGCCTACGAACTTGAGCCCAACTACGCCTATGGCTACGCCAGCTCGCGTCAGGTTGGTGAGTACTTCTACTGGCAGACGGACAATGCTCTCGGCTATCGCTGGACTGAACGTCTGGCCACCTACACCGGCATCCAGCTGACAGGGCTGAACTACGACAGCAGCGTTCCCAACGCCGATCGCCTGACCACTACCCTCTACCATCAGTTCCGCTATCAACTCAGCCCTCAATCGGTGCTCACTGCCGAGTATCGTTACGCTGAAACCGACGGTGACGCGCTTGCTTCAGATGCCACGGACCACTTCATCCTCGTGGGCCTTGAGCATCGTTTCAGCCCAACGACGATTTTGATCGCCCGTGCGGGTGCTCAGATGCATCAGGTTGACTCGGTCGGAGCGTCTGACTCTACCAGCCCTTACCTCGAGTTGGCCTTGAATACGCAGATCAACACCGCCTTCAGTCTGAAGGGATTCCTTCGCTACGGACTTGAGAACTATGACACCGTCCGTGCAGTTGGAGTCCCCGGGGATCTGTATGAGTTTGATTCCCGCAGTACCCTTCGTGTCGGCGTCAGCGGTGAGTATGCCGTCTCGCAAAAGCTTTCTCTTTACGGTGGAGTCGATTACATCCCTTCCCAGTTTGATGACGGTCGCCTCAAGGCTGGTGTGGGAGCTCCGACCGCTTCCGGACTTTCCGAGGACTTGATCAACGTCTATCTCGGCGTTTCGATGAAGATTACCGACTACCTCAAAGGCTCCGTCACTTACAATTACACGGATTCCAATTCCGATCTTCTCGGCAATACCTACGACCGCAGCCGTATCACGGTGGGTGTCAACGCCGAGTTCTGATCAAATCCATCCTACAAAAAAGCGTCACCTCATTTGACTTTCGACGAACTCCCGCAATGATTTCATTGCGGGAGTTTGCTTTTTTCCGGCAAGACTTTTTTTCCAAACGAACAGATCCTCAGAGCTATGCAAAACCAATCTCCTAATGCCAATGAAGCCACGCTCCATGCGGTTGACTACTGGCAGGTCATCAAGAACCGTTATGGAGTCATCCTCCTGACCCTCCTGCTGGTCTTCATGACGGCTTCGGTGATCACTTATGTGATGCCGAAAAAGTTCGAAAGCACGGCGACGGTCCAGGTCAAGCCGAGGACTCCAGGAATCACGGTTCTTGGAAGGGAGATGACCGAATCCAGCGGCAGCGGCCTCATGACCCAGCAGTTCTTCGCGACGGAGTTCGAGATCATCAAGTCCCGCAACGTGTTGATGAAGGTGGGGGAGCAGCTTGAGCTTCCGAACAAGTGGGGCTACGACAAGGAAACGATTTTCATGATTCTTAAAGGGATTGTGGACACCCAGAACCGACGTGGCACCGACTTGATCGACATCAAGGTTCGCCACACGAACAAGGAGGACGCCCGCGACATCACCGCCGAGGTGGCCAAGGCCTACAAAAACTACCGGACCGAAATCGAAAGCCGCGACTCTGAGCGTGGACTGCAGGAGCTCCGCAAGGCGGTGCGCGACCAAGAGGATAAGGTGGAGGAGCGCCGGAAACTGGTCACTACCATCGTTCGAACGAAGGGAATCATTCCAACCGGTGAAAACAGCCTCTACCGGAATGGGAGCGGCCAGGACGATGATGGTGCTGCTGCGGCGAAGGATACCTTGAACAAAATCGAGCAGGACAAGATCCAGCTCGAGAGCCAGATCAAGAGCTTGCTCAATTACTCCAGTGACCAGTTGCTGGTCTATGCATCGGGCCTCGATTTGCCGGAGAACATCATCAAAAGCCTTTATCCCCTGTATCTGGAACAAAAGCGCCGCCTTGACCAGCTCAAGACCCAGGGTCTCGGAGAAAGACATCCCACCATCCAGGCGGAAACACAGAACCTCGCAAACATGCGGAAGCAACTCGAAGAGGGTGTTACCAGCTTGCGGGAAACCCTGATGGCCCAGCTCGACATGGCCACCGAGCGCTATAACAAGATGAAAATCAATGCCGACGAGAAGAATACAAAAGCCATCGAAAAGACCGTTGATTCCGTGGATTACCTTGATGCCCAGCGCGAGCTGGAAACAGCTCAGGAGATGCTCAACACCATGAAGACTAAGCTGGTTGGCGAGACGATCCAAGGTCGCATTCCAGCCAACATGATCATCGTGCACGAGGACCCGGTGATTTCTCAGAATCCGGTCAGCCCGAACGTGACTCTCAACCTCATGCTCGGAGCCGTGGTGGGCCTGATCTTCGGAGTCGGCATCGCCTTCTTCCTCGAGTATCTCGACACCTCGGTGAAAACCCTGGAGGACGTGGAACGCTACTTGCAGGTTCCCGTGCTTGCCGTGGTTCCGAAAGACGTCGGCGTTCTCCACAAGCAGAGCGGCATGAGCCCGGATGCCGAGGCTTATCGAATCCTGCGCACCAACATCGAATTCAATCGCAAGAATCCGGAGGACAATGCCATCACGGTGGTTTCCGGTGGCGCCGGTGAAGGAAAATCGACCACCCTCGTCAACCTTGCCTACATCTGTGCGCAAGGTGGCTACACCACGCTGATGATCGACGGTGACTTGCGTCGTCCGCGTCTTCACACCTTCTTCGACATCAACAACTCAGTCGGCCTGACCAACTACCTGACGACCGAGCTGATGCTTGAGGACGTCATCCTCCAAACTCCGGTCGACAACCTGTATTTCATGCCCTCCGGCATTTTGCCCGCCGACGCGGCCGGTATTCTGAACTCTCGCCGTATGTCCGAGCTGATCCAGGATGTGAAGCAGCGCTTCGACCTGGTGCTGGTGGACAGTCCGCCGATCCTGGGCGTGAGCGATGCCTCGGTGCTCGCCAGCGAAGTGGACCTCACCATGATCGTCGTTCAGCACCGCAAGCTGCCGCGCAACATGCTGATGCGTGTCAAGCAGGCGGTGGAAAATGTCGGCGGTCACGTCATCGGGGTCGTGCTGAACAACGTGGATGTCCGCAGCGACAGCCAGTATCAGTATTACACCAGCTACTACACCTACTACGCCCCTGCCGAATCGCAGTCCTTGGCCCAGGCAGGCCCGGCCGCTCCGCAGGGAAGCGCAGTGGCTCCTGCTCCCCGTTCCCAGCCGTCCGGAAAGGGCGATTCGGAGCTTTATTGATCACTCGAAACCATCAACCAGACTACCATTATGAATTCCAAATCTGTTTTTGTGATTTTCGCCACGGTCTTCGGCCTGTTGGCGTCATCCTCGGCCCAAAGCGTGATTACCGCCGGGCGCGCCATCCAGATCGAGATCCGCGGAGTCCCTGCCGAAGAGCAATCCCGCGTCAACGGGCTCTACACCGTCTCTGAGAGTGGCTACATCACCATGCCGTTCATCAACTCCGTCCGTGCCGCAGGCCTCAGCCCTACGGCGCTGGGAGCGAGCATCGCTGCCGCCTATCGGTCGGGGCAGATTTACTCGAATCCGAATGTCCAGGTGCAGTCGAGTACTGCAGAGCAGATTGAAAAGCAGATGGTCCACATTGGTGGCCAGGTACGTCGCACCGGCCCGGTGGAGTTCGTTCAGGGCCTCACGATCTATCAGGCGATTCAGAGTGCCGGTGGCCCCAGTGAGTTCGGAGCGATGAACCGCGTGGAACTGCTTCGCGGCGGCAAGGTTCGCGTGCTGGATCTCAAGGTGACCCAGTTCATGAACTTCCCTCTCCAACTGAACGACACGATCACTGTTCCGGAGAAGAATTTCCTCGGTCGCTGATCGACACCGGACGCAGATAAATTTTCCACGGCAGCAGCAGTTCCATCCACCATGACTACCATTCCACCTAGGCGGCGCATGGCGATTTGTGGCGGTGCGGTATACGGATTGATGGTTTGGACGGCTCTCGCACTGGAGCCGCCGGCTGCCGAGATGCTCGGGCGACTGGGGTCTGAAAATTTCAAGGAGCGCCAGACGGCTCAAGCCTCCCTTCTCGAATGGGCAAGAAAGAACCCAACCGAGGCCAAGAACTGGTTGTTTGATCGTGCGTTGAACGACGCCGATCCGGAAGTGCGCCGTCGCTACACCGCGGTCCTTCGCGAGCTGGTGATCGATGTCGACTATCTTCAGGATGGAGAGGGTTACGTTGGCATCATGATGGCTCCAGCCCCGGTCATGGTTCCGGGTGATGCCTTGGCGCGGATGGGAATACGCGCCACCCTAGTGGTGCCGGGCACGGCGGCGGCGGCTTCCGGCTTGGTGCCCAATGATGTCATCGTCGAGGCCGGTGACCAGGTCTGGCGTGATCTGACTGCGGTTGATGAATTTTCCAGATGGATCCGCCAGCACAAGCCTGGGCAGAAGGTGACCTTCAAGCTGCTTCGGAATGGGAAACTGGAGCCGATTGAGGTGGTTTTAGGCCGCCGCCCGCCGGAGTCCGGCATGTTCATGTTCGGAGAACTTCCAGACACTGCGGCTTTGGCAAAGGAAGCCGAGCTCGCGAAGGACGCCTACTTCAGGAATTGGTTTCAGAAGCGGATCGAGGCCAAGTGATCGGCATCTGCGTCGCGTTTTTAAAAAATCGACATTCAGCGTCCCTGTGGCAGAGTGTCGCGACTTCTGAATCACGATTTATTGTGCCGTCACCCATGAGCATCACTCGCATTCGCAGGACGGTCCTCGCCGTCACGGTCGCCGCCCTATCCAGCTCGGCTTGTGCCCAGAAGGCGGACTTCAACGAGGTGGGCCGCCAGATGGCGATCATGTTGCAGAACAGCCACTTCGCCCGACTGCCGTTCAACGCCAAATTGAGTGACCAGTTCCTCAACGACTTCCTTCAGGACCTTGATTACAACCGCACGTATTTCACCCAGCAGGACGTGACGCGGTTCAAGACCACCTACGGCGACAAGCTTCACTCGATGCTCCTCCAGAACGAGAGCATGACTGCCGCGAAGGACATTTACGAAACCTTCCAGAAGCGGGTGGAGACGCGGGTGGAGGATGCCAAGGCGCTCCTGAGCAACGGCGACATCGACTTTACCCAGAAGGAGTCCATCGCCCGATCACGCAAGGAGTCCGCCTGGCCGCGCGATGAGGCGGAGGCAAAGGCCTTGTGGACGCTGCAGATCAAGGAAGCGGTGATGGCTGAGGTGCTGAAACGCGACATGCTCGTGAAAATGGCCAAGGAGCAGAGCAAGGCCGACCCGACCAAGGATGACCGCGACCCGAAGGAGAAGATCAAGCTCCGCTACGACCGCTTCCTGCACAGCGTCAAGGATGTCGACGACGAAGAGATCGCGAACTATTTCCTTAGTGCCGTTTCACGATCCTATGATCCACACACGGATTACATGAGCTTCCGTGAAATGAATCGTTTCAAGGACGGCATGAAGAACGAGCTCGTTGGCATCGGCGCGCTGCTCCAGGCCGAAGAGGACGGCGCCACCAAGATCACCGGAATCGTGATCGCCGGTCCGGCGGATCGTGAAGGTACTCTCAAGCTGAACGACCGGGTCGTGGGAGTGGATTCCCTCAACAACGGAGAGATGACCGACATCATGTTCATGAAGATCGACAAGGTCGTCGATCTGATCCGCGGCAAGGAGAACTCGGTGGTTAAGCTCAAGGTGGAGCCAGCGGGAGGCGCAGCGGGTGAAACCAAAATCGTCGCCATCACCCGCGGAAAGGTCGAGCTCAAGGACGAGCAGGCCAGCGCCGAACTGATCGAAATGAAGACGCCTGAGGGAGGAAAGCGCCGGATCGGCTGGCTGACCCTTCCATCCTTCTACGCCGACTTTGATGAAGGCACCACCCGTTGTTCCGTTGATGTCGAGCGCATCCTCCAGCGTCTCAACGAGGAAAAAGTCGACGGCCTGATCATGGATCTCCGCAACAACGGCGGTGGCTCATTGGAGGAAGTCCGACGCATGACGGGCTTTTTCATCAACCGCGGGCCGGTGGTGCAGGTGAAAAACACCCTTGGACAGGTCCAGGTGAAGGATGCCGACAACAAGAAGCCGATTTACGAAGGTCCGATGGTGGTGCTGATCGACAAGAGCAGTGCCTCCGCCAGCGAGATCCTTGCGGGAGCGCTGCAGGACTACAACCGGGCGGTTATCGTCGGCGACAGTTCGACTTTCGGCAAAGGCACTGTTCAGCAGCCGATGGACATCGGGAAAATGCTGCCGTTCTTCGCTGCTCGCGACCGCGCGGGATACCTGAAGGTGACGATCCAGAAATTCTATCGCCCCTCGGGTTCATCGACGCAGCTTGAAGGCGTGGCGTCCGACGTGGTGCTTCCGAGTCTGGGTGACGCCATTGAAATCGGTGAGCGCTTCATGGACCACGCCCTCGGCCATGACCGTATCCGTCCGGCAGGTGATTTTTCACCGCTTCCCAAGGCAGACCTCTTCATTCCTCGGCTTGCCGAGCTAAGCCAGGCGCGAGTGAAGACCAACAAGGATTTCAGCTACATCATCGAGGACATGATGAAGGCCAAGGCGCGGGTCCAGGAAAACAAGGTCTCGCTCAACCTGGAGGAGCGCAAGAAGGAGCTTTCCGAGATCGATGAGATCCAGCACCAGCGCAACGCCGAACGGAAGGCTCGCTTCAAGCAGATCCAGTCGGAGGACAGCGGCCGCTTCAAGTTCTTCAAGCTCTCGCTCGACGACATCGCCAAAGGGGCGGACATCCATGAGTTCGACCCCACGAAGGAGGACGAGGGCTACATGCGCAAGGCCAAGGACGACGTTGAGGACCTCGACGACACTCCACGCTGGCCGAGCGGAATGGATCCTGTGAAGCGTGAGGGACTCTTTGTCCTTAAAGATCTCATCGACGTGACGGAGAACGCCAAGATGGCGGGCCTCATCAAGAGGAAGCCCGAGATCCGCTGATGCCGCCGGTGGCGGACAATCTTGCGTCTGTTGAGTCCCGCATCGCGGCGGCTTGCCTGCGTGCCGGAAGGCCAAGGGCGACCGTTGAATTGATCGCGGTGTCGAAGACCTTCCCGGCGGAAGCGATCCGGGAGGCTTCCGAATGCGGCCAGCGACTGTTCGGGGAAAGCCGGCTTCAGGAGGCGGAGCCGAAAATCTCCGCTCTGCCCGCATCTCTGAGCTGGCATTTCATTGGTGGGGTTCAGCGCAACAAGGTCCGCAGGATCCTCCCGCTTTTCGAGACGATCCATGCGATCGATTCGTTGAAGCTCGCCACCTACACCGATCAGGTGGCAGCGGAACTCGGGCTCTTTCCCAAGGTCTTTCTCCAGGTGAATGTCGCAGGAGAGGCGAGCAAGGGAGGTTTTGAGCCCGATGAATTACGCCAGCAACTGGAGTCCGTGATGGCACTGGAGCGTCTGGAGATCCAGGGACTGATGACGATTCCCCCCGCTGGCCCGGATGCGGAATCGGCGCGTCCGTGGTTCATTGCGCTGCGCGAGTTGCGGGATCAGTTGGTTGCGGAGACTGGGATCGGACTGCCTCATCTCAGCATGGGGATGAGCAGCGACTACGAGGTGGCGATCGAAGAGGGCGCGACCTTGGTGCGCGTCGGCTCGGCGATTTTCGGGCATCGTGCCTATCGGGTGGACGGCGAGCTTGGATGATTCATGCTTCGTCCGCATGGCAGTCTCCCTCACTCAAGCCACCGTCATTGGAAACGAGCTGGCGGTTTCCTTTTCCGACGGCGAGGAACTTTACCTCCCTCTGCCGACTCTTCGCCGCGCCTGCCCGTGCGCCGCGTGCCAAGGCGAGCCGGATGCGCTCGGTCGCGTGCTGCGGCCAGTGGTGGAGCTCGGCCCGAAGGCATTCGATCTGGTCAAGATCGAGCCTGTCGGAGGCTATGCGATCCAGATCAGTTGGGCGGATGGTCATGCCACCGGGCTTTTCAGCCATGATTATCTGCGCCGCCTCGCCCTGATCGGTGGGTAGATCCCCGAACTCCGGAATCCTCCAGTGATTGCCGCCTTTACCGAACTCGCCTCGACTCCACTGCTTTCTCCGAAAGAGACCGCAGCCCTGGCGGCAGTGGGTCTGACGACTGCGGCGGATGTACTCCAGTGGTTTCCGAAACGCCATGAGGACCGGCGGCGCTTCGATGCCTTTCCCGTCCAGCCAGCCGCGACGGCGGTGTGCCTGCGGGGAACGGTCGTCGATGCCTCGCTGCGGCATTTCGGACCCGGGCGGAAATTTTACGAAGCGGTGGTCATGGACGGCAGCGGCGGGCTTTTTGGCTCGGGGAAAGTGACCTGCCGCTGGTTCAACATGCCATTCATCCATAAGCTCGTCGCCAGTGGCCATGAGGTGATCGTCTATGGAAAGGTGAAGGAAACCGGCGGACGTCTGGTCATCGACCACCCGGAGTTCGAAATCCTGCGCGAGGACGAGGGCCCCTCGATTCATCTCGAACGCATCGTGCCGATCTACAGGAACGTGGCCGGCATTTCCCAACGCCGCCTGCGTGAAATCATCCACCTGCTGCTGCATCAAGTCGATCCGGCGAGCCTCGACTGGTGCCATGACGTCGCTCCCGGGCGACCGCGCGCGCTGGATTCCCGGCACGTGCACTTCCCGGAGGCCATGGAGGAATCCGTCATGGCGAAGCGTCGGTTCGCGCTCGAGGAGTTCTTTGCCCTCCAACTCAATGTCGTCTGGCGGCGCGCGCGTCACGATGATCATCCTGGCCGTGTCCAAGGCGTTCGGACGACCTTGCTGAAGCGCTTTTACGAAAGCCTGCCCTTCGATCTCACCGGGGCTCAAAAACGTTCGATCAAGGAAATCATCGCCGACCTCCGCTCGCCGCGTGCGATGAACCGGCTGCTCCAGGGAGACGTTGGATCGGGGAAAACCTTCGTCGCCATGGCCTCCATGCTTCTCGCGGTCGATTCCGGCTCGCAGGCAGCGCTGATGGCTCCCACGCAGATCCTGGCCGAGCAGCATTTCCTGACCTTCCGTCGCTGGTTGGAGCCACTCGGTGTCCGCATGACCTTGCTCACCGCCGCGCGGGAGGAATCGACGCACTTGGATCTCGATGGAGAAGCGCAGATCGTGATCGGCACCCACGCGCTGCTGCATGACCGACTGGCCTTCCGCGACCTCGGGCTGGTGGTGATCGACGAGCAGCACAAGTTCGGCGTCTCCCAGCGGGGCCGTCTGATCGGGCAGGGGGCGATTCCCGATGTGCTGGTCATGACTGCCACGCCGATCCCCCGCACGCTCACGCTGACCATCTACGGCGACCTCGATGTTTCCATCCTCGATGAAAAGCCCGCCGGACGCGGGAAAATCGTCACCGCCCTGCGAGTCGGCGCAAAACAATCCGACATCAACAAGTTCGTCAAAAGCCAGCTCGACGAGGGTCGCCAGGCCTACTTCGTCTACCCGCTGGTGGAGGAAAGCGAGACACTCAAGGTGGAGTCCGTCACTGAGGCCTTTCCGAAATGGCAGAAGCGTCTGACAGGCCGTGAAGTCGGACTGCTGCATGGAAAAATCCCGTCAGAGGAAAAGGAGTCCGTCATGCGCCGGTTCCGGGAGGGTGAGATTGCCGCGCTCGTCTCCACCACAGTGATCGAGGTCGGGGTCGATGTCCCCAACGCCAGCGTCATGATCCTGCATCACGCGGAGCGTTTCGGTCTCGCCCAGCTCCACCAGCTCCGCGGGCGCATCGGGCGCGGCGGACACAAGGGCTACTGCATCCTCCTGACCGACGGGAAAAGCCCAGAGGCCATGGAAAAGCTCAAGGTTCTCGAGCAGACCGCCGATGGATTTGAGATCGCCGAGGCCGATCTACGCCTGCGTGGGCCGGGAGATGTGCTCGGCACGGTCCAGAGCGGGGCCAGCGAACTTCGCTTCGTGGAATTCCTTTCGGACGTCCTCCTGATTCGTGAAGCGAGGTCCTTGGCCGATCAGGTCATGGCGACCGATCCTCGTCTGGACTCCGCACATCAATCCCTGAAGCCGTTGATTCAGGATGAAGCGGCGGGTGGATTGCCTCGCGATTAAGACACATGGATTTTTCATCTAACTAAACCAACAGGAAGGATCGCATGGGTCCCTGTGACAGGAGCGCCTTTTCACTTGCGTAGAAATACGTGAGGCTTGTACAACTAGAGCAATTCTAATTTGTTAGACGCTAGGATCCCCCAACCAGAAAACACCATGAAACCAAAATTCAGACGCTTCGTTAAGAAGGCGCTTCCCGCGCTGATTGTCGTTCCCGCGCTCATGAACCTCGCTTCGGCGGCGGTGATCGTGCCGGACAGCCTTGGAAATGTTCTCGTTACCGGAAACTTTTCCGGAGCGGCCACCATCACCGCCACCGGTGGCAATACCTCGCCTTTCACCGTGACCATCGAGTCCGGTGCCAGCCTGACCGGCGATGCCGGCCTGCAGAACGGTGTCACCGTTTCCACCAACAACTACACGATCAACAACTCCGGCAGCCTCAATGTCGCCCAGCGTGGTGTGCAGTCCTCCAGCGGAAACCTGATCATCAACAACCTCGCTGGAGGCCTGATCCGAGGCGGCAATGACGGCATCCATTTCGATGTCGATGGCGGCACCGTCGTCAACGACGGTACTATCGCCGGGATCACCGGATCCGACTCCGACGGCGTCGATGGCCAGGACGGGATGAAGATCACCAACAACAATTCCATTTCCGGCCGATCACATGGCATCGATGTTGGCGATAACCTGGTTCTGCTGAACCGTTTCGAGGCCTCGATCACCAGCACCAACCGCGAAGGCGTGCAAGCGGGTGATGACGCCAATATCGAAAACTATGGCGGCATTTCTTCTGGCAGCGACAGTGGTGTCAATGTCGGAAACGATGCCTACGTCTATAACTACACCACTTACGAAGACGAAACCGCCATCGGTGGTGGCAGCATCAATGGCTACGATGGCGACGGCATCACGGCGGATGACAGACTCTATGTTCTCAACGAAAGGCTTGGAGTCATCAACGGTGAGAATGGCAACGGAATCGATGCCGGCGATGGCGCGGAAATTTACAACAATTTTGGAGCCACGATCACCGGCTCCGAGGACGGTGTTTCTGTCGGGAGCGGGCTCTACCTCGAGAATTCCGGAGAGATCACCGGCGTGGACAACGACGGCATCAACGCCTTGGACGGTGCCACCATTTACAACTACAGCAACGGTGTCATCAGGGGTGAGGACGCCGACGGCATCGACATCGATGACATTGAAAACAACTTCGCCCTCGCTCCCGGCCAGGAGCAGATAGGTAACCAAGGTGGCGGCCTGACCTCGACGATCACGAACTACGGTAAAATCTACGGTGAAGCCGAAGCGGGCATCGATGGTTCCGAAGCAGTCCAGACCGTCAACAACTACGGCTACATTTCCGGAGCTGAAGACGGTGCGCTGATCCTCTTCGGTGGCAACGACGTCACCAACCTGTACTACCCCTCCGTCATTGATGGAGACATCGACAGTGGCGACGGAAACGACACGATCAATTTCTATGGTGGATCCAACTCCATTTTCGACGATGACAACATTGTGTTCGGCGACATCTTCGACACAGAGACCATCAACAAGTATCGGTCCGGCACGGCCTTCATTGGCGGGATTGGCGACTCCTATGAGGTCAATACCGACACCATCAATGTCTACGCAGGTGGACTGATCATCAATGGCGACGTCTTCGGTCTCGAGGGCAGGGCCTACATCAACGCCGACGGCGGGGAAATCGGTGGAACCGGCACTTGGAATGCCAACATCGACATCTCGAACGGTGGCGGCATCAGTGCCGGTGCCGTTCCGATCGCGATCGCCGGTGACGTGAATGATGAAGTAGTGACGACGATAGTTGCACCTGGCGCGATCCCTCCAGTCTTCATTGACCTTTATCCCGAAGAGTCCGTGGGCACGCTCACCATCACGGGTGACGTGACTCACTCCATTGAGTTCGACGTGATCGCACCAGTGGTTGCCCAAGGTGACATTTTCACCCCCTTGGGCAGCACCTACATCCGCGAGGACATCATTTCGCAGGCTCCCATCATCGACGGGGTCAACAGCGACTTGATCGTCCAGAACGGAGAGGGGAACAGCTATGACGTCACCGGTGCCGCGATCCACATCGCCCCGACGAACGTCAACCAGACCCTGACCGACGGGAACTACACGATCATCGACAGCGACATGCCGATCCTCGGATTCAATTCGATTGGGCCGATTGGTGTCGTGTTCAGCCCGACCGCCACGGAAACGGGACCCTTCTTCGCCAACCAGGGCGTAATGACCGCAAGAGCCCAGGTCGACAACGACTATGTCAGCTACAACACCGTGCTTGGGAATTATTTCTCAACGCTCACGACGACTGATCCCGCTGACAATAATCAGGAAGGAATTCTCCCTCTTGGTTTGGTCGTTGAAGGTTTCCCGGTCATCAATGGCAACAGCAACCTCGTCCTTGTCGTTCAGCACGACTTCAAGGGGCTTCCCGGCCTGACCCCGAACCAGGCCGCTCTTGGTGGTGCTCTTGACGATCTGGCCGGCAGCCCGGACCCGCTCATTCAGGATCTCATCGCCTCGCTTGATCTTTCCGATCTCGCCACGGTGCAGGCCTCCCTGGCCGCCCTTGATCCGGGCAACCAGCTCGGCCTCACCACGGCCATCGTGAACAGCAACTACCGCCTGCATCGCCTGACCCAGGAGCACCTTTTCGGTGTCCGCAACGGTGGTGAGACGATGACGGAAACCGCGCCTTCCACCACGGATGCCAAGGGAGCCATCGTTCCTGGCGCCACCACGACCCGCAACACCGGACGTGGCAATGCGTGGGGCTCGGCTTCCTATGACTCCCAGGACTATGATGCCGCCGGAAGTCTCTCCGACTACGATGGCGATACCGGAGCTTTCACCGCTGGTTTCGACTGGCGTCTGGCTCCACAGTTCGTCCTCGGCGTGGTGCTTGACGGTTCCAAGAGCAGCTTCGATGGCCAGGGCTTCAGCTCGGATGTCGACAGCTTCCGCGGTGCGGTCTACGGCACCTGGGGAGAGTCCAAAGGGCTCTACTCCGACTTCCTCCTCGGTTTCGGGGATCATAACCTCGATTCCACCCGCGCCCTCGGCGGCGTCCTTGCAGGTGTTGGATCCAGCGATACCGACGCCACCAGCGTGCAGGCCATGTGGACCATCGGCTACACCATGGGTGACGATAAGATCAAACACGGCCCATTCGCCGGATTTGAGTATCAGAACGTTAGTGTCGATGGCTTCACGGAAGCTGGACCGCTGCCGATCACGGTTGCCGGTTATGATGTCGATTCACTGCGCGCCCTCATCGGCTACCGCGTGAACGCCAACTTCGGCATGTTCCGCCCCTACGCCACTGTGGCCTACGCCCACGAGTTCGAGGACGGTGCCAACCGCGCCACGGCGATCATCGGCGGCACGCCCTTCAGTGTGACCGGTGCCGAACAGAGCTCCGCGTTCCTGATCAGCGTCGGCACCGGCATCTCGCTGATGCCAGCCCTGTCGCTTGATGTCGGCTATCGTGGTGAAATCGCCACCGATGACGGCCTCAGCAGTCACGGTGGCTCGGTCGGCCTGAACTACTCGTTCTGATCGTTCCAGCGCCTCATTTGAATATCCGGCCGCCGCCCCTCACCGGGCGGCGGCCTTTTCATGTCGATTCGTCATGGATTGCGTGTGTTCCGGGAGTTGACGCGGGAGCCAACCTCGTTACAGGTAGCCCGCATGAATTCCGACAACGCCGAGCCCGTCGCCGACCCATCACCGGAGGTCGTGGAAACCGCTGATGCCACCGCGCTCGATCCATGGGAGCAGCTCGAAGCCGAGGCCGCGAAATGGAAGGAAGTCGCCATGCGCACCGCAGCGGATCTCGACAATTTCCGCAAGCGCGCCGCCCGTGAGCGTGAGGACGCCATGCGTTTCGCCAACCAGCGTCTGCTTGAGGAACTCCTGCCGGTGATCGACAACTTCGAAATGGGCATGATGGCCGCCGCGAAGGACCAGGGATCGATGATCTACATCGGCATGGACATGGTGCGCCGCCAGCTTGCGGATTTCCTCGCCTCCCAGGGCGTCGAGGAGATTCCGTCGGAAGGAAAGGCCTTTGACCCGAACATTCACGAAGCGGTCACCCAGGAAGAGTCCGACACCGTCGAGGAAGGCCATGTGCTCCGCGTCACCCGGCGTGGATTCCGTCTGCGGGACCGCCTGCTGCGCCCGGCCAGCGTGATCGTTTCAAAGGCACCAGCGTCAGGAGGAGGGGAGGCTTAAGCGATGGCATCGAAGCGTGATTATTACGAAATCCTCGGCGTGGCCCGTGAGGCGACCCAGGACGAGATCAAGAAGGCCTACCGCAAGCTCGCGGTGAAGTTCCACCCGGACAAGAACCCGGGAAACAAGGAGGCCGAGGAAAGTTTCAAGGAGCTCGGTGAGGCCTACGAGGCGCTCAGCGATGTCGACAAGCGCGCCGCCTATGATCGCTACGGCCACGCCGCCTTCACTGGCGGTGGCGGCGGCGGAGGTTTCGGTGGCGGCGGTGGTGGCTTCCATGACCCGATGGATTTGTTTTCCCAGGTCTTCGGACAGGCCTTCGGCGGCGGCTTTGAGGAATTCTTTGGCGGCGGCGGTGGCCGCAAGCAGAAGGGTGCCAAGCAGCGCGGCAGTGATCTCCGCTACGATCTGGAGATTCCGCTCGAAGAGGCCGCGCGCGGCGTCGAGAAGGAGCTGGAGATCGAGCGTTACACTCCCTGCGATACCTGCCACTCGACCGGCTCCAAAGGCAGCGGCGGCACTCGTCCCTGCACGACCTGTGCCGGTCGCGGCGTGGTGGCCCGTCAGGCTGGCATCTTCATCCAGCAATCGACCTGCCCGGAATGCCGTGGCGCGGGTGAAACGGTTTCCGATCCCTGCTCTTCCTGCAAGGGCGAGGGCCGCATTCAGCGCAACAGCCGCATCAAGATCCGCATCCCCGGTGGCGTGGATACCGGCACCCGCCTGCGCTCCTCCGGAAATGGTGATGCCGGCGTCCGTGGCGGCGCGGCGGGGGATCTCTACGTCTTCCTCCACGTCCGCGATCACGATGTCTTCGAGCGCGATGGCTCTGACCTGTTCTGTGAGGTCCCGCTGCCCTTCAGCACGGCGGCCCTCGGCGGTGAGTTGAAAGTGCCCACCCTCGACGGCCAATCCTCGATCAAGGTCCCCACCGGCACCCAGGGCGGCACCGTTTTCCGGATCCGTGACAAGGGCGTGGTGAATCTTTCCAACGGCCGCCGCGGTGACCTTCACGTGAAGCTCCAGGTCGAGGTGCCGACGAAGCTCAACTCCGACCAGCAGGAAAAACTGCGGGCCTTCTCCGAGTCGATCGGCGAGCACAACTCCCCAATGCAGGAGTCCTTCTTTGAAAAGGCGCGGCGCTTTTTCGACATCTGATCCCGCACGACCATGGCCCGCTTTTTCCTGCCGTCCGACTCGTGGGGAGAACTGGCCTGGTTGACCGGTGACGAGGCGAAGCATCTCTCGCAGGTGCTCCGGATTCGCGCCGGAGATTCGGTGTCGGTCTTCGACGGCAAGGGCCGTCGGGCGGGGGCGACGGTGGCCGAGGTTTCCCGGGACCGGGTGAAACTGGAGCTCGGTCCGGCGACGTTGATCCCAGTTCTGGAGCCGGAAGTGATCCTCGCGCTGGCGATTCCGAAAGGGAAGAAAATGGACCTCGTGGTGCAGAAAGCCGTCGAGCTGGGAGTTTCGGCGATCCAGCCGTTGGTCACGCGGAACACTGTCGTCCAACCGGGTGAGGGGAAATCCGACAAGTGGCAGCGGGTGGCACTGGAGGCCTGCAAGCAATCGGGCCTCGATCACCTGCCGGAGGTCCATGAGCCGCTGGAGTTCGGGAAATGGATCGAAGCGCTGGGTCGCCCGGCGGACAAGGAGCTTCGGCTGATTGCCTCACTGGCGGAGGGGGCTGGGCCGATGCGGGAAATTGTCCGGAAGATGGGAACTCCCACGCGGATCGTGATTCTGGTCGGGCCGGAAGGGGATTTCTCTCCGGTAGAGACGCAGGTGGCCCTGAATGAGGCATTTACCCCAGTCACTCTAGGCGCTACCGTCCTGCGTGCGGAAACGGCGAGCCTGTTCTGCCTCTCGGCGATCCGTTACGAATTTGAAAATAATCTATCAGGTGTTGCTGATAATTTAAAAATACGATAGAAAACCTCGTGATCACAATCCGTCAGGACTTGAAAGCGGCAGCTTGGGCTGCGGCATTTTCGCTGCCAGGCATGGCTCAGGGCTGGACGGCCACGGCCGACAGCTACGGATTCACGGTCGATACGAGTGTCCGCAATGACGTCGTCTCGTTCTGGCAGAGCGTTTACCTGAAGTCGGAAGGCTATCAGAACCGCATCGCCTGGACGGGAAACTACACCAGTGTGGCCGCTGGGGCCGAGGGCACGACCTCGGCGGCGTTCGTGACGGATGTCGAGCGTCGGGCCAACTTTGTGCGGGCGCTCTGCGGGGTGCCGGCGAACTGCCGGTTCAACACCGGGGCAACGGTCAACATCTTCTCCGACGATATTTTCTCACCTTCAGCCACCACCACCAAGTCCGCCGCTGCCCAGCGATCGGCATTGATGGTTCAGAGGACGGGCGTGGCGGGATCGGGAAATGGGCTTTCCCATAGTCCGCCGACCACCTGCATCGCCTGGACCACGGCCGCTTGGAACGCGAACAGCAAGTCCAATCTGGCCTACTCGTTCTTCGGTCCCGCTGCGATCGACACCTATTTCCGCGAGGATGTGGCGGGTGTCTCCGGCTGGAATGTCGATGTGGGCCACCGCCGCTGGCTGCTGAATCCCCAGTCGACGGATTTCGCCACCGGGGACACTCCGGGAAAGACCGCGGAATCGAATGGAGGCACCGCGCTGCCGCCGAGCAACGTGGTTTACGTCATACCCAAGCTCGCCGAACTTGACGACACCGTCTTGCCAAAATTCGTGGCTTATCCTGGGGCTGGATTTTTCCCCGCGCCTCTGAATTCTCCCTACTGGTCGCTTTCCTATCCTGGTGCGAATTTCAACGCGGCCACCGTGACGATGACCACGGCGGATGATGCCCCGGTCACCGTCAGTGGAGTCACGCGCAATCAAGGCTACGGTGACAATACGATCGTCTGGAACGTGCCGGCCGCGGTCGCCGCCAAATCGTTCAGCACGGATACTACTTACAAGGTTACGGTTTCGGGGATTTCAGGTGCCGGGGTGCCGACTTCCCACTCCTACACGGTCACGCTGATCAATCCAAACCGCTCGACGGATGATCTTTCTGTCTCCGGAGCCAGCAGTCCGCCACTGACCGGGGCGACCTACACGTTCTCGCGTGCAATGGGCTCCGATGCCATGGAAGTCGGCTTTTTCCAACCGGTGGACTCGACCTGGGTGGAGGGCGCGGAAGACTCGCCGACGCCGCAGATCCTCGACCGCACTGACTCGACCTATCCGCTGCGGGCGAATGTCACGCTGACGAACACCGGCAGCCCGAGCAATTATTTCCGCACCGGCAGCAAGGCTTTCCGACTGACCTTTCCGACCAACTATGAACCGCACCTCGGGGGAGTGGCGGATCAGATTTTTGAGATCAACCGTGAGCTGCTGCCCGGGACCGGAGCCTCGCTGAATTTCTGGTATCGCAAGGGTTATATGACGACGGGGACGCTCGTCTATTTGGAAACCTCGTCTGATGGAGGAGTCACATGGATCAAACCCTCCCTGCCGACCGTCGCCGGCGGAAGTAGCGGCACTCCTGATCCCGGATTTACATCGAAGTCCGTTTCCCTGGCTTCTTCCTCGGTTCCATTGCGCGTTCGGTTCCGGATGGTTTACACCGGCGGGGATCTCTACACGCTGGGAGCCCAGCCCACTGCCGCCACCGGAATTTTCATCGACGACATTTCGACCACGAACTGCCAGACCCTCGAAAAGCGCGCAGGGGTGGAATCGACCTCGGCAGCCGTGACCAGCGTCAATTTCAACCCGACCACCGCCCAGACGACGCTGGAAAACGGCCAGATCTGGTGGCTGCGGCTCCGCAGCAAGTTCGGTGGCAACTGGTTTCCCTATGGCCCGGCGAAGGTCGTTGAGCCCTCCGGGCCGCTGACCGTGCCCTTGCTGCCTTCCGGTCCGGCCAGCCCGCTGGACACCGGGGCGACCTATCAGTTCCTGCCGGATGTGGATGCCACGGGTTATCAGCTCGACGTCGCGAAGCTGGCTTCCGGTTCCTGGCTGGAAGGCGCGGAAGCTTCGCCAGCACCCAAGGTCCTCGACCAAACCGGTGGCTATGCCTTGATCAGCACGAAGTTCAAGAAAACCGGGAAAAACGCCTTCAGGCTCGCGCTGGATGGCGACGGCGATTCCTTCGACGCGTTAGAGATTGATCGCGACATCATTCCGAAGGCCGGCAGCAACCTGACTTTCCAAGTGAAGCGCGGTCGGATGATGAACACCAATTTCATCCACGCCGAAGTCTCAACCAATGGTGGATCGACTTGGACCTCGCTCTGGAACCAGCCAGGCTTGGGAGTCACCACGGTCGCCACCACCGCCGACCAGGCCTTCACGCTTCAGACCGTTTCACTGTCCTCCTACGTCGGAAAGGAGATCCGCCTGCGCTTCGTGTTCAGGAAAAGTTCCGGAGCGGTGACGATCGCGGCAGCCTACAAGCCGGACGTTGGTGCCTGGTTTGATGACATCGCCGTGAGCAATTCCAGCGTGGTGGAGAGCCGTGTGCGGACCAATTTGGATATCGCCGCGAGTTCGTTCGTGCTGGATTCCACAACTGCCAGCCCCGGACTTATCGCGGGCTCCACTTATCGGCTCAGGCTGCGGACCGTCGTCGCGGACGTGCCCGGGGCCTGGGGAACAGCGCTCTCGGTCGTGCCGGCTTTCTCCGTGCCCATCGTCGCGTGGACGGAGGGTGCCGAAACGTCTCCGACCCCGCAGGTTTCGGATCTCACCGGCTCCTATGATCTCCTGAGCACCAAGTATTTCAAAACCGGCAAGCGTTCCTTCCGGCTCGCCTTGGACAACGCGGCGGATGCAAGCGACAGCTTTGAGATCAATCGCACGCTCATCCCCTCACCGGGCAGTCGGCTCACCTTCCAGACGCGCCGTGGACGCATGCTCACCACGAACGCCGTGCACGCGGAGATTTCCGACGACGGCGGCACGACCTGGACCTCAGTCTGGAGTCAGAACGGTCTCGCCACCTCCCTGACCGCCACTACCGTTGATCGGGCCTTTGCCGCCCAATCGGTTTCACTGGCCAGCTACGCCGCGAAAAACATCCGCGTGCGCTTTGTTTTCAGGAACAGCAACCCCGGCAACACCATCACGAGCGTCAGCAAGGTGGATGCCGGGATGTGGCTGGATGACATCAGCGTCAGCTTCTCTGGTGTCGGCTCCAGTCCAATACTCCCAGCCCTGGCGATCCTGCCCATCAGCGACTACGCCGCCTGGCAGAGCGAATACCCGGAAATGATCGGCCAGACCTTCGATGCCGACAAGGACGGCGACGGCACTCCGAACGGGATTGAGTTCGCGTTTTCCCTCGATCCCACCGTTGCCCAGCCTTCGACAGACTTCGCGACGCTGGATCCACTGACGGACGTCTTGAGGATCACCCGGCCCCTGTCCGTGGTCCGCAGCGGCATCACCTACGGGGCCGAATGGACCGAGGATTTCGCCACGTGGTCCAGCGAAGGAGTGAAGGTCACCACCAGTGGCGGAATGGCGGTCGCCACTGCTCCTCTAGGTTCCGGAAAGCGCTTCATCCGCTGGAAAATCACCCAGCCCTGAGCCCTTCATTCGCGGCTTGTTCCCGGCGCGGGTGGAAACGATGCTCCGCGCATCGATGAATCGCTTCCGCCCCTACTTTGCACTGCTCAAGAAAGTCAAAGGTCGCTTTCTCGCAGGCATCGCCGCCGGCTTTCTGTTCGCCGTCGCCAGTGGCTTCGGGATGCCCTTCGTCGTGGAAAAGGTCTTTCCGGTGATCTTCGGCCAGGTCCAGTCGATCCTCGATGTCCGCCAGGTGCTGGTCGAAAAGAGCGATGAGAAAACCGCCGACGCAATGCTGGAAAAGGCATTCCCCGGCAAACTTGAACAGGCTCACAAGCTCGAAATATTCAGCGCCCAGGTGGCCGAACACGTTGGCAAGGAAAAGGCTCCCGTCACCATCCTGCTCGCCGCTTGCCTGTTCCTGCCCATCGCCTTCCTCGTTCGCGGAGCTGCTGGCTTTCTGAACGTCTACTGGACCACCCAGTGCGGCCTGGAAGTGCTCAAGGAAATCCAGCAGCGCGTCTTTGAAAAACTCCAGCGCCTGCCGCTCGGCTTCTTCAGCGGCCGGAAAACGGGCGACCTCATCAGCCGCGTGATGGGCGATACCCAGATGCTCCAGATGGTCGTGACCACGGTCGCCAACGACATCATCAAGCAGCCGCTCACCCTTATCAGCGCGCTCGGTTACCTCGGCTTCAAGAGCTATCAGAGCCGCGAGTCCTTCTTCCTCCTGCTCTGCCTCCTCAGCATTCCGATCTGCGTCCTGCCCATCCGCATCATCGGAAAAAAGCTGATGCTCCGCGCCGCCGTGATGCAGAAGACCCAGGGCGACAACACCGCCGTCCTTGGCGAGACCCTCGGTGCCGCCCGCGAGATCCGCGCCTTCAATCTGGAAGACCTCATGGCCGGCCGCTTCCTCGCCGGACTTGGCCGCTGGACCAAGCTCCACCTGAAGGTCATCAAGTACCGCTTTCTCGCCCCACCTGCCATCGAGTTTGTCTCCGCCATCGTCGTCTCCGCCGCCCTGTTTTACGGCGCTCGACAGAACTTCTCCCTCGAAGCCTTCCTGCCCCTCGTCCTGGCCCTCTACATGTGCTACGACCCGATGAAGAAGCTCGGCGAGGTCCACAACCGCCTCAAGCAGGGCGGCGTGTCGCTCGACCGGTTGGAGGAAATCCTCGACGCCCCGGAAAGCACGCCCGAGCCCGTTTCCCCCATCACCCTGACCTCCGTTCAAGGAGCCATCACCTTCCACGCGGTCAATTTCTCCTACGGCGATGCTCCGGCGCTGCGCGACATCAACGTGCAGATTCCCGCCGGTCAGATCGTCGCCCTCGTCGGCCCCTCCGGTGCCGGAAAGACCACTTTCGCCAGCATGGTCCCGCGTTTCTACGATCCGGTCGAGGGCTCCATCCAGCTCGATGGCGTCGACCTCCGCGAGCTGCGGAAAAAGGACCTCCTGAGGGACGAGCGTGATGTGGTCGCGGAGGTCCTTTTTCCGCAGCTCGCGGAGATCGACGCCATCGAGCTGGATCGAGCCATCGACCGGATCATAGAAGCGCGGGACCATGCTGGCGAAAGTGGTCTTTCCGGCACCGGAGGGGCCCACGAGGGCGACGATCTGACCGGCGGGAATCTGCACGTTGATGTCGCGCAGCGCCGGAG
>JANOBS010000288.1:0-8707 GCA_031411755.1 Luteolibacter sp. | reverse complement strand
CATCGCCTTGCTGAACGGCACTTCGGCGCTTGCCGCACCCAGTTCGACATAGGCGATGTAATCGCCGGGTGAGAGTTTGGTTTGGTTGCCGGTGCCATAGGAGGTGGTCAGGTTTTCACGGCTGCCGTCGATGCTTTTCTTGGCCGAGCGGATGCTGACCTGATGCGCGTTGCCTTCGATCAACATGCCTTCAACGTAGTAGCCTTCGATGGCGGCGAGGCCGACTTGGATGATCTCATCCTTTTCCAGCAGCTGGCCGGGGGTGAGGGTCAGGGTTTCGGACTGGCTGGCAAGGCCGAGGCCTGCGGTCAGTGTGACCTCGCCTGCGGGCAGATAGACGCGGGTGTCGCCGTAGAAGGTGGTGTTGACGCCGGATCTTCAAGCACGCCGTCACCCGCATGAAGGAAGCGGCGGAAAAGGTCATCGAGCGCGCCCATCTCAAGCCCGAGGACATCGCCTGCGTCATTCCGCATCAGGCGAACCTGCGGATCATTGATGCCATCGCCGACCGGCTGGCGGTGCCGAACGAGCGGGTCTTCGTGAACCTCGACAAGTACGGCAACACTTCGGCGGCAGCGGTCGCGATTGCACTCGACGAGGCGAACCGCACGGGAGCCTTCAAGCGAGGTGATCATATCGTGCTCGTCGTGTTCGGAGCCGGCCTGACCTGGGCGGCGGCGGCGATCCGCTGGTAGGATCGAGACGCAAGACTTGAAGACGTAAGACTCAAGAGGGGAGGAATCCGTTAGGAGCTCCTTTCTTGAATCTTGTAGTCTTGTGTCTTGAGTCTATTTCTCCCCCCATGTCCTTTCGTACGACCGCCGTTGAAACCGACCGGATGCCGCCGGGCATTCCCTACATCGTGGGAAATGAAGCGGCGGAGCGATTCTCATTCTATGGGATGCGCACGATCCTGGTGGTGTTCATTTCGCAGTACCTTCTGTGGATGGATGGTCACTCTGGAAAAGCAGTCAGTGGCAGCGAGGCCGTGGAGGCCTACCATCAGTTCACCAAGTGGGTTTATTTCACGCCTCTGATCGGAGCCTTTCTTTCAGATGTCTTCCTCGGAAAGTATCGAACGATCCTATGGCTCTCGATCGTCTATTGCCTCGGTCACGCCACGCTGGCGCTCATGGGATCCTTCGGTCCCTCGGGCTCGCTGGCCGGCACCTTCATCGGCGATTGGATGACGGCGCATGCGGGTGAGTATGTGAGCTCGCGCTGGCTGCTCGTTTACGGGCTCTCCCTGATCTGCATCGGCGCCGGCGGGATCAAGCCCTGCGTTTCCGCACACGTCGGCGATCAGTTCGGCAAGGGCAACCATCATCTCCTGACGCGGATCTACAGCTGGTTCTACTTCTCGATCAACGCAGGCTCCTTCGTTTCCACCCTGCTTACTCCGTGGCTGCTGGAATGGTATGGTCCTCACTGGGCCTTCGGAGTGCCCGGGGTGCTGATGGCGATCGCGACGATCATGTTCTGGATGGGGCGTCACAAGTTCATCCACATTCCGGCGGCGGGTTGGAAGTTCTTCGACGAGATCTTCTCCCGCGAGGGGCTCATTGCACTCGCCAAACTGATTCCACTCTTCGTCTTCATCGCGGTGTTCTGGTCCCTCTACGATCAGACCGGATCGACCTGGGTGCTGCAAGCCGGTCAGATGAATCTGAACTTCCTCGGGTTTCATTGGCTGGAATCCCAGATCCAGGCGGTGAATCCGATCCTGATCCTCGTGTACATTCCGCTGTTCACGTTCGTCATCTTTCCGGCATTGAACCGGGTCTTCCCGTTGTCCCCACTGCGGAAGATCGGCATGGGGCTGGTGTTGATGACGCTTTCCTTCGGTCTGGTGACGATGGTGCAGGGATGGATTGATGCCGGACAGCGGCCATCGATCGGTTGGCAGATCCTCGCCTACGTGGTGATCACCGCTTCTGAAATCCTCGTGTCGGTGGTTGGCCTTGAGTTCGCTTACACGCAGGCACCCAAGGCCGTGAAGTCGCTGGTCATGTCATTGTTCCTGCTGTCGGTGTGGCTGGGCAACGATTTCACCGGGAGGGTCAATCACGCCATCTCGGTGGCATCGGCCTCCGATCAGCAGTTCGAGACGGCGATCGCCTCCTTGCCACCGGACTGGCAGACGGAGCCCCGCAGCGTGGTGCTTCCGGGTTACGATGGGAAACCGGGCACGGCGGATGATTTCCTGGCACGCTGCAAGGAGGGAAGGTTGGAGTCCCTGGAGATTCCGGATCGGACGATTTTCTTTGGAGCGGCCGAAAAGATCGAGTCTCTCGGCAGCGAGGGTTTTCCCCTCACGGTGAAGGGTCGCGAAGTTCTGGCTGGAATGAAGGACAGCTGGGGGAATCCGCTGGTCTATGACGTGATCGATTCCGACCATGCCCGCATTTCCAGCGCTGGTCCGGACAAGCAACGAAATACGGTCTGGGATCTCGGTGTGATGATCGTGCGGGCGTCTTCCGATGAGCCGACGTCCGATCAATCCTGGCTCGCCCGCCGCAAGCGCGAGCTTGGGGTCGCACAAGTGGTGAAGCCCGCGTCGGGTTTCACGCGCACGGAGTTCTGTGGGGGCCAGACGAAGCTTGAAGGCGCCGCTTACTTCCGCTTCTTCACGTGGCTTGTGCTTGGCACGACGATCCTGTTCATTCCATTCGCGATGCTCTACCGTCCGCGCACCTACCTGCACGACTGAGCGAACCTTCTGCTATTATAGATACCGTGTTTCTCGATTCCCACGCGCACCTCGCCAGTCACCGGTTCACCAGAGAGGAAATTCCGGATCTCATCACGCGTGCGAATGAGGCGGGAGTGGACCGCATCGTCACGCTGGTGACTTCACTGGATGACCTTGAGGCGAACCTCGAAATTGCCGAACGATATTCAAACGTCCATGCCTGCATCGGCATCCATCCCTGCGAGGTGCATGAGGCTCCCGACGATGCCGTTTCGAAACTTGCCGCGGTGGTGTCCGATCCTCGCGTGTGTGCACTGGGTGAAACCGGGCTCGACTATTTTCATCCGGCACCGGAGGGCTGGGACGAGGAGCGCTTTCGCGAACGGCAGAGGACCTTCCTCCGACAACACTTCGAACTCGCGGCTTCGTCCGGTCTCAACGTGGTGATCCACACACGCGATCGTTCCGGCTGCGCATCATTCGAGGACGCGCTCGTGATCTACGATGACTACCATGACAGTGTGCGCGCGGTGTTCCACTGCTTCATCGGTCCATGGGAAAACGCGGAGCGTGTGATCGCGCTCGGTGGGTTGGTTTCGTTTGGCGGCGTGTCGACTTTCAAGACCGCCCATGAGGTGCGCGACACCATATCAAAATGTCCTGCGGGTTCGTTCATGCTCGAAACCGATTCGCCCTACCTCGCGCCCGAGCCACATCGCGGTAAACGCAACGAACCGGCCTTCGTCCGCCACACGGCGGAGCGCATCGCGTCGTTGCGCGGAGAATCAGCTGATGAACTGGCCGCGATGACGAACCAGGCGGCGGCAGGTTTTTTCCGATTCCGGAAAGGTGCTTGAACAACGGAGCGCGCTCGCGGCGTTTCTGTCGGGTGAGGGCTGATGCGTTCGGCTCTTTCCAATCCGCAACCTCCTTGCTATTCCACCGCCATGACACCGATCCGCCTGCTTGCAGTTTCAGTCGCCGCCCTTTCGCTTTGCTCCTGTGCCGACAAGAGCACCGACGATGGTTACGACACCTCGAATCCCTACGGCGCTCCGCAAGGTGCTGATCAAGGCACAGCGGGCGCGCCTTACCAGCCAGTGAATCCTCCAGGCAACCAGACCTACGACACGCCGGCGGCCTATGAGGAGAACACGTCGCCTTCCGCTCCAGTGCCGGATACCGCGATTGTTGATCCCGGCACCTCCAAGCCATTGAGGCCTGCGACGCAGTTGCCACCTGCCAAGTTGCCCGCCAGTGGCACGGAGCACGTCGTCGTCAAAGGCGACACGCTTGGCGGCATCGCCCGCAAGTATGGCACCACCGTGGCTTCGATCAAGCAGGCCAACGCAATGACCAGTGACACGGTTGTTCTTGGCAAGAAGCTCAAGATTCCCGCGCACTGAACTGCTTCTGCAACAATTCCTCACGGGCCTGCAACCAGTCGGTTGCAGGCCCGTTTCATTTTCGGGATCATCTAGCCGCGTGATGCCGGAGTCCAAGGGCTCGTGACCAAGTCGTGGATGCTGCCATGATCAGTAGGCCGAGCATCGCGTGCCGAACATTGTGCGCGTCATTGAGAACGCCTTGTTGGATTTGATCCGACAATGTGATGGGTGTCGTCAAGGCCGAGTGATCTAGTACGATTAATCTAGTAGTGCGTCACGTCATCGCATCGCACCCAAAAGCGGTTGTAAATTTTTCCGTAAAATCGAGAGGAATCAACTTGACGGATTCACGAACTACTAGTTTCATGGTTGCAACCAACAGGGCACACCTTCATGTCGCGGCCAACTCATCCTTCCAACCTCGAACTCCAAGCACTCTCCGTGCTGTGGCATGAGGGACCTTCTACGGTCGCCGCGATTCTCGACACGCTGCCTGATGGAAAGGATCGGGCCTACACCACGGTGCTGTCCGTGATGCAGAGTCTCGAGCGGAAACGGTTGGTCAAGCGGGTTCGTGTTGGACGTGCCCACGTGTATGAGGCGGCCTACTCTCAGGAAATGATCGTCCGTCGAGCGACGCATGATTTTCTAACAAACGCTTTTGGGGGCCGTCTCGGTGAGGCGATCCTCACACTACTCTCCGCCGGTAATTTGACGCCGGAAGAGAAAACCAACATCGAACGCGAACTCAAACGACACAAAGCCATGGCTGCAAAAAAAACAGCAAAGAAGGCCCCAGCCAAAAAGGCCGCGGCAAAGAAAGCCCCAGCAAAGAAAGCCGCCGCCAAGAAGGCTCCGGCCAAAAAGGCTGCTGCCAAGAAAGCTCCAGCAAAGAAGGCTCCGGCCAAGAAAGCTGCTGCTAAGAAAGCCCCAGCAAAGAAGGCTGCTAAGAAGGTTGCCAAGAGCGCCAAGAAAGCTGCCAAGAAGGCTGCCAAGAAGGTAGTTGCCAAGAAGGCTCCGGCGAAGAAGGCCGCTGCCAAAAAGGCACCAGCCAAGAAGGCCGCCGCGAAGAAGGCGCCAGCCAAGAAGGCTGCTGCCAAAAAGGCTCCAGCAAAGAAAGCCGCTGCCAAGAAGGCTCCGGCGAAGAAGGCTGCCAAGAAGGCCTGATCCTTCGATCCGCGAACAGTTCGTCCCGCCGAAAGCGATCCGGCTGTTCGCGTCTACAACATGATTTAGAAAGGCGGGGAGTCTCCGGGCTCCCCGCCCTTTTTGTGTCGATTTTTTGAGCTTTCCGCTAAAAAATGGGTTGCATCGATTCTGGCGGACTCCTAGCTTCCGGCCCTCCCAACGGAATGCGCGGTTAGCTCAGTGGTAGAGCATTACCTTGACACGGTAGGGGTCACAGGTTCGAACCCTGTATCGCGCACCATTTCCCTTCCCCGAACAATCAAATGAGTGGTGGAGCCCCGGCCTCCGGAGAGTTGTCCGCCCTGCTGCGGTTAATCGATGACGAGACACCCGTGGTGCGTGATCTCGTGGCGGCCAAGCTGGCTCAGACCAGTGGCGATCTCAGTGAATCCATCGTGGATCTTGGGTGGAACTCCAGCGACAGCGATCGCGCCTTGCTCAGCGAGCTTCTTCATCCCGCACGCGCGGAGACCCTGCGTCGCGAGTGGATCGTGCCTGGAGCGCTGGGTGATGATTGGGATTCACTTGAGCACCTGTTACGGTTGATTTCCGATTTCCTTCACGACGGAGTGAGTCTCCGTCAATCCTTGCCGGATGCACTCGATCTGCTTGCCGAAGAGGCGGAGGAGAATGACGCATCGGGTTCCGAGGAGGAGCTCTGCGAATTCCTGTTCGGTGGCGGCCGCTTTCGTGGCAATCGGGAGTCTTACTACGCTCCACGTAATTCTGATCTTGGCCACGCCCTTTCCACGGGGAGTTCGAATCCGATCGGGCTTTGTTTGGTTTTCCTGTTCACAGCGCGTCGTCTAGGACTCGAGGTTTCCGGGGTTCCGTTCCCCGGGCATTTCCTATGCCGCTATCATGAAGAGGGGGAGCCGGTGATCGTGGACTGCTTTGATCACGGGCGTAGGCACCGCTTGTCGATCCTGTTGCGGGAACATCCCGAACTGGGCCTTCAGCAAAAGCTCTCACTGAAAACCTTCGCGACGCCGGACATGATTCTCCAGCGCTTGCTTTCCAACCTCTCCTCGGCTTTTTCCGGACTGAATCGGGAAGACGATGCCAATCTCATCTCGGAACTGAAATCGACCGTGGGGTGAGCGAATTCAACCGCCCCATCGTTTCTCAACCGAATCGCGCGACACCCTGCACATGCGGTTGATGATGCCTCGGCTTCTCAGGCTTGTCGGCACGGCCTTTGCCAGAGTTTCAAGCGCCTTGAAGCCGCCGTGACGCAGAATCCCGATGAGGTCGAAGCCGGTGATGAAGATGTTTTCAATCCAGAAGCTTATGGATCCGTTCTTGATGAGGGTGCGGATCCGGTTGATGCGCGAGATGACCTCCAGCCATGAGGCTCCATGCCGGTCCGAGCTGCCGTGGTGCTTGTGGAGCACGAAGGAGGAGGGGACAAAGCGGGCCTCGAATCCTGCGAGCCTGGCGCGCCAGCCGAGATCGAGGTCCTCGTAGTACATGAAGTGCTGGCGATCAAACCATCCGTCAGGCAGTTTGATGGCCTCAAGCATGTCGCGTCGATAGGCAGAGGCACCGGCGGTGGGACAGAAAATTTCGCCGGCTTGTGGGGTTTGGGATTTCGGCTTGCCGCCATCTCGATCGTAACCACGAGCGGCACGGGTCAGCACGATGCCGGTGGAGTTGATGATGTCCGGCTCCGAAAGAAACAACAGCAGCGACTGGAGCATGCCACATGCGGGTGGTGCTTGTCTTGCTGTCCCGACCAGTTCGGCCGCCCAGTTGGAGTCGGCGAGGGTGTCATTGTTGAGCATGGCCACCCACTCGCCATGGCTGGCTTCTATGCCGCGATTGCAGCCTTCAGCGAATCCGAGGTTCTCGCCTGCTTCGATGATGATGACGTCAGGAAACCCGTGCCTCATCATTTCCACGGAGTCGTCTTCCGATCCGTTGTCGACGACGATGATCTCCAGCTCGCGATGGGTTTGGTGTTGCAGGGATTCCAGGCACAGCCGTAGATCGTCGCGGGAGTTCCAGTTCACGATGACGACTGAGAGCAACATGGCGGGGCTCAGTCTTCCAACTGGAACGGGGACTCGGGATCCCGTTCGTGGCGGATCTCGTCCACTTCCTCCTGACGATTTGGTCCTTTGTAGAGTCGGTCGGGCAGGTTGAGGATGAGTCCGCTTTCCCTGCCGATGTTCCGGTAGCCGTGAACGACTCCGTTCGGCACGACGACCAAGCTCGGTGTTGATTCACCGGCGATGAATCTCATCCGATGATTGAAGGTGGGTGAGGCCGGCCGATTGTCCCAAAGAACGATCAGGAAGTCCGAAGGCCCGAAAAAGCAGAAGCGGTCGGTTTGGTCCACATGCTCATGGGGACCTCGCGAAATGCCGGGAAGGGTCATCGATGCGTAGGTCATTGCGGGGAGTGGTCCGTCGCCGGATTGATCCTCGCGGTAGAGTTCCATTAGCCAGCCTCGCGAGTCCTGATACACTGGTAGCGATTTCACGATCACACCTTCGATCGGTGAATCGACGAACCTACCTTGAGCAGAGTCTTGAGTTGGGGAATTCAAAAGGGAGGAGATGGCGGAGTGTCCTTGGATAGGGATGAAGAACGGATACCAAGCTGACAAGTCGATCTTCCTGAAGGCGCGGAACCCTAGCGGACCGGGGCTCGTCAGGCGGAAATAGCCCCGGTGATTCGGAGCTTGCCATGACGGAATTGCCAGTCAGCATCCTGCCCCGCCAAGCTGGGCGGATTGTTTTGCCAGCTAATTCGGAGCGTCGCGCGTTGTCATGGCTTGGCGTTCCCCCAACGACCAAGTGCATGGAAACGCCTCCTTTTACCGAACTCGGCCTGACGCCGGAACTTCTCGCCGCAATTGAATCGCTCGGATACGAGCGCCCCTCGCCGATCCAGGCGATGGCCATCCCTGTCGCGATGGCAGGCGGTGACCTGCTCGGCCTTTCCCAGACCGGCTCCGGAAAAACCGCAGCGTTCGGCCTGCCGGTGCTCGCCCGGATCGATCTCAAGATCCGCACTCCGCAGGCGCTGATCGTGTGCCCGACCCGCGAACTCGCGGTGCAGGTTTGCGAGGAAATCCATCGCCTCGGTGCGAAGATGCGCGGATTGAAATCGGTGCCTGTCTATGGCGGTGCTCCGATGGATCGCCAGCTCCGTGCCCTGCACGATGGTGCCCACGTGATCGTCGGCACCCCGGGCCGCCTGCTCGACCACCTGCGCCGCGGATCCTTCGATACGTCGGAAGTGAAGTTCGTGGTTCTCGATGAGGCCGACCGGATGCTCGACCTTGGTTTCCGCGAGGAGATGGAGGAAATGCTCGCCGCCCTGCCGAAGGAGCGTCAGACGATGTTCTTCTCCGCCACGATGAGTGCCGGTGTGAAGCGCCTGATCGATCACTTCGGCCGTGAGCCGCAAATGGTCAAGATCGACCAGAAAT
>JANOBS010000287.1:0-3325 GCA_031411755.1 Luteolibacter sp. | reverse complement strand
TGTTGAGTTCAGATGACAGGTTCAGGATGCAGCTACGCTGCGTAAACAGGACGAAGTCCGCGAGACGATCCGCATCGGCGTGGACCGATGCGCTCGAAGCGCTCGATGTGCTCAATTTCATGGCTGGTTGTAGTGTTCATGCTTTGGGACAAGTAAGGGAGCACAGCCTTTGCGGAAGAGAAGCTAGCAGGGTTTCCGGATTGTAATCAACCCCAAATTACAAAACTTTAAGAAAAGTTGATTAAACCAAGGCTAATTTTTTGAAATTAGGGCACTTGTGGGAGTTGTGGGCTGTTGCCGGTTCCTGAATTGAGGCTTGGAGTGAAGCCTTCAGGTGTCGGCGTAGCGGGGGAGTTGGGCTTCAATGGGTCGGCTGGGCTGTAAAAAACAGCATCTCCAGTCAGTGGCAGGCCTGCCTGAATGTCAGCTGCTGCGAATTGTCCGAGTTTCTCGCCGCTGTATCGCAGGTTTGAAACCCGCTGGTCGGCACCTTGGGTCGTGAGGATGCTGCCAGTTGCGACGAGCCACTGGCCGTAGCTCTGGATGGTTACGAATTTCTTGTCTGCTGAGATCGAGGCGACGCGGCCCACGAGTTTCGACTGAGGTGTCTTCTGCTTCTTGTCGTCCTTCTTCCCTGCTGAGTGGAAGAACGAGCAGCTTGAGAGACCGAAAGTCAAAGCTGTCAGCATCGTCCAACCCAGAGTGCGATTCATGGCCGCACCATGCCTTGGAATGCATGTCGCTGCAAGTCATCGAAGGAAAATGCAGTCAGGTGGTTGACGACCCGGTTCGACTGTGATTGAACGCTCTCGCGAAAGTAAATGGAGCGGTGGCTGAGCGGTCGAAAGTACCTCTTTGCTAAAGAGGCGTAGGGGTAACCTTACCGAGGGTTCGAATCCCTCCCGCTCCGCCATTCTTCGCATCCTGAACGGATGCTGCGAATGGCAGGCCATGATCAGTCTGTGTGTGTTTGGTCCGTCGCATCGCAAGAAGGAGAAGAATGCCCTTCGTTGCCATGTATTCAGGGCGGAGTAGGGCTGCTCAAACGGTTCAGGCAGCGTTTTCAGGGGGGACTTGAAATGCCGGGCGATTTGGTTTCGCTCTCGGGGTGGGTCTCAGTTGTTCGGTCTTTCCTCCGCATCCATCAGATCGAAGAACGTCAGGATGTCCGTGCGGTCACCGAGACCGGCGAGTTGTTTCTGAACCCGGAGACCTGATTCAGCCTCGTCGTTCCAACCTCGCTTGCTCATGAAGCCATTCCAGACGGCGATGTGCTCCGGGTCCGGGCGGCTGCCATTTTCAAAGCACCAGGCGAGGATTTCCTCATCCGTGCCGCCTTGCAGGGTGCGGGCTTCGAGAGCTTCGAAAGTCACGCCCAACAGTCGGCAGACGCGGTCGTCGAAAGTGCGCTTCCCCTCGATGATGCCGAGGTGCCAGCCCTCGGGCAGCTCGCCTTTGGCATTGAGACGGATCTTGTCGAGGATGCGGCCGAAGACGAAGATACCGCCGACAGTTTCACGCGGGCTGCGGATGGGAAAGGACATGGCGGGACGATCCAGCGGGCGTGAAAGGCTGTCAATTCCGCTCGCTCAGGAAGGTCAGCACCGCCTCGCGACAGGCCTCGGCTCGTGTGGCGAGAAGCAGGTGGGGGGAGTCGATCCAGACCACGGTCGGTTCGACGAAATGAAGTTCAAGGCGGGATTGGGTCTCCCACGGAATGATGGCGTCCTGTTTCGCCTGGAGCAGGAGCGTCGGCACGTCCGCAGGTGCGGGGCAGTCCGTTTCTTCAAGCGCAAGAATGACTCTCACTCGCTCGGCGAGGATGGCGGAGGATACGCTGCGGATGGCTTCGGAAAGCTGGGTGACGAGGTGATCAGGGGCGTCCGGTCCGACGAGGAATTTCCGCAGGATGGTCGCGGGTGGAGGAATCAGGAAAAGCGGCTGCACCGGAATCAGCGAAAGGGCAGGGGAAACGGGCGAGGAGCAGAATCCGCCTGCGAGGAGGAGGGCGGAGACCCGCTGCTTTTCCTGGCTGGCGAGCAACATCACGAGAGGGCTTGAGAACGATTCACCAACAAGAACCAGTGGACCCTCGGGGAGTTCCGGAGTGATCCGCTTGACCAACGCGGGGTAGTCCTGCGGGCCGTTAGAGGGGATCGGGATCACTTTCACCGACCGTCCCTGCCAGTCTCCGGCAGCGAATTCCTCGGTCAGAACCCCGGTGCCATCGAGGCCTGGAAAGATCACGACGGTGGCGGAAATGGCAGTCACGAGGGGACTCTACGTCACGAGGCTGGACGAGTCTGCGAACAAAGTGAATGCTTTCCCCGAAACAAAAGGTTTGCACGAAGCGGCCTTGTCGCCCAATTTCCCGGCGAAAACTTACAATCTAAGGCAACTAACTAAGGATTATGCTCCCCGAGCACGCCCCATTCACCCCGGAACAGCGCAAGGCGATTGATTCGCTGGTCTCCGGCCTCGACCCCGTCCAGCGTGGCTGGCTCAGCGGATTTCTCGCTGCGTCGGGCACGGCCGCCCCAGTTTCAGCGCCAGCAGCCGCCACCAAGCTCACCGTGCTTTACGGGACCGAATCGGGTAATTCCGAGGTTCTGGCCGATCGCACCGCCAAGGAGGCCAAGAAGCGTGGCTTCCAAGCGGTCGTGAAAAGCATGGCTGACACCAAGCCCGCCGAACTCGCGAAGGCCACCAATCTGCTGGTGATTGTGAGCACCTGGGGCGACGGTGAACCGCCGGAAGGAGCCATCACCTTCTACAAGGAACTGATGAGCGGCGAACTCGCGCTTTCCGGAGTTTCCTACTCGGTCTGCGCGCTGGGCGACACCAGCTACGAGAAGTTCTGCCAGACCGGCAAGGATATCGACGCCCGTCTTGAAAAATTCGGTGCCAAGCGGATCACCGATCGCAAGGACTGCGATGTCGACTACGAGGAATCGTGGAGCACCTGGCTCAATGCCACTCTTTCCTCGATCGCCCCGCAAAGCACGGCCTCGGTCGCGGCGGCTCCGGTCGCAGGCGCGGTCGTCGAGTATGGGAAAAAGAATCCCTTCCCTTCCGAGGTTCTGGAAAACTCGCTTCTCAACGGCGAGGGCTCCGCGAAGGAGACCATCCACCTCGGACTCTCGCTCGAAGGTTCCGGTCTTTCCTATGAGCCGGGCGATGCTTTGGCCGTGATCCCGGTGAACGCGCCTGACGTGGTTCAAGCGATCCTCAAGGCTGCGAAACTCAAGGGCACCGAAACGGTCGAAGTGAAAGGCGAGGGGAGCAAGCTGCTCGCCGATGCTCTCCGCGAGGACTACGATATCAC
>JANOBS010000286.1:0-8285 GCA_031411755.1 Luteolibacter sp. | reverse complement strand
GGCCCGCTGGTGGAGCGGCTGCATGCGGTGGGTCCATCGACGATCGTGACGGCGCTGACCTTCGATGATCCGGCTCTGGAGCTCCATTGTGCCACAAGTGACCTGATCGTGAACACCACCTCGGTTGGGCTGAAGACCGGTGACGGCTCCCCCTTGACGGAGGACTACCTGCGGGCCGGGCATTGTGTGTATGACACGATCTATCAACCTCCGGTCACTCCTCTGCTGGCAGCCGCGAACCGGACGGGCTGCCGGACGGCGAATGGACTGTCGCTGCTGCTTCATCAGGGCGTGCTGGCGTTCCAGCACTGGTTCCCGCTCACCGATCCTCAGCCTTACATGCGCGAGGCGCTGCTTCAGTCGGTCGGCTTGATCAGGTGATCCTTGTCCCGAGTGGCGGAGTCCTCTTCCTCCAACTGCTCGATCGACAGGGGGACGACGCCGGGCTCATTGATAGAGAGCCAATGACAGGCATCGACACTCTCGATGGAGAACTCCCGGCCCTTTTCATTGACCGTCCGGCGGACGTGGACGCGCACGCGGATCATTTCCTCGGGATCACCATTGGCAAGGGCCCCGTCATACGGGCTTTTTCCTGCCTTCCGCGCCCGGAAAGCTGCCGCCAGCATGCGTCCTTCGGGGCTGTCACGCCGCACCAGAAACTCGGGTGAAGGGCTGGAGGGATCCGCCGGGTAGCCGATGCGTGCACTGTAGAGCACGACGTTCAGATGGCTTCCAAACGCAGCTTCGTCCCCCTGTTTCAGCCGCGCCAGCAGTCGGAACTCGGCGGTTTCATTGCCACTGCCTGCGAGAAACAGCGGCCATGGAACATCACAGTAGCGGACGAACTGCTCCCAATCGAGACGCCACTCGCCATCCTCCTTGAA
This sequence comes from Luteolibacter sp., assembly GCA_031411755.1. GTDB lineage: Bacteria > Verrucomicrobiota > Verrucomicrobiia > Verrucomicrobiales > Akkermansiaceae > Luteolibacter. The sequence continues at coordinate 7,398 of JANOBS010000286.1, read as the reverse complement.
AAACACCGCGTCCAACTTCTGCCCGTCGACCACATTCCAGACACTGGCCACGGCGGGACCGCTGGGGAGCTTCAACAAGCTTCGCTCGGCGTTGCTGATGTCCTTCGGATTGATCTGAAGCAGCGGATTCATGCTGTAGAATCTGGCCATCTTCCCCGCGAGATTGATCGGCTTTGAAATGTACTGGTTGCGCTCTTCGGGCGTGCCTGAGGCGATGAACCTTCCCAGCGAGTTGCCACAATGAGGCATGGCCTCGTCGAGAATGGCAGCGGATTCGTTGTCAAGGCGGCCCAAGTTGACCAGCGGGGTCCTCACCTGTTGGCCGAGCTTGTTTTCCTCACTCCAAATACGAGTGCCGAAAACCACGATGAGGCCGACCAAAACCAACCAGCCGGCCAGGATTTTCACGACCATGTGGTTCTCGCGCCGCTTCCGCACCGTGCGGGTCTGCACTGGCGCAGCTTCTTCCTGGACGGAGGCACTACGGAACGCACCAACTGCCGGCAGCCTCGGTGCCGCCTTGGTCTGGACCTCGCCATATGTGGACGGATTCAGCCCGCAGTCCGTGCAGGTGCGCGCGACTTCGCCCTGCTTCGCTTGGAACAGGTGGCCGCATCGACCGCAGTGGAACCATCCGGGGATTTCTTCGTTCACGATGCCTGTTCTACGGGGTCACCCAGCCCTTGTGAAGCACGTCGAGTATCAACCATTGATTCGCCATCGCGCCGTCCTTTCCCCGCATCAGCCGCAGTCTGACCTGGCCGGAGGTCGGCTTGTCGGAAAACTGCAGCTTTTCCATGAAAATGTCCTCCATGGCTTGATCCGCTGGTGAACCTTTCACGACATAGCCCCAAATGAAATTCTCGGACTCACCGAGGACCAAGCGAAACGCCCGGTAGTGGTCCTCCGGAAATGCCATCGTGTAGTAGGACACCGGCGCGGCCTCCACGCGAACCTCGGCAACGTTCAGACCTTGATCATTCAGCTCCTGGAAACTGTGCGTGCAAAGCCCCTCGGATGCCTCCCAATCAACCAGCATCCTGCCCCCCTCCCGCACCAGGTACACCCGGTAGCGGCTGAAGTCCGGACGAGTCCCTGATATGACCGCGTAGGGAGTCCTCCCAACCGAGTCATAGCCAATCAAATCGGATTCGGACAAAGTCCAATCTGACGGGAAGCCCCAAGGCTTCCAGACCTTTGACAACAGGGGTTTCAACTTCTCCCCATGCCGCATCACGGGAAGGGCCTCCTCCAGCGAGTGCGCCCGGGCGTAAACTCTCATTGCCTGATGGATCTCTTCCACCACCTGGGCTGGGTTTTCTTCGAAAAACACCGTCGCGTTATCGGTCTTCACCACATCCTCCACGACCCTCAGGGAGCTGAAAGCTTCCGCCTGATTATTGCCATCCTTCTGCTCCAGCAATGGCTGGACGACGAGACCGACCAAGACCAGCAAGGCGACAGCTCCAGCCGCCCAACCGAGCCACTTGTAGGAATGCCGCGCGGCCTTTCCCCACTCAGAAGCTAATCTCGCTTCCCGATTGGCTGGCTTTGCTCCACGCGGTTGCATCGTGGGGAGCTGACTCTGACGCTCTGAATAAGGGGCGGCCACCTCGGTTTCCAGCCGCACAACTTCCTTCCCATGCTCGTGAAGTTGAGGCATCGGCTTGGATTCGGCGGATTCCGGACGATCCGCAGGCACGGCCAGTGCACGTGGAGCGATCCGCAGACCCTGATTCTCCGCAGCGGCCTTTTCGGCCTCCCGACGCCGCGGAGAAACCACCACGCGCGGCTGGATGGGGACGCGGGACTCTTCCGCAAATGAACGGCGGAAAACAGGAGCGCTCACGCCTTCCACATCAGCCCACTCATCGGACGGATCGAGGGCGTTTTGTGGAGTTTGGGGATCGTCACTCATGCCTCAGCCGATCGAAAGCTCCACCGCAGACCTCCGGAACGCAAGTCACGATCACTCACTCACCCACCAGACGGCGGTCGAGCGCTTCCTCCATCGCCTTTTCCACCAACCGCGCCGCAAGGGCCTCGGTCGCCTGATCCAGACGCTGGACCGCCGCCTTCAGGGGATTCGCCAAGCCTGTGGCCAGCGCCGATCTCACCGCCTCGCTCGCAGCCTCGATCTCGACCCGTTCCGCTTCGGTAGCCAGGCCTTGGGATAGCACCATCTCCACAGCCGGCAGAAGCTCTTCGGCCTTCATACGCGCCTCGGTGAAGACCCGCTCGGCCATATCGGTGAATGCATGCTCGACCGATTCGCTCACCATCGCCTCGACCGCCGCATCATCGACATTCACCGCCGCGCTTTTAATTTCCACCACCGTGTCGATGCCGGTGGCAACGTCCCGCGCCAGCACCTCGAGGATGCCGTTTTCATCGATCCGGAACTGCACGCCAACCCGCGCCTGACCCTTCGCCAGCGATTCGAAGCCGACCTCGAACTTTCCCAGCTCCCAGTTGTCGCGCGCCATCTCCCGCTCGCCCTGGAGCACGCGGATCCGCATCGATTGCTGGCCGGTGGCCGCGTTCGTGAACATCTCGCCCGCCTTGCATGGGATCGTCGTGTTGCGAGGGATCAGCACGTTCATCAAGCCACCGAAAGTCTCGATCCCCAGGCTGAGAGGCGTGACATCCAGCAGCACCATTTTCCGCAGGCTGCCGCTCATCACTCCCGCCTGGATCGTGGCTCCGAGCGCGATCGCCTCGTCCGGATGCTGGGAAAGGTCCGGGGCTTTTTCGAATAGCTCCGCCACCGCCTGCCTCACCGCCGGGATGCGCGTGCTACCGCCCACGAGCACCACGGCATTGAGATCCGCAGGCGTGAGTTTCGCGTCCGACAAGGCCTGGCGGCAGTGCCGCAGCGTCCGGTCGATCCACGGTTTCATGATCGACTCGAATTCAATTCGCGTGACTTCCACCTCCAAACTACGGGAGCCATCGTAGAACGGCACACGGAACACGGCCGCCTTCTCGCTTGAAAGCAAGCGCTTCACCCGCTCCGCCTCCTCCAAGAGCTTCACCTTCGTAGAGTCGTCGAGTTCATCGAACGATACCTCGCCGGAGGCAGCAGCCTTCCGCGCCAGCGCGTGGTCGAGATCATCACCACCGAGACGCGTGTCGCCATGGGTGGCCAGCACCTGGAAGACGCCGTCCTGCATTTCCAGGATCGAAAGGTCGAAGGTCCCGCCGCCGAAATCATAAACCGCCACTCGGGCCTTCTCACCAAGCTTGTCGAGCCCGTAGGCCAGCGCTGCGGCGGTCGGCTCGTTGAGGATGCGGACGACCTCCAGCCCCGCGAGTTCTCCGGCGCGTTTCGTGGCCGCGCGCTGGGCGTCGTTGAAATAGGCGGGCACCGTGATCACCGCCTTGCGGACCGTCGTTTCAAGCCTCCATTCGGCGATCCGTTTCAATTCCCTGAGAATCTCCGCACTGATGGCTTCCGGCGTGCGGTCCAGAACCGTCAGACCACCATCGCCCGTCGGGTTCATCGGCACGCAGAATTCCGATTCCTCGCCGAATCGCCGCCCCATCAGCCGCTTGATGCTGGTCACCACGCGGCCCGGCTCCAACGTCCGGCGTCGCAGCGCCTTACGTCCGATTTCGATCCCCCCGTCACGACCGATCCACACCGCGCTTGGCGTGATCCGTTTTCCTTCCTCGTCGGCCAGCAGGATCGGAAAGCCCGAATCCACCACGCCGACGGCGGAGTTGGTCGTGCCCAGGTCAATGCCGAGAATCGTGTCGCTCATGGACCAAACCCTCCCTGCTCAGACCGGCGGCGCAAGGCTGGAATATCGCAGAACTACGTGATCGCGGCATTGCTTCTACTCGGTTGCACTTTGCTCCAGATTCCCTATCTTCCGTATTCCTGAAAGAAGTGGAGATCCTGCTGATCCGATCCAATGAATCCGAACTTTCCCCAAACACTCCGGATCCCCGCCGGACTTCTCCTGCCGCTGCTGCTCGCCATCGCACAGGCCACGCCGCTCACGCTCTGGCAGATCGGGGATGACGAGGATCCTTTCGCTGCCGGCTACAACGCCACCGACGAGTTTTCCCAGGAAAACGGCGGCAGCGACCCGGGACCCGGCGCGGTGACCCGAATCCCGGGAGACCCGCAATACAACGCCGGTTCAAACCCATCGCGCGACGATCACTTCTACCTTGCTGGCACTTATCCCTCCGGCTTCAACGGCCTCACCTCCACCCTGCTGGTACCGAATCCGGAGCCTGCCATCGCATTCGAGCGTGCCTTGTTGAACAGCAATCCATCGAACTACATCCATTTCCCGCTCAATGCCGCGCAGTCAGGTCCACAGTCACGCCTGCGGCTGACCTTCGAGATGGTGTACGGAGGCACCTGGTCGCCGGTGACCTTCGATGGTGACAATTTCGGCACGCACAACATCGAGGTCCGCTTCGGGAACATCCCGATCCTGCAGCGCAACGGCGTTGATCGCGACACCCGCTTCACCATCGACATCCCGGCTTCCAGCGTGAATGCCGTAAACGGAGCCAATACCCTCCAGATCACCCGCACCGGCCCCACTCCCGCAGTTGGCACCTATGCGTATATCCAGTTCGACTTCGTCAAGATGGAGGTCGATACCGATGCCTTGGCGGACGGCGATGCCGATGGCCTGCCGCGCTGGTGGGAAAAAGACAACCACCTCAGCGACAGCAACGCGGCCGACGCCGCCACCGACGAGGACGGCGATGGCCTGACTGCCCTTCAGGAATACAACGGCGGAGTGCGATCCAGCGACCCCCATCGCAAGGATACCGATGGCGATGGCGCGTCGGACGCGATCGAGCGCACCGCTGGCAGCAATCCATCCCTAGGCGACACCGATGGCGACGGCCTGAGCGACTACGAGGAAATCCTTACCGCGCCGGTTTCCTCGCCCACTCTAACAGACACCGACGGTGATGGTGCTCCGGATGGTTGGGAACGGCGTGTGGGATCGAATCCCAGCTCCGCCACCAGCACGCCCACCGTTTTCTCAGGAGCCATCGGGCTGAATTTCGTCTGCAACGAGGACGCGGGCGGCAGCGTGAGTGAGATCACTCCAGCGGGCGTCGTGCCGCAAATAAAATGGAACAATACGATCCCACTGCGCAACTACGGTCGACTTTCAGGCAACACTGCCGATATCGCCTCCCCCACGCCTGCCGGCATTTCGAAAGCGAACGGAGTGATCGTGCCAGGCATGACCGCGCAATGGACCTCCGATCAGAATTCCAGTTCCTCGAACAATGGCAGCGCTGACCAGAAGCTGATGAATGGCTTCCTCCGCGCCACTCCATCGACCCCCGCCTCGCTGACGGTCAGCGGCATCCCATTCACCAATTATCACGTCTTCGCCTACGTGGGAGGAAGTTACGATGGCCAGACCGCCTCCGTGCAGCTCAATGAGGAACTCGACACCAACCATCTCTTCACCACCTCCACCAGCCCGCCCCAGAAGTCCTGGGTCGAGATCGCCCCCTTTACCCTGGCAAATCCCACCCCGATCGGAAACTACGTCCGCTTTGCCAATCGAACCGGCTCATCCTTCACCCTCAAGTTCACCAACATCACCGGCTACAACGCCGGCCTGCATGCCATTCAGATCGTCGATGCCACGCTCGATGCCGATGGCTCAGGAATTCCCGATTGGTATGAAATGCAGTACGGTCTGCAACCTGCTGGCCCCTCCACGGCAAACGCCGATCCAGACGGCGATACCCTCACGAACCTCCAGGAGTTCCAACGCGGCTCCAATCCGAAGAAGTCCGATACCGATGGCGATGGCCTGACTGACAACCAGGAGTCTGCGGAAAACGCCCTCACCATCGACAGCGATGGCGACGGCCTCAGCGACTACGCCGAGGCCAAGGCCACACTGCCCAGCAATCCCAACCTCGCCGACACCGATGGCGACGGCATTTCCGACAAGCTGGAAACCCTCATCGGCCTCGACCCCAGCGTGAATCCCACCGGCACTCCGGGCTTCCTCGGCTGGACTCCGACCTACTCCGCCTCGCCCGCGAAATGGGAGTGGAAACTCGATCCGATCCAGCTCGTCTGGGACCACGGCGCGGGTGCCCCGGGGGGGAATGATGGCTACGACGACACCTTGCTCGCGTTCTACGTCGGCAATGTGGAATCCGATTCGCGTCGCAGCATCGACCTGCGACTCCGCTCGGTGAATGGTGCCATCACCTATCTGTTCGAGTCGTTCAACGGCCAGGCCTTCAGCGGATCCAATAATTCGAACTCCAACATCTACCTCACCGATCCGAACAATCCACCCACCGATCTGAAGACCGCCCTTGGATTCAGTGGCTATGGCTCCACCGACATTTCCGACAAGCTCCGCTTCCGCCTTCTCGCCACGCGCGGCTCCGGGAATGTCTGGGCGGTCACCTTTGAAATCTTCAACGTGACCAAAAACACGACCGTCGTCTCGCGCCTCGTCAGCCTGTCCACCGCCGGGCCCGGACTCGAGGCTGGCACTGCGACCTGGCAGGATGAGAATAAAATTCCCGGGATCCCAACGGTAGAACTCCACGAGGGCCTCAAGCTGTTTATCACGCCTACCTCGCTGGAAACCCTGCCCGCCTTTTCCGCCTTCGCGGACACGGACAACGACGGCATGCCAAACGCCTGGGAGGACGCCAACCTGCTCAACAGGAACTCCGCCAGCGATGCCACCCAGGATGCCGATGGCGATGGACTGAAGAATCGCGATGAGTATCTCGCCGGAACCAATCCACGTCTAACAGACACCGACGGCGATGGGGTCAACGACCGCATCGAACGAGATGAAGGCTCCAATCCGCTGGTCGCCGGACTTCGTCCCACGTTCGCAAGTGGAGCAAGTGCCACTGGCACCGACTTCAACCAGAACGGCCTGCCGGACGCTTGGGAAGCACGCTTCAACGCTACGGGACTATCGCTGAATGCCGACAGCGATGGCGACGGCGCGAGCAATGCCAAGGAGGCTGCCTGGGGCACCGATCCCTTCAATGCCAATTCCCGCATCGCCCTCGCGATGCAGCGTTCCGGCAACGACGCCCTGCTCGCCTGGACCCGCAGTCCGGGGAAACGCCAGCGCGTTTATCGCTCCAGTGATCTATCCGCGTGGCAGTGGCTTTCGCTGCCTTTCAGCTCCAGCGGCAGCGACGACACCGCACGCGTCACCGGCCAATTCACCAGCGCTCCATCCGCGTTTTTCTCGGTGGAAACGAAGGACCGCGATTCCGATGGCGACGGCGTGGCGGACTGGGATGAGCTCTTCGTCGGCAGCGATCCCTATTTCCGCGACAGCGCCCGCAGCAGCTCCCTGACACTCGACAGCGAGGGAAATGTCACCGGTAGCGTCTCTGGTGACTACGCTT
>JANOBS010000285.1:0-4039 GCA_031411755.1 Luteolibacter sp. | reverse complement strand
TGACCCGTCTTCCTGCGGAAATCGCCCGCACCACCAACTACTACCGCAGCCAGCATGGGGGCAACGCACCGAAGCGCGTCTTCCTCGCAGGCGGTGGTGCCAGCCTGCCCTACACGGGTGAGTTTTTCGAGGAAAAGCTCCACCTGCCGGTCGAGATTTTCAATCCGCTCAGCAGCGTCGCCGTCGGAAAGGGTGTCAATGTCGACCTCCTTCAAAGCGAAGCCCACCTCATGGGTGAGCTCGTCGGTCTCGGACTCCGCGGCATTGGCAAGTCCAAGATCAATATCGATCTCGTTCCGGCCACCGTCGAGCAATCCCGCGCGGCCGAACGTCGCAAGCCAATGCTGATCGCCGCCGCAGCCATCATCATCGCTGGAGCCGCCGCCTATGCCGGCTTCCAGTCCGTCGCTGCCGCCAAGGCCGCCGACGAGGACAAGACGATGAGCGATGCAAAGGAAACCCTCGAACCGCTCCAGAACGACATCAAAGGACTCCTCAAGAAGGAAGCTGAGCTCCGCAAGATCGCCGACTCGTTTGTCGGTGCCGAAGCGGATCGGACCTTCTGGCTGGATGCGATTTCTGAAATCCGTGGCGCGTTTGCCAGTGATGCCGTTTGGGTGACCGAGTTCGTCCCGCTCAGCGGCTTCAATCCTGCTCCCCCGGCTCCGGTCGAGGCAGGCAGGAAGCGGCCGCCGAATGGCGTTGAGGTCGTGAAATCTGACTTTACTGCCATGCCCTACGGCACCTCGGCCCTCACGGACATCAAGACTCCGGAGCCTACCACGCCAGCCTCCACCAAGGGCAAAAAACCCACCACGCCCCAGGTAAGCGTCGAGCCCGCTGCCAATGCCGTGCGCATCCGTGGCCTCTGGCGCGAGAATGCCCAGAGCGAGAAGATCGTCTCCGCCCTGGTCAAGAAGCTGAAGGACGGGAACTCCACCCACTTCAAGTTCAAGATGACCGGGCCGGACGGCAAGACCGAGATCGACATCCCGGACGAGCAGATCCTCCTCGAAGTGAAGCCGGTCGCCGATGCTGGTGAGTTCGCCCTGCCTTTCGAAATAGTCATTCCTCTCGCCCGCGAGGTCTTCATCAAGTAACCCATTTTTCCCGTATTTCCCATGAGTTGGATCAAGGATAATCCTTTCATCGCCACCCTCGGTGGCATCACCGTCGCGGCGACTGGCGCACTCGTGTTCGTCGGGTCGCATGCCTCCAGCACCTATCAAACTCACCTCGACTCCTACACGGAGAATGGTGGCAAGGTGACGGAAGCCGACAAGCTCCCGCTGTATCCGAACCCGGCCAACGTCCGCGGAAAGAACAAGGCTCTCGTCGATTACCGCGCGTCCCTCCTGAAGCTTCAGGAATCGTTTTCCTCCTATCGCCCGACCGAGCTGAAGAAGCTCAGCGGCCAGGATTTCACCGGTAACCTGAAAGCCGCCGATGCCAAGGTCCGCGAGGCCTTCACGGCTTCCAAGACCACGATTCCAGAGGCCTTCTTCCTCGGCTTTGAAGGTTACAAGGGTGGTGCTCTCGCCAAGGAAGGCGCGACCGGGATTCTCGACTACCAGCTGGGAGCCTCGATGGATCTCTTCCTCGCTCTGGCCAAGGCCGCGCCGACCGAACTGAAGAACGTCTATCGCAAGGAACTGGCCGAGGAAACAGGTGGCACCTTTGCCCCCGAAAGCCGCGTTTATCGTCCGCTTCCGATGGAGATCACCTTCACTGGCACTGAGAACTCGGTCAGAACCTTCCTGACGTCCCTCGCCTCGTCGGATTCCTACTACTACAGCATTCGCTCCATCCGGATCAACAATGCCCGCGAGACTGGACCGAGCCCGGCGGACGCCAAGTTCGAAGCTCCCAAGCCGGCTGCCGGCACTCCTGGCAATGATCCCTTCGGTGGTGGCGCCTTCGTCATTCCCGGTGCCGAGCCTGCCGCACCTGCCGCACCTGCCGCTGGTGCAGCTCCTGCTGCGGCAGCACCCGCAGCTCCGGCAGCCCCCGATTCGGGCCGCATCCTTCAGCAGGTCCTCGGCATGGAAGAACTTACGGTCTTCATCCGCCTCGACGTCTGCCAGTTCCTTCCGGTGAAAGAGCTCCCCAAACCCTGATCAAACCCGATTTTCCCGATCTCGATGTCCTGGATTTCCCAAAATTACGAAAAAGCCGCTATCGGCGGTGCGGTCGTCGTCGCAGCCGGTCTTGCCTTCCTTGGATGGTCCAAGGTGGGTAGCGTCGAAGAAGACTTCAATATCTCCCCACCCGGCAGTCGCGAAGGCGGAACCGCCGTGACCGGCGCGGAAGCCATTCCGCGCACAGAGAGTTCACTTACCAACAAGCGGGTCTGGACCCAGGCCCTCGCGGAAGGGGATCGCAAGGTCGATCTCTTCACCGGTATCCCGCTGTTCGTCAAGAAGGCTGAGCCGACCAAGGCCGTCGACCCGATCACCGGTGCCCCGGTCCATCCTCCGATCCCCAATTCCTGGTGGATTCAGAACCGCCTTGACCCAGGATTCGGTGATTCACCTCAGCGTGACCCGGATGCCGATGGCTTCAGCAACTTGGAAGAGTTCGAGTCCAAGACCAATCCGAACGACGAAAAGAGCCATCCGAGCCTGATCGCCAAGCTGAAGTATGTGTCCGATGAGTCCGTCTTCTGGCTGCTCGAACCTGGCTTTGATGACGGCAATGGGGCCTTCGCCTTCAAGTATGCCGATAGCCTCGGGCTCAACAGCAAGAACAAGCTGGCTGCCGGTGTGATGGCGAAACCAGGTGACCTGATGTTCGAAAAGGCTCCTGCGGCGGGTCGCTTCAAGATGCTTTCCTCGGAAAAGCGCAAGGAGGTGAATCCCAGCACCCAGGCCGAGCAGGAGCGCACCTACGTGAAGGTCGAAGACCAGAAGCCGAACAAAAAGGGCAAGGTCTATGAGATCCCCACCCAGATCCCAGAAGGCAACAAGCCCAAGTTCTATCAGTATGACCGCACGGCCATTCTGAGCCTTGAGGCCCTCGGTGAATCCGGCAAGCCCTACAAGGTCGAGGAAAACACCCGCTTCGGTCTGCCGTTCAGCTCCGACAAGAAGGATTACCTCCTCAAGTCGGTCACCCCCGAGAAGATCGAAGTCGAATACACCGACCCCGCGGGCGGCGTGAAGACCCTCGAAATTCCCAAGGGCGGCATGTCCTCCCCAACCCCATGATTCTTTCAGAAAAAATCGCTTTCCAAAACTCGTGAACCCCGGCAAGAACCACCAGCCAACCATGCAAAAAACGCCATTGTATCGAACAAGTCGCACCGCCGTTACCCTGATGGCCGTCGCCGCCGCCATGCCTGCCGTGGTGTCGGTCGCCAGTGGGCAATCCGGCCTCAGCGGCCTTGCCCAGCGTGAGATGATCCGCCGTCAGGAAGCCGTCACTGAAGGTGACCGCCTCCTGAACGAAGGTCGTACCGCTTATGCGAAGGCCGACTACCAGCAGGCTGTGGACAAGTATCGCCAGGCCCTTGACCGGATCCCTGATGCGCCGATGCTCGCCGACCGTCGTCAGGCCTACACCCAGAACCTGACCGACGCCAGCGTCGCCCTCGCCCAGCAGTTCCGCAAGAATGGCAAGTATGATGAGGCCCGCGCGCTTCTCGAAGGCGTCCTCAAGCCGGGTGTCGACCCGGAAAACCTCGATGCCAAGCGCGAGCTCGATTGGCTCGACGACCCGATCCGCACCAACCCAGGGCTCACCTATGAGCACACCCAGAACGTCGACAAGGTCCGCAAGGGTCTCTACACGGGTGAGGGCAATTACAATCTCGGCAAGTTCGACGCCGCCAAGCGCGACTTCGAAAACGTCCTCCGCATCGACCCGTACAACTCGGCGGCCCGTCGCTGGTTGGAAAGGCTCGCCAGCGCCAAGTCCGATTACTACCGCGCTGCTTACGACCAGGCCCGGGCCCAGATGCTCATGGAGGTCGATAAGGCGTGGGAATTGTCCATTCCGGCCGATGCTCCGAACATCGTCGACACGCCGCCTGCCACCGGCA
>JANOBS010000284.1:0-9996 GCA_031411755.1 Luteolibacter sp. | reverse complement strand
AAGCCCGTTTGGCTGAGACGGATCCCGATTTGGGTGCCTGCTGGAGAGACGTTGGTTGTCATGTAGGTAAACCGGAAGGGACGAGCGCCGCAGAATCCATCCGCCCGAACCCGGCTGGGTGATGATGATCCCCAACAACCGAATCAAGCATGAAAACATCGAGCCGATCATTCGGACATGCAAACGGAAGATCGTTGGATCGTAAGGCCTTGAGAATTTTGCATTTTGCCTCGAATCACTCAGGGGCGCGGACTTCGACCCCGAAGCTGCAGCCGGATCATTGACCTGGTTCGGTGAAAGTCGCTCGATCTAACAGACCGTTTTGGATCAGCGATCCCCGAGTTCCACCACCAGATCGTCGAACAATCCGTCGCCGCCGGTTCTGCCGCTGCGGTCGAGGCTGAGGTGATCCAGCTTTCCGATCACCGATTCCTCCACGATTTTCCGCTCGGTGAAAACCTTGGAGCCGTTGCTGATCGTGGCTTCCAGTTCGACTTTGCCGCCGGGAATCCGTTTCACCGCGAGGCTCATCCGCTGGAGTTTCCCGCCTTCCGGATCAAATCCCATCGAGCTGTTCTCCGTGAGCTGCTTGTGGGTCCCGACCTCCTCGAAACGAAAGCCTCCGGTCTGATAGCCGGGATGAAACAAGGCTCGGACATTTCCGACCGAGACTCCGACGTGGTAGGCACCTGCTCCTCCGTCTTCGCCACCGAGCTTGACCTCGATCCGGAACGTGTCTGGAAAGGTCTCCTTACCGGTCAGTGACTTCGCGTCGAGAAACAGCCGTTGGTCGCCGTCCTTGGCATGGTTTCCCTTCAGTCTTAGAAGACCGTCTGAAACGTTGCCGGTTAGTCCCTGGTCTGCCTCGAAGCGGCAATGGCGGTATCCTTTCTCCAGCGAGGGGGACGGGTGTTGGAAAAATTCCACGAACAAGCGGTTCTCCGGAGCGCCGCTGTCCTTCTTCAAGCGCTCGTGCAGCAGGCTGGTCACCGCTTTCCGGATCAAGTCTTCCTTCGCCCAGCGGCCATTGGCTTCGAGTGCCCGTTGAATGGTGGCCAGGCGTTGGCGCACCTCGGGTTCATCGGACTGCGGGCGTTGCTGAAGAAGTGGAAGCACGTCCTTGCCCATCAGCAGGATCTCGCGTTGGGACTGCTCCCTGGCCGCGAACTTCTCCGAGCCAAGTTGCCCGATCGCACGTTCGAGAAGGTCGGAGGAAGCCACGAAGCTTTTCTCCAATTTTTGCAGTGAGGAGGTCTCGGTCGGGATGCCTTCCGCTTTCAGGAGGTCCAGCCTCCAGTCGGAGTCCTCCTCCGCTGTCGCGAAGGACGATAGGCCGAGCGCGACCATGGCGGTCACTCCAGGCAGATGATTTCCCCAACTCATGGACGGAACCTAAGCCTCAATCGCAGGCCGACTCAATCGCCGATTCGAGTCGCTGGCGGCGGTTTCACGAGCCCAGCGTCGTCGAGCAGGTAAACCGCGAACGAGGCGAGCCAGTGATCGCCCTCGTAGTGACCGCTCGCCACCAGCGCGAGGCCGGCGGTGGTGTGCTTATCGGCAGACTCAAGCAGGACCTTTTTTCGTGCATCTCCTTCCGGCAGGACAGAGGCGACGCCACGCATGGTCCAGGCGCGGCTGAGATTGAGCCCGGCGAGGTGCACGAGATGGCCGTCGGTGGGATCGCTGACGGAAACGGGCGTAAGCAGATTCCCTGCTTCACCCTCTGAGAGCCTGGGAAAGTAAGCATTCAGCCAAGTGCTGAACTCTTCTGCCGAAAGCACGCGTCGCATGAGGTCCGCGACGTTGAGGCCCGGGGAGAAGAAGTCGTTTCCAGATGGCTCGTAGGCGGTCGGGTAGGACTGATCCTTCGAATAAAAAGCACGCGCCTTTTCCGAAAGGAGAGTCTCGAAGTCCCGGTCTCCGGTCTTGCGCGCGTAGTCGAGCATCAGCGCGAGGGCGAAGGCGCTTTCGGGGTGGACGCCACAGCGCACGGGCCAATCGAGCTTTGGCAGATAGCCCTTCGCCAGTGAGGTGATTTCCTGCTCCAGAGGGGTGAAATTCTTGCTCCATTCACGACCATCGGGATCGTCCCAACCGTGAAGTTCATTGGCGAGCCGCAGTGCCCAGGCCCAGCCATACATCCGCTCGAAGCTGCGGTTTTCCTGCTGTTGGAAATACGCGGTCTCCGCCTTCAGTCCCCCGGCAGTGAGGCGTTGCTTCAAGACCTTCCTGACCTCGGTGGCGAAGGGGCCGTCTGGGAAGCGCTTCAGCAAGCGCACCAGCATCCAGTGGCCATGAACGGACGAGTGCCAGTCGAAGTGTCCGTAGAACACCGGATGCATCGCACGCGGCGATTTCAGGTCGTCCGGGCCAGTTGTGACGTGGCCGGTCTTGTTCGGATACTCGCGGTCGATCCCGGCGAGTGCCAATTTTACAAATCCCTTGGCCTGCTCCAGCGTCATCTGCTTTTCCTGGCCGAAGCACGAGGGAACGGCAAGCGTGGCGAAAAGCGAAATCAGAAGCCCTCGGATCATGGAGAAACCAAAGCGGCCGACATCGGTGGCGTAAAGACCGATATCGACTTGTCGTTCTGAGGTGAGGTTCTGACCTGTTCAGTAGCCGGTGGTGGTCGTCGTCTTCTTGTAGGTGGTGGAGCCGGTGTAGGGGCTGACTTCGGTGGTGGTGGCCTGCTGGGTTGTCACCGGAGCTGACGAATGCGGGTCGACGACCGTGGTGCAGCTAGGAAGGATCGAAGCTGAGGCGAGGGCAATCAGGGCGAGGATGGCTTTTGTTTTCATGATGTGGACGTTGGTTGGGAGGGAAAGGGGCGCGGAGGTCGGTCATTTCAAGCGAACGACCAGGACGCGGCGGTCGAAGGTCATTTGTTCTTCACTGCCGCTCGGATACATGGGGTAGGACTCGCCATAGCCGTGAGCGCTCAAGGTGGTGGCCGGAATGTTGTAACGGCGGGTGAGTTCCTCAAAGACGCGGCGTGCGCGGGCGGCGGAGAGGGTCATGTTCGTTTCGTCCGTGCCATCCGTGCTGGTGTGGCCTTCGATGTCGAAAATGGCGGTAGGCTCCGTCTTGGTGATTTCCAGAATGGCGGCGGCAGTCTGGTCCAAGGCGGCTCTCGACTCGGCGTCCAGGAGTTCGGCGGTTTCCTTGACGAAGAGAACCGGGATCGTGACATAAGGCAGCTCACGCCCCTCGACGATCACTACGTTGCGCTCAGTGTTGTAAACACGTCCTCCGACGAGAGTCGTGGTTTTCTCGGTAGTCTCGACCTTGGTTCCGGGAGCGGGCACCGGCACGGGCAAAGCTCGTGGCAGGATGGACAACTGGCGGCGTGGATCGTAGGCGGGAGCAACGGGAAGCTGCTTCTCCACAATGGTTTCCTCCACGACCTTTTTTCCGGGTGTCACGGTTTCGGTCACTGTGGATTCGACGACTGCTGGGGGGGCTTGCGCAAAAGCAGGGCTTGCGATTGCTGCGGCGATGAGGAAGGCGTGTGTGGCGTTCATGAGTTTCATCGTTTCCTTTCGCACAGGTCATGCCGTCGCAACCTGGTGGGGTTTTGAGGAACTATTTTCACGGTGATGAACGCCGGTTTCTCATTCCGGGATATGGCTCGACGTCTCATGCGCTGCCGGTCGAATTAATTTTCCATGCAGTTGAATCCGCACTTCAGGATTCGATTGTCGAAACAACCTCACCGCTTTTTGCATGAAGATCGGGCTTTGCGCCTCAACCAGACGCGAAGATTTGATCATTCCTAAAGTGACCCCACGGCGAGGGCTTGCTTTCGGAAGTCCTTTCCCCAGAGCCCCGAAAGAGAGAGAGTCCGTGATGGGTATCTGGCAGCTGTTTCCGTACGCCAGGCCGCGTTTCCAATTCCTGAAATCCACCCATCATGCAAGCGATTCAACGACGCAAGTTCCTTCAGCAGACCAGCCTCGGTGCCGGAGCCTTTTTACTGGGATTTCCAGCCATCGTCCGCGGCCAGAATTTGAACAGCCGACTGAACATCGGCTGCATCGGGGTTGGTGGAAAAGGGAGCAGCGACGTGGACGACGCGGCCAAGTGCGGGGGGGCGATCGTAGCTCTCTGTGATGTGGACTCGCGCTTTCTCGACAAGAAGGCGGCGAAGTATCCCGACGCGAAAAAGTTTTCCGACTTCCGCAAGATGCTTGAGGAAATGGGCTCGTCGATCGACGCGGTGACGGTCTCGACTCCCGATCACGTGCACGGCGTGGCGGCCATGGCGGCGATGAGCCTGGGCAAGCACGTCTATTGCCAGAAGCCGCTCACCCAGACCGTATTCGAAGCGCGTGAGCTGCGTCGTGTCGCGTCGGAGAAGAAACTGGCCACGCAGATGGGCAATCAGGGCAGCGCCGGGGATGGGCTGCGTCGGGCGGTGGAGGTGATCCAGGCCGGAGTCATTGGCAAGCCACTGGAGCTTCACGTCTGGAGCAATCGTCCGATCTGGCCGCAGGGCATGGACATGCCCACAAAGTCGGATCCGGTACCCGCGCATCTCGATTGGAACCTCTGGCTGGGACCGGCGGCGGAGCGTCCTTACGTCGAGGGTACCTATCACGATTTCAAGTGGCGCGGCTGGACCGACTTCGGCACCGGAGCTCTCGGCGACATGGCCTGCCACACGGTGAACATGCCGTTTCGCGCACTGAAGCTCGGCTATCCTTCGGTGGTCGAATGCGAGATGGCCTCACGCATTTATGCCCCGAGCTATCCGCTGACCTCGCGCATCCGCTTCGAGTTCCCTGAACGCGAAGGCCTGCCACCTCTGAAATTCTGGTGGTATGACGGCGCGCCATCGGCCGACTTCAAGCCGCTGCGTCCGTATCCGACGATCGTGAAGGACGTCATGGGGATGAATGGAAAGCTTCCCGACAGCGGCTGCCTGATCATCGGTGACAAGGGCAGCTTGTTCTCACCCGATGACTACGGGTCGCGCTTTCTCGTCCAACTGAATGGCGAGCCTGGCTTTACCAAGGGCGAGGATCATGAGGCCGTGAAAGCGGTTCCGCAAACGATCCCGCGTTCGCCGGGCCACAACCAGGAGTGGTTCAACATGATCAAGGATGGCACTCCGGCGTATTCGAATTTCGAGATCGCCGGCTACCTGACCGAAATCATCCTGCTCGGCTGCATCGCCCTGCGGGTGGGTGAGGGCGTCCGCATGGAATGGGATGGTCCCGGAATGAAGTCCCCTAATTGTCCGCAGGCCGCGCCCTTCGTGAAACGGGTCAGTCGGACTGGCTGGTGACCATCCGCAGCGATTGACGGGAAGCCTGTCGATTCGCAGCCTAGAACCATGAACGTTATCTCCGCTGATCAAGTCCATCAGTCCCTAAGTTGGGCGTCTCTGCTCGATGCGCTGCAAAGGACCTTCGGCGGCTCCTTCACGATGCCGCCTCGCAATGTGATGCGGCTCGACGAGGCGACCCATGATGCCTTCGCGCTTTTGCCCGCCTGGAATGAGGACGTCATCGCCGTGAAGGCCTTCACCTACTTTCCGGAAAACCCGCAGCCACACGCCTCGCTGTATGCGCAGATCCTTTTGTTCGACCGTCAACATGGCCAGCCGCTGGCACTCGTCGATGGAACGAGCGTGACCCTGTGGCGCACGGCAGCGGTCTCGGGCCTGGCTTCCAGGTTCCTGTCCCGTGAAAACTCCGAAACCTTGCTTCTACTCGGCACGGGAAAACTTGCTTCGTTTTTGATCCGCGCACACGCCGCCGTTCGTCCGCTCAAGCGTGTCATCGTGTGGGGCCGCAGTCCGGAGAAAGTCGCGGACTTGATCAGCGTCATGAAGATCGAGCTGCCGGAAATCGAGTTTCTCGCCAGCCCATCCATCCAGGAGTCCTGCGGAGAGGCTGACATCGTGGTGGGCGCGACGGGCTCTCACGAGATCCTCGTCAAGGGCGAGTGGATCCGACCCGGCACGCACACGGATTTCCTCGGCAATCACCATGCCGACCGACGCGAGTGCGATACGGAGTTGGTGCTGCGGTCCAGGGTTTATGTCGATACGTTTGGAAACTGCCTCAAGGAAGCGGGGGAAATTCTGGTGCCGATGGCGGAAGGCCGTTTCTCCAGAGAGCAGATCGTCGGCGAACTTGCCGACCTTTGTTCGGGAAGGGTGGCAGGCCGTCAATCCGCTCAGGAGATCACGCTCTTCAAATCCGTCGGGGCCGCGCTCGGTGACCTCGCCGCCGCGCGATTGGTGTGGCTGGCATCGCGCCTATGAGCCTTCAGCGCGAGCGCGGTGACTCGCCGTGCGGAGTCAGTGTGATGTCCTCCTTAGGCAGCTTGGCCCCATCGACAATCCATTGCCGGATGATCGCAACGTCTTTTGATCCGAGCGCATGGCCGGTCGGTGGCATCGCGCCGACTTCATCGTCGGCGAGCGTCATGACCTGGTAAAACCGGCTCTTCTCCGGCGCGCCGGGCACGATGAGTTTGCCCGGACCGGTGAGCGATGCGAGGGCCTTCGTGCTGTTGAACGATGGCATGTTCGGCAGCCGGATCGCGCCATGGCAGTGGACGCAACTGTTCTCGAGGATGGGCCGGACCTTTCCGAACGAGGTTTTCTTTCCTTCCAATGAGGCAGTCGGCCCACCTGTCGTGCATCCGGCAAGGATCAGGAAAAAAACTGAAAGCCCGGCCAACAGGAATGATTTCGAACGCGAGGAAGAGGTCATGTGGGTGCAGGCTAGCCCGATGATTTTTCGAGGTCGAGCCGGGGCATTCCCGAATCCCCGCTTGTGGAAGTGATCTAGTTCGGAAGCTCTTCAATCATCAGCTTGCGATACCAGATCTTCGTCTTCGCGCCGCCGTGGATCTGCACCGCGAAGAGGCCCTTCAGCGGGATCGCTGGATCCTTTTCGATGTAGTCCACCGTCTTGACGCCGTTCAACCACAGTTGAATGTGCGGCCCTTCCGCACGGATACGGTAGACGTTCCACTCATCCTTCTTCAGGGCCTTTTCATGGATCTCCTTCGATGGCCGGATGATGTCGCGTCCGCTGCGACGGCTCTCGTCACACAGCGCGCCGTCATAGCCAGCGCCAAAGTCGGCCTGGAACCCGCGCACCTCGTGGCTGTCCTTGATCCGCTCCGACCAGAACTGGATGCCTCCGTTCACGAAGCCCTCGCTGCCGGCAATTTTCACCTCCAGCGTGAGCTCGAAATTCCCATAGGACTTCGTGGTCGCCAGGAAATCATTCTTCGGTTGCTTGCGATCGACCGATCCAGCCGTGAACGCCCCGTCCTCGATCTTCCAGGTGTTCGTGGTGTCGCCTTCCCAACCCGCGAAGGTCTTGCCGTCGAAGAGCGGGACTGGCTCTGCCTGCGCGAAAGAGGCAGCGAGAAGAAGGATGGCGGCGAGCGGCTTGGAATGGTTCATGGGAAAATCGGTCAGGATGTCGTTTGTCAGCGTGATACCGTTTCGTTCGCGGTGATCTTCCGCGCTTCCGCCTCCCAGATCTGGTGGCTGTATCCCAGGTGTGAGGAAGCAGGGACGAACAAGCGCTTGCCGTCCCGTTCGTCGACGAGCCACTTGCCGCGTGGGCCATCCTGCGGAGAGGACGCATAGCCTTTCGGAACGTAGGTGGCGGGATCGCTTTGGGTCTTTTTCCAGAGTCCGAGTTCATTCCACTCCCACTCGGGCTTCGGGGTCGAGTTTCGCCTGATCGTCCGGCTCAGGGTCTCCGACAAGCCACCACAGGGCCCTTTGGAAAGGTTGTTAAGCACCTTGGAATCGCCGATCGGCACATCCACCGGACCAAGCAGACCGCAGTTCGGAAAAATCACGCAGACTGCAAGGTTCAAGCCTCCGAGTCCCAGCAAGAGTTTCAAGCTATGGCAGGAGCTGTGCCGGCGTTTCATGATTGGAAAAGGGGAATTTCAAGCAACTCGTAAGCTGGGCGCTTCAGGAGCCCGGATCAAGTCAGCAGAATGAAAGTTCGCCACCCGGACAGATTGAGGCTGAACGCTACAGCCACTCAGGAAGCGCGGGCGATGGTCATGGCGGGTTGAATGTGGGCGGTGAGCTTCTGTTGATCTTTGGCCAGGGCGCGGAAATCGCACTCGACTTGGATGCCGTGCCAGAATTCCGCAGATTGGCCGAAGAAGGCCCCGAAACGGATGGACATGGCGGGCGTGATGGAGCGGCGCGCGTGGATGATTTCGTTGATGGCACGCGGTGCAACGCCGATGGCGCGAGCCATGGCATTCTGGGAAATGCCCATGGGAATCAGGTATTCTTCCAACAGGATCTCGCCGGGAGTGATGGGTGAATTCATGAATATAACGTATTGCGTTACAGGGGTGCGTCAATGGTAATCACAAATCGTGACCTCGGCGGGGCCATGTTCGGTCCAGGCGAACACGATTCGCCACTGGTCGTTGATGCGGATCGAGTGATGGCCCGCCAGATTTCCCTTCAAGGCTTCGAGTCGGTTTCCAGGAGGGACCGCAAGATCCTGGAGAACACGCGCCCGGTTCATTTGGATCAGTTTGCGCAATGCCACCCGGGTGATCGCAGAGAAGCGGCGATTCGTTTCTCGCTGAAACAACTCTTGGGTGTCCTTGTCGGCAAAAGATTGAATCATGGTTTGAGACTGAGGAGTGAGGCTTGCATTCTTTCGGCGTCCGGAATGCGGTCTTTGGGATTTCGGACAAGGGCTTTATCGATGACAACTGCGAGGTTTTTCGCCAGTCCCGGCATGGTTCGTGGTTCCCGCTGAGGATGCCAGTTCTGAAGCAATGGCCGACGATCCAATCACTCGTTTCTCAGGAGACATGTCACCCCCAGTCCTGCCCGCAAGCATTCGGAGTGAACGCTAATCATGGGAAGCCATTTCCATTTCTGGATCTCTGGGGCTGATCCATTTCGCAGAGCGATGATCCCAATCTTATTCCGTGCCATCCCCGGTGGCTCCGGAGTAGGATCCGCGCATGCCGTTCAGTCACTTCGGATTCGGGGATGAAATTTTCCGCGCCATTCAGAAAGCAGGATACACCCGTCCGACCCCGGTCCAGACGGCGGCGATTCCGAAGGTGATGACGGGAAAAGATCTCACTGCCATTGCCCAGACCGGCACCGGCAAGACCGCGGCCTTCGTACTGCCGATGCTCCACCGGCTTTCCCAGAAACGTGCGGAAAAGCCCCAGGGCACCCGGGCACTGGTCCTTGCGCCGACCCGTGAGCTTGCCGTGCAGATCATGGAAAACATCCGCACCTACGGGCAGTTTCTCAAGATCCGCGTGGCGGCTATCTACGGCGGAGTCGATGAGGACGAGCAGATCGCGATCCTGAAAAAAGGCGTCGACATCGTCGTCGCCACGCCGGGACGCCTGATCGATTTCATCGGACGGCTGAAGGTCGACTTCGAATCCCTGGAAGTCCTCGTCCTCGATGAGGCCGACCGCATGCTGCACATGGGCTTTCTTCCGGACATCGAGACGATCGTGGAGAATCTCCCGAAGCGCCGCCAGACGCTGATGTTTTCCGCGACGTTTCCGAAGGAGGTTGAGTCGTTGGCAAAACGTTTCCAGTATCAGCCCGCGATGGTCCAGATCGGCAAGCGCTCGAACCCGGCGGACACCGTGGCGCAGTGCGTGTATGAAGTGCAGGGACACTTGAAGGGCCTGTTGCTGTTGGAACTGCTCAAGCAGCCAAAATTCAAGCGCGTGCTCATCTTCGTCCGCATGAAGGACGGCGCGGATCGTCTAACCGATTTCCTCAAGGCTTCCGGGGTCGATGTGGTCAAGCTCCACTCCAGCCGCACCCAGGAGCAGCGGATGAAGGCGCTCCAGGATTTCAAGGACGGCAAGGTCCAGGTCATGGTGGCGACTGACATCGTCGCGCGCGGAATCGACATCGAGGCCGTCACCCAGGTGGTGAACTACGACCTGCCGGTGAACCCCGAGGACTACGTCCATCGTATCGGTCGCACCGGACGCGCGGAG
>JANOBS010000283.1:0-1073 GCA_031411755.1 Luteolibacter sp. | reverse complement strand
TGGCCATGAAGACCGAGGCGGAAATGCTCAAGTATCGCAACTTCGGCAAGAAGTCGCTCAACGAAATCAAGGACAAGCTTGTCGAACTCGGCCTCGGCCTCGGCATGTCCTTCGACCCATCCCTCCTCACCGGCCCATCCGCCGGTTCCCGCGCCCCACGCCTCGGCGTGGAAGAAGAAGCGCCGGTCGGCCTTGCCGACCTGATCGCCCAGAACCTCGACGACTGAATTTAATTTAGTTAATTTAGAAAAGGAAGCACCCGATGAGACATCGACGCAACACCACCAAGCTCAAGCGCACGGCATCCCACCGTCGCTCCCTCCTCGCGAACCTCGCGTGCAGCCTGATTCAACACGGCCGCATCAAGACCACCCTCGGCAAGGCGAAAGCCCTCCGTCCGGTGGCCGAGAAACTGATCACCCTCGGCAAGCGCGGCGATCTTCACGCCCGCCGCCTCGCCGTCGCGTTCCTTCGCCAGAAGGACACCGTCAAGAAGCTGTTCGAAGAAGTGGCTCCAGCCTCCGCCAACCGTCAGGGTGGCTACTGCCGGATCACCAAGCTCGGAGTCCGCATGTCCGACGCCGCTCCGATGGCCTACATCGAGTGGGTCGACGTAGCCGTGCCGGCTGACGTGGCCGCCGAACCGGAAGCTGCGGAAGCCGCTGCCGAGTAAGGTTCACGCCTGATTCGAGATTCATTTGAAAGCCGTCCGTGCCTCGTGCGCGGGCGGCTTTTTTTGTGCTTACAAAAGATTATCTTGCTGACCTTGGCTGATTTCGATCCTCTCGACCATCTGCTTCCAGCGGATCTGGACTTCAAAATCCATCCAACAGGCGGTCGGCATCGACCGCAACGATGCCGCCAAACCGACCAAACGGCCGGGGAGGCGGTGGCGTATGTCCAGGCCACCTTTCGGGGATGGCTAAAGGCCATCGCGGTCGTCCTGTTGCGACTTTTGAACTCCCCGTCCACCGGAAGGAAACTCTCCGAAACCTTCCTATGAGATACCTGGATACCTTCTTGCTGGTCACTTCCATGGCCGCGCGTGTCTGCGCCGAGGCCCCCGAGGCAGA
>JANOBS010000282.1:0-1446 GCA_031411755.1 Luteolibacter sp. | reverse complement strand
GTGGGGTTGGCGGCGAGCGAGGCGTCGGTGATCGGAACCTTGTTGGAGATGACGACGGTGGCTCCGGCGATGCGTCCGGAAACCTGATCGGGCGAGGTGAGGTCGTGCAGGGTCAGCGGCCCGAAGGCTCCGAGCGGCGAGAGATCGAGGTCCTGGCGGTCGATTGTGGCGGCATCGAGAAAGACGAGGTTCATGGGCGGAAAAAGTTGCCCGCACTCAACACCACCCGGCCCAGGATGCCAGCGAAACAGAACAGCGGGTGGGTTTCTTCGCGCTTGGCATCGGCGGTCCCGCTCCCCACCGTTGCCGCCTCGTGGCTGCCGTTTCCAATATTTCCTGCTACTGCTTCGCGGCCCTGACCGGGCTGAAGGAGCTGCGCGAGCAACTGATCGCCTTCTGCAAGGAGCGTGCGCTGAAGGGGACGATCCTGCTGAGCACCGAGGGCATCAATTTCTTCGTCGCGGGTGGTGAGGAGCAGATCAAGGAATTGGTGGAACTGCTGCGCGCGATCCCGGGGCTGGAGGGCATCCACCCGAAGTGGAGCCCGAGCGACGACCAGCCGTTTTCGCGGATGCTTGTGCGGATCAAGAAGGAGATCATCGCGTTCGGCGTTGAGGGCATCCAGCCGGCGAAGTACACGTCGCCCCGAATCGAGGCCCGCGAGTTGAAGAAGTGGCTCGATGAGGGAAGGCCGGTGGTTCTTTACGATACGCGCAACGACTACGAGGTCCGGCTTGGGACGTTCAAGAATGCGATCCCGGCAGGCGTGGATCATTTCCGGCAGTTTCCCGATGCGGTGGCACGCTTGCCTGAAGAGTTGAAGGACGCGCCGATCGTCACCTTCTGCACCGGCGGGATCCGGTGTGAAAAAGCCGCGCCCTTCATGGAGAGCGTGGGTTTCAAGAACGTCTATCAGCTTGAGGGCGGCATTCTGAAATACTTCGAGGAGGTCGGCGGCGATCATTACGAAGGCGAGTGCTTCGTGTTCGATCGTCGCGTCGGAGTCGACCCCGGCCTGCGCGAGACGTCGATGGATGTATGCTTCGCCTGCCAGGCACCGCTTGATGAAAACGAGCAGGCGGATCCGAGGTTCGTGCAGGGTGTTTCCTGTCCGCATTGCTACAAGCCGGATGAGGTCCGCCAGGCGGAGCAGCTCGTGAAACGCCAGGCGGCTCTGGAGCGGGTGTGCTCACCACTGCCGGGCAGTGAGCCGTATGACAACGTCTGTCCGGTCCGGATTCCGACGGGCTGCGATGAACTGACCTTGCTGGACGCGCTTTGCCGGATGTTTTCGCACGTCGAGCGTGAGTTCTGGGTCGGGCTTTTCTCGGAAGGAAAGCTGCTCAAGGCCGATGGTTCGCCTGCTTCGCCGGAGGTCATCGTTCGCTCCGGGGAAAAGTATCTCCGTCTCCTGCCGGGCACGATCGAGGCTCCGGTCGCGACCGA
>JANOBS010000281.1:0-1067 GCA_031411755.1 Luteolibacter sp. | reverse complement strand
GTGAACGGGAAGAAGTGCGGGCGGAAACGCAGCTCGGTGTCGGAGCCGAAAAGTTCGCGGAAGAAATACTCCAGCGTGCCCTTGAGATCCGGCAGCGAGACATCCTCGGCGACGTAGAGGCCTTCGAGCTGGTTGAAGACCGAAAGGTGGGTGGCGTCGATCTCGTCGCGACGGTAGGCCGAGCCCGGCGCGATGATCCGAATCGGCGGCTTCTGGGTCTCCATCGTCCGGACCTGCACGGTGGAGGTGTGGGTGCGGAGGAGTTTCCCGGAGTCGAAAAAGAAGGTGTCCTTTTCATTCCGCGCCGGGTGGTCGGCGGGGGTGTTGAGGGCGTCGAAACAATGGAACTCGTCCTCGATCTCCGGTCCCTCGGCGAGCGCGAAGCCCATGCGGCGAAGAATCCCGATTGCCTGATCGCGGAGAATCGTCAGCGGGTGCAGCGAGCCGGTCGGCACCGAGCGGGCGGGAAGCGTGAGGTCGATGCCCGCGAGCGCGGCTTGGTCGGCGATGTCGCGCAGCACGGCCTGTTTTTCCTCCAGCGCCGAGGTGATCGCGCTGCGGGCGGCGTTCAGGAGCTGGCCGACGGCGGCCTTGTCCTCCTTCGGCACGTCCTTGATGCCAGCCGAGGCGAGCGTGAGGGTGCCTTTTTTTCCGAGCACGGCGACGCGCGCGTCATCGAGCGCGCGTTCGTTCTCGGCGGCGGAGATCGCGGCCAAGGCCTCGGACTGGATGGAATCGATTTGCTCCTTCATGGGAAAAACGGAAGGCCGGGATAGCGGGAACTTTCCCCAAGGTCAAAGCCCGTTCGGCCCGAAATTCCCCAAAAGCCCCCCATTTCCAGCGCCTTCCCGTTTTCACGCGCATCCGGCGTCGACCGTGCTAGCGTGCCACCATGCTGCGTGGCCCACTTCTTGCACTTCTGGCGATGCTCCTCGCCGCCCGGGCGGAATCCCCGGTGATGAAGCTGCCGGAGGACCTCGATGAAAAGCGCCGCGCCCTCGTCGAGGTCGCGCTGAAGGAAACCGACGCCCATCCGGACCTGACCTACAAATTCTCCGGAGCTTCCC
>JANOBS010000280.1:0-24510 GCA_031411755.1 Luteolibacter sp. | reverse complement strand
ACATCGCCGCGCCCGCCGCGGTGCGCATCGCCCTACCGCAGGCGAGTCCGGCCCTCTATCTGACCTCGTCACTTGCGATCACCTTTCCGTTCAACATCGTCCTCGGCATCCCTCTCTATCACGCCTTCGCCAAGCTCCTCTTCACTCCCTGATCCATGAAAACCACCAACCTGATCCTCCTCACCATCATCGCCGAGGACGAACTCGAATCGCGGCTCATCGCCGACCTGAAAAAGCTCGGCGTCCGCGGCTACACGATCTGCTCCGTGCGGGGCGAAGGCGTCCATGGCCTGCGCGCCAGCCAATGGGAAGGCGAGAACATCAAGATCGAAGTCATCGTCGACAACGTGCTGGCGGATGCGATCGCCGAGCACGTCGCCAAGGCCTACTTTCCGAACTTTGCCACGATCCTCTATCTGCTCCCCGTGCAGGTGCTGCGCGAAGAAAAATTCACCAACCCTGAAAACCAATAGCATGAAAAAAATGATCCAATCATCGCTTCTGATCCTGGCCGCTTTCTCGCTCGTGAGCTGCGCGACCTCAACGGTGCAAACCAAAACCACTCAAGCTTCGACCACGCCGCAGCAAGCACTCAAAGCCCTGCAGGACGGCAATGCCAGATTCGCAGCGGGCCGCAGCAAACATCATGATCTGGTGGCTCAGGCCGAGAAGACCTCTTCCGGGCAATACCCCATCGCAGCAGTGCTCGGTTGCATCGATTCGCGTGCTTCCAATGAGCTGATTTTTGACCAAGGCATCGGTGACATCTTCAGTGCCCGCGTGGCTGGAAACGTGCTCAACGATGACTTACTTGGCAGTCTGGAGTTCGCCACCGTCAAGGCGGGCGCGAAGGCGATCGTCGTGGTCGGCCACACCCGTTGCGGCGCGGTGGGCGGTGCCTGCAGTCATGCGAAGCTCGGTCACGTGACGGGTTTGCTGGAAAAGATCCAACCTGCAGTCAGCAAGGTCTCGAAGTCCTCAGGCGGCGTGAAGAGCGGACCTGCCTTTGAAGACGCGGTGTCAGCGGAGAACGTCAGGCACGTCGTCTCACAGATCCGCACTCAAAGCCCCTTGATCAGGAAGCTCGAGAAGGATGGCAAGCTGATCATTGTCGGCGGACTCTATCATCTGGAGACCCGCAAGGTGGAATTCCTGAACTGAGAGTGAAAAACGCAAAGCCCCCTTTCCCTGCTGCCTCACTCAAATGGGGAATAGGGGGCTCGAGCTCTAAGAGGCTGTCTTAAAAGTTGAGAATCGATTTGGAATTCAGAAAAGGAACCACAATGGGAGCCCAGCGGACATGGACGAACTGGCAAATTCAACTCTTCGTCAAATTGACAGGATAAACGCGGATGGAAGAGGTATTTTCGATCGAACAATCTATCCTTTCTTGCTTTCTCATTCGAGTTTTTGATCTGTGTCCATCCTGTTCATCCGTGGTTTAAAAAGCTCTTTCTGATTTCTCAGACAGCCTCTATATGAGCATGCCTCCATCCGCTTGATGCTGGCATAGTCCGCCGGACTCAGCGGCTTCGATAAAGGTCCTCGAGGAAATTGACGCGATCAGACGCTTCGCTCTCTTCTTTGGATTTGAGCCGTGCCGAAAGGACGCGGCTGAGGCTCTCCCAATAGGCGATTCGTTCCTGATCAAAGTTCGTGGCGCGCCGCCAGTAACGCTCGGCCTCATCCAGTTGGTCCCTTTTCTCGAAGATGTCTGCCAGGGTCATGCACGCCATATTTTGCGGCCACAGTTCGTCGGCTTTCTGTAAAGAGGCGATGGCATCGTCCGCGCGATTCGCGCGCAGGAGGGCATCACCGAGACGGCAGTAATAGGCGGATTTTTCCCATGGGGGATCATTGTCCTGAGGCTTGAACTGTTTTGCCAGGTCGACCAACTCCTGTGCGCTGACCTCTCCAAGGTCAGCTCCCGTCAAGGCACATGCAAATTCCTCGTTCCGCGCATAATGACTGTCAGGAAACTTTGCGACCAGTGCCTTGGCTCGCTGCATGGCATTTGCGAAATCACGGAGGACAGCGGCTCCCGTCTCTCCCATGGCGAGCCTCTCTTCGGACAATACTGCCGGATCCAATTGGAGATCCTTGGCGGAGAGCGGAAGCTTCAGAGAGACTCCCTTCTTAACAGCCTCCTGAATCCGCTCCGGCAACTCCGCAAGCGGACTGGCTGCTCTCAGAGTCTGCCCAGGAAGCGTCTGGGACCCGGAGAATGCCGCGACGACTTCCCCTCGCGCGTCAATCAAGGGCGCGCCTTGCACGAACACCATCTCAATGCTGGGATTCCGACCGGCCGCAAAGCTGAACTTCGTCACAGGTTGGCGGGGTGGGACCAATGGCGACGACCATGTCATTTCTCGATGAGCCAGGATGGGACCCACGACGGGATTCGGAGCAAACGACGGAGAAAGCACGGCCACCCAGGTGCCTACGGATGTCGGCTCTTTGGCGAGCTTCAGCCATGTCTTCGGCTTGTATTTGAATTTTACCAAGGCCAGTTCCTGTTCGGGAAATACCGCGAGCACTGCAGGTTGCGGGAGCTGGGTCTTTTCCTCGTCATCCGCCACGAACATCGGTCCTGTTTTCCAGGAAAGCGGGGTCAGACTGCACAAGCCCAGCCCGTCGGCACCGATGAAGAACCCAATGAAGGGTAACCATTTCCCATCGACCTGCTGTTGGGTGACGAAAAGCGCCTGGCGCTTCGTCAACGCGACCTCGAGCAAGCCCGCCGGAGCGGTCTTTGCCGTAGCAGCCCAGGCCGGTGCCTCCTGCGCGCCGACGGGCGGTGCCAGCAAGCTGACGAAGGAAAGCACGGTTGCCAGAAGTTTGCTTTTGCGTCCGCCGCAACGGGGACGGTCAAGGCAGGGATCGGCGTCGGGGAGGGGTTGTCCGGTCGTCATAGAGGGGATGCCATTCAAGGCAGAATGGCATCCTCGTACGGACCGCGCGAGGATATTTCGCCAGGGCTGATCACCGATCGTCATCCCGCCCGGCGGAAGCATTGCGGGCCTGCCACCCTTAAACATCCCCCCCAATCAGCGGCTCCTTTTTCGTGAACACCAGCGAGGCCACCACGCCACCGGCCAGGATCAGCAGGATGACGCCGAGGACGGTGAAGTTGAACGAGTCGCCGAGCCAGGCCTTGAGCCACTTCGCGGCCAGCATCTTCACGCCGACGAGCATCAGCACGAGTGCGAGCGCGGGCTTGAGGTAGTGGAACTTGTCGATCATCCCCGCGAGGGCGAAATACAGCGAACGCAGGCCGAGGATGGCGAAAACGTTGCTGGTGAAGACCAGGAAGGGATCGGCCGTGATCGCGAAGATCGCCGGGATCGAGTCGACCGCGAAAATGAGATCGGTGAACTCGACGAGGATGAGCGCGACCATCAGCGGGGTGATCAGCCACTTGCCCTTCGGAGCGGCGTCGACCACCGGATCGCTGACAGCGGTGAGTCCGGGTTCGGCGGCTTCATGCGAGGCATCGGAGCCGGCCTTCACGAGGAAATGCTGGCCGTGATACTCGCGGGTGACCGGGAAGAATTTCCGGATCCACTTCACCAGCGGATTGTTTTCCGGGTGCTCCTCTTTTTCCTTCATGACCAGCATTTTCACGGCGGTCAGGATCAGGAAGCCGCCGAAGATGTAGAGAACCCAGTGGAAGTTCGTCACCAGCGCCGATCCCACGCCGATCATCACGCCACGCATCGCCAGGGCCCCGAGGATGCCCCAGAACAGCACCCGGTGCTGGTAGCGCGCAGGCACCGCAAGCGAGCCGAAAATCATCGCGATGACGAAGATGTTGTCCACGCTCAGCGATTTCTCGACGACATAACCGGTGAGATACTTCGTCGCGGCGAGCTTGCCGTTGTTGATCAACCCATCCACGGCGTCGACCGTATTTCCAAGCCCCCACCAGTGGTACTCATAGGCCTGGTAAACGAGGGCGGAAAAGGCCACGCCGAGGGTGATCCACACGGCCGACCAGCCGAGGGATTCCTTGAAGCTGACGACATGGGACTTTCGATGAAACACGCCAAGGTCCAGCGCGAGCATGACGAATACGAAGGAGAGGAAGATCAACCAGGGAGCAATCATCCGTGGACCCTGTGATAGAACGCGGCGACGGCCTATTGGAAATCGGCAGGGATTTCCCACTCAGGCGAGCGCCCGCAGCCGATGGCGGATGCACTCGACCACGAACGCGATTTCCTCGTCGGAAATCCCGAGCGGCGGCGTCAGTGCCAGCACGTGTCCTTCTGGCGCATCCGGCAGCACGAGGATGCCGTCCTTCAAAAGGCCTTTCACCAGCTCGATGCAGGCGTCCCCGGCGGGGGAGCCATCGGGACGACGGAACTCGACGGCCTGCATGAGGCCCACGCCACGCGTTTCAAAAACAAATGGCTCGCCGATGAGTTGGGAAAGGGACGCACCGAGAAGCTTGCCAACCTCGCAGGCAGAAAGGGTGGTCGAAGATTTCGCATGCTCCTCCAAGGAGGTGATCGCCATCGCGCAGCCCAGAGGATTGCCGAGAAACGTGCTGGTGTGCAGGGCTTCACCGTAGGTTTCCGGCCAGGCATCCATGATTGCAGCCTTCCCGACGCAGGCGGAAATCGGAAAGCCGCCGCTCAGGGATTTTCCGAGGCAGATCAGGTCCGGCACCACGCCCGACCAATCACAGCCGAAGAGTTTACCGGTGCGATTCAGGCCGGTGTAGATCTCATCGAGAATGAGCACCGCGCCGTGTTGGTCGCACCACGACCGCAGCTCACGGAGAAACTCCATAAGCGGAATCACGATGCCACCGCGACCCTGCATCGGCTCAACCAGGACCGCGCCGATGGTGGCGGGATCGACGGAGCTCAAGGCTGTTAGGAAATTCTGCCACGAAGGTTCATCGCCATTTCTCGGATAAGGCAGCCGCGTCGTGACCCGCGAAAGCTGCTTCTCGAACGGCGCCCGAAACCACTCGATCCCCGCGCCCAACAGCGCGCCGTAACCGAGACCGTGATACGCCCCTTCGAACGAAAGAATGCCGCTGCGGCCAGTGACCATCACGGCGGTTTTCAAAGCGGCTTCCACCGCTTCGAAGCCGGAGTTTCCCAGCAGCGTCTTGCCCTTTTCTCCCATCCACCTCTCGAAGGTGATCGCGCTCAATCGCTCGCAGAGCTCCACCTTCAGCCGCGCCGGATGGACATCGCCCATCGCATGAACGAGCCGCCCGGATTGCTCCGCTGCCGCCTTCGCGGAAAAGCCGTGACCGAGCGTGGCGACTCCGAAGGCGCTGGTGAAATCGAGGAGGCGGTTTCCGTCCGCGTCCCAGACATTCACGCCCTCCGCACTTTCCCAGAACACCGGCCAGTCCGGCGACAGGTACGTCGTGTTGCGGCACTCGACCTCTTTCAATCGCGCGGCCAGGCGCAGCGATTCGGGGCCGGGAATGGAGGTGACGAGATCTGGAAGCACGAAGGGAGATAAGCACGAAATTCGAAATCAGAAATTCGAAACGACAGGTCTTCCCTGAACACTCGAAACTGAACACTGAAAACTCACTTCATCATCACCACCACTGCCAACGCCGCAGAGCCGACCATGGCGAGCATCGCCAGGGTGCCGACGATCTTGTCGGTGATCGTGGTGAGTGGACGGTGGGCGGAAGAGGAGGCCGGAAACACGATGGCGGCATAGGCCATTCCGGCCAGAAGACCCCCGGCGTGCGCGGCGTTGTCGATGAACTTGTAGCCGATCAACCCGATGACGCCGGTGAGGAAGATGCCCGCGAGCAGGCGGCGACGCGATGAACGCGGAACGAGTCGGGCATGCAGGGTCTCGAACACCAACAGGAACCCGAGCCAGCCCATCAGACCACCGGATGCGCCGACGGAGATCGTTGCCACGAAGCGGGCGGAAGCCTCGCCACCGACCCAGGCGGAAAACAGGAACACCAGCGGCACATGCGGCCAGCGGGCGAAGACCTCGACGCGCCGGCCGAGGTAGAGCAGCGCGCCCATGTTCATGAACCAGTGCAGCAGTCCACCGTGGAGAAAGGGTGCTGTTAGAAGTCGCCAGGTTTCGCCCTTGTGGTAGGCGACCTTGTCGAGACCCGCGTGTCGGATTGAGTCGGGAAACACCAGCTGCGCCACGCCGACAAGCACCATCAGGGCCGCGACGAGGCGGGTGGCGGGGCTTTTCTGTAGATCCAGCCAGGTTTCGAATCGCAGCACCGGCACGGAGGCCTCCATCGCTCTCGGGCTCCAGCCGTGAAGCTCACGGCTGCGTTTCCAAGCCTGATACCAGGGGATCAGGGCGAACATGACGAACAGCGCGAGGGCCATGCCGACGTTCGCCGAAGTGTGGACCGAGTGATCCTTGTAGAACGTGTAGGCCAGCATCGCCAGCACTCCGAAACCGAAGAGCTTGATCTGGCCTTTTGCGAAGTCGAGGTCCGCCGCAGCCCAGCGGCGGCGTGCGGCAAAGAGTGCGTGGAAAAGCGGGGGGACCTCCTCCGGAACCACCATGCTGGGACGATCGGACGTCCAGACAAGATCGACAGCAGAAGAACGATCTGAACGGATCGAATCCGCCAGGGCATCGAGCGACTCAACCGGGTGTTGCCCACCTTTTCGATCCGCCCATCCCCAGCCAGCAGGTGCAGTGGGGAAAGCTTCCGGTCTCGCCCACACGGGAGCGTCGTCGGAGTCTTCGGTCGGATCAGTCACTCCGCAATAGCGTCACTGACCCGGCGGTTTTTCTGCCGGAGGCGCTGGCGGCACGATCGGGGCCGGTGGCGGCACTTCGGTCGGAGCTGGAGCAGGCGTTTCCACCGGGGGTACGGGAGCCACAGGAGCTGGAGCCGGAGCTTCAGGAACCTTCTGGCCGGCGTCCTTCGCTTCCTCGGAAATCGACTTTTCAGGAGCTGGCGGAGCGGCGGGCGTCTCGGCGACGGGGGCCGGAGCATTCTTCACGACCAGCGAGTTCACCTTGTTGCGGTGACCGATGAGGATCGCCAGCGTCAGGCTGAGAACGAAGAACATCGAGGCGAGGTAAACCGTGCCGCGCTGGAGGACGTTGGTGGTGCGGGCGCCGAAGACCTGGTCGGTGACGTTGGTACCAAAGGCCGCACCGAGTCCCTCCTGTTTCGGACGCTGCATCAGGATCAGCAGGACCATCAGGAGACAGACGATGAAGAACACCACCATCAGAAGATTGATGGAGATATTGAGCCATTCAATTGCGGCAAAAGTCATGGGCGCGGGACTATGGGAGGGTGATCCCACCTTGTAAAGCGGGCATTTCGACGGGAAAAATCGGCTATTCCAGAGTAATTCAGCGGCCAATCCGCTCGATCGTGTTCGTTTCCGTGAGGACGACTTTCTGCGCCAGCACGGGATCTTGGGAAAGCGCGAAGGCCATGATCGCGACCCGCTCGCCCTTCTTGATGCGGTGGGCGGCCCCGCCGTTGATGATGATCCGGCCGGTGCCGGGGACGCCAGGCTGGACGTAGGTTTCCAGGCGGTTGCCGGTGGTGATCGAGGCGACGAGCACCCGCTCCCCTTCCCAAAGACCGACGGCTTCCATCAGATCGGTCGGGATTTCGATGCTGCCTTCATAATCGACGTCGCCGTCGGTGATCATGGCGCGGTGGAGCTTGGACTTGAGGACCTGACGGAGCATGGCGGCGGGAGGGAAGCCACGCCGACGCTTCCGGTCAAGCCCGCAACTCCCGCGATTTCAACGCCGCAGGACCAACGGTTTGCGAAATGCAAATGCTTCGCTTCCCCATCCGGCCCGCTTCGTGCTTAGGTGCTTGCGCCCATGACCGGACCGGCCACCACGAACCCCACCCGCGAGCAACTCCGCCTCGAAGGATTCGATCTCATCGACGAAACGCTCACCTTTCTCATCGGATGCCTCGGCGATGCGCTGAAATCCACCGGCGAGACCGAGCTGCTGCCGTATTTACCGTGGTCCGGCACGATCCCGGACGACGCCAACCCACCGGCCGGCATTCCCCAGCTTTACTCGATCGGTTTCCAGCTCCTCAACATGGTCGAGGAACGTGTCGCCGCCGCCATCCGTCGCGAGCGGGAAAAGGTCCTCGGCACCGAGTCGATCCGCGGACTGTGGCCCCAAGCCCTGCGCGATCTTCGCTCGCTCAACATCACGCCGGAGCAGATCCTCGAGGTCCTGCGCGACGTCAACGTTGCCCCCGTCCTCACCGCCCACCCGACCGAGGCGAAGCGCTCCAGCGTCCGCGAACGCCATCGCGATCTCTACAACGACCTCGTCCGCAGCGAGTATCCGAAATACACCGAGCGCGAACGCCGCCGCCTCCGCGAGCGGATCGTCACCACCATGGAAACCCTGTGGCGCACGGCGGAAATCCACCTCGTCCGGCCGGACATCAGCAGCGAGCTGCTCAACGCGATCCACTACCTCCGCGATCTTTTTCCAGACGCGATCAACCGCCTCGACCTCCATTTCACCGAGGCTTGGCGCGATGCCGGCTTCCCGCTCGAGGCCCTGCGCTCCGCCGGAAACATCCCCCGCCTCTCCTTCGGCACCTGGATCGGCGGCGACCGCGACGGGCACCCGCTCGTCACCCCCCAGGTCACGGAAAAGACCCTCGTCCAACTCCGCCAGGCCGCCTTTGATCTCCTGCAACGCGAGTTGGAAGGACTCGCCTCCCAACTCACGCTTTCCCGCCACCTCACCCCCGCTCCCGACGATCTCCAGGCGCGGATCGACGAGCTGGCCTTCGTCGTTTCCTCGGAAGGCGCGGTGAAGGAAATTTTCGACCGCTACGGCGAGGAGCCTTGGCGACAGCTCGCGAAATTGATGGCCCTGCGCCTCCGCCAGCAGTCGAAGGGCAAGCTCGGCTACGTTTCCCCACAACGCCTTTCCGCCGACCTCGATCTGCTCGCCCGCACGCTCACCGAGGCCGGCTGCTACCTCATCGAGGAGGAATACATCCGCCCGCTGCGCCACAAGATCGACATGTTCGGCTTCCATCTGGCCACGCTTGATGTCCGTCAAAATTCCGAATTCCACGACAAGGCGATCTCGCAACTCCTCTCCGCCGCCGGAGTCGAGGATGGGGAAAACTACGCCACCTGGTCCGAGGAAAAGCGGGTCGAGTTTCTCACGGGCGAACTCACCTCGCCGCGTCCGTTCCTGCATGAGGGCATCGTCGCCGGACCGGAAGCCGCCGCCGTGCTCGATTGCTACCGCGTGCTCGTGAAACACCGTCTCGCTTGGGGCGATGCGGGACTCGGCGCGTTGATCGTTTCGATGACCCGCGAGCTTTCCGATCTGTTAGGCGTCTATCTGCTCGCTCGCGAAGCCGGTCTCATGGAACTCACCGACGGCGGACTGGCCTGTCCATTGGAGGTCGTGCCGCTGTTCGAAACCATGGACGACCTCGATCGTTCACCGGGCATCCTTTCCGCCTTCCTCGATCACCCGTTCACGCGTCGCAGCCGGGCCTTCCGCGAGGGCGACTTCAGCCGCGTTTCCAGCCAGCAGGTCATGCTCGGCTACTCGGATTCCAACAAGGACTGCGGCATCCTCGCCGCGCAGTGGGCGCTGCACAAAGCCGAAGAAGCCCTCACCGCCACCGGCAAGGAGCGCGACATTTCACTGTGCTTCTTCCACGGCCGCGGCGGTACCATTTCCCGCGGCGCAGGTCCGACGCATTGGTTCATGGCCTCGCTGCCGCATGGTGCGATGTCCGGGCAGTTCCGCATGACCGAGCAGGGTGAAACGATCGCGCAGAAATACGCCAACCTCGCGAACGCCACCTACAACCTCGAGCTGCTGCTCGCTGGAGCCGCCGTCACCACCGCGAGGCATCGCCACGGCGTTCGTCATGAGGATGCCTGCGAGGCCTTCATGCCGCGACTTTCCGAGGCCAGCCAGGCCGCGTATCAAAGCCTGCTCCATGCTGAGGACTTCATTGGCTTCTATCGCCAGGCCACGCCGATCGATGCCCTTGAGCACGCCCGCATCGGCTCGCGTCCCGCACGGCGCACCGGCAAGCAAGGCCACTCGATCGCCGATCTCCGCGCCATCCCATGGGTCTTTTCCTGGACCCAGGCCCGCTACTACCTGCCCGGCTGGTATGGGGTCGGCTCCGCATTGGAGGATCTGAAGAAGAACGACCCCGAGGGCTTCGCCGCGTTTAAGGCCGCGCTGCCGAATTCGAACTTCCTCAGCTACGTCCTCACCAACGTCGAGACCAACCTCGCCTCGGCCAATCTCAAGCTGATGCACGACTACGCCACGCTGGTCACCGACAAGAAACTGCGGACCCGTTTCATGGACATCATCGACGCCGAGTTCGAACGCACGCGCTCACTGCTCGCCGAACTCTTCGACGGCGAAATGTCCGAGCGCCGCCCGCGCATGGCCAAGACCCTCGACATCCGCGAGGCCCCGCTGAAGGTCCTGCACCAGCGTCAGATCGTCCTGCTCAGGAAATGGCGCGAACTCCTCGCCGCCGGTCGCCAGCACGACGCCGATTCGCTGCTTCCCGACCTCCTGCTCTCCATCAACGCCATCGCTTCCGGGCTCCGGACCACGGGCTGAGCCTCTGGGATCGAGGCTCTGTAATGGATCTAAGCCACGCGCCGGAAGATTTGCTTTCTGCGAAGGCATCGCTCTCGATGTGATTCCGCGAGGACCCCGCCCATGGCCAGACCAAGCATAACAAGGCGAACCCACATCCTACGATTTTCGGCGCTTAACCAATTAGAGCGCCAATTCGCGCTTGAGGGCAGCTGGGTCTGAGGCGAGAACCGGAACATCGAACATAAAGTGCCAACGCCCGACTCGTTTGCCTTTCTCACTTGGAACATCCTCCGCGACGGGAAAAGCCCTCTTGCGAGCGGATGGTCGAAGCGGCGTCAGTCATTCGAGAGAATCTTCCGGGATGTGAGCTTCGACATCGTGTGTTTCCAGGAAGCGCTACCCGGGCAGATCGAATTTTTCCATGCCCTCTTTCCCCGGCACGATCGCTACGGCTTGGGTCGGAACGATGGGGAAAGCGGCGGGGAGCATTGCCCGATCTTTTTCGACCGCGTTCGGTTTGAGTTGAGGAACAGCGGAACCTTCTGGTTGAGCCCCACTCCCGAAACGCCCAGCAAAGGGTGGGGCGAGGGCTTTCCCCGCATCTGCAGCTGGGTCGAGCTCGCGGATCAAATTACCGGCCATTCGTTCAGGGTTTCAAACCTGCATCTGCAGCTCCATCCCTATGCCCAGTGGCACGCGTCCGCTTTGCTTGCGGAGCGGCTCGGGCAGGTCGATCTGCCCCAGTTGGTCGCGGGTGATTTTAATTGTCCCGCCCACTGGCCGGGCGTGAAAAGGGTGCTCGCACACGGGCTGAAACGGATTCCTTGTGGGAACAAAGCCACCTTTCACCTGCGGGGTTTTCCCATTCGCACACTGGATCATATCCTCACCTCGCCCGGATGGACAGTGGAGGAAACCGGGATTCTCAACCAACGTGGCGGAAGTGTATTTCCCTCCGACCATTTCGGATTATCGGCTCGATTGCGTTTGGCCTGATGGCGAAACCCCGCTTTCGCACCCCATCTTCCCACTCCCGCAACCCTCCCATTTCCCATCCATCCAAACGGTGGTTGCCGGGGTCTGGTTGCCGGGGTCGGCCCTCGTGGATTCACATTCAGCAATACGGATGCTCTGTTAAATATAAGAGCCTCGGAAATGGCACTCCTCGCCGCCGGACGCCAGCACGCCGCCGACTCGCTGCTTCCCGACCTCCTGATCTCGATCAACGCCATCGTCTCCGGCCTACGGACCACGGGCTGAGCCTCTGAAGTCAAGGCTCCGAAATGGATCTGAGCCCAGCGCCGGAAGTTTCCCGCTACGATGGCGAGGCCATGAATGGAAAACAACCGCCGGGAAACCTGTGGTTGTTTTTCGTTTGATGGAATGGGTTGGCCCGCGGTGGAAAGCGCGTTATCTATCAGGCATGAACCTCCACGCCACCTGTGTTTCGGCGATCCTGCTGTTCGCGCTCCCATCGATGGGCCAGGTCATCCCGGCCCATCCCACCAAGTTCAAAACTCGGGACATCGGCGATGCGGCCACGGGCGGCGTCCAGGTGATCCCACCCGGCGGGACTGAGCCGAAGAAGGCCCGCTACATCACCCACATCATCCTCTCGGTGTCGCGCCAATGGATGAGCACCGACGGCAAACTGGTGGAAGGCAGGCTCATCGCCTTCGAGGACATCGTCGTGGAGGCGGAAGCCGGAGCCGCTCCGCCCGCCAACCCGGCACCGCCGGCGCATCCGACCGTGGTCCGGGATGGGAAGGTCCGCCTGTTGATCAAACAAAATCCGGTCGAGCTGGCCATCACCCGACTCAGCGCGGGCGATCAGGAATTCATCCAGCAAACCCAGAAATCCTACGGCTCCCAAACTCCCAAATAAAGCTGGTAGGAGTGCGTCGCACGGTTGGAAATCGTGATTGATCCAAGGCATTCCCACGCGTGCGGGGGTCGGTCCTCGCGGATTCACATCGAGAGAGCTACTTTGGTCGGTCCTTGCGCGGATTGACGGGTTCCACGCACCACGGGCTGATTTGGCAGGGATTGAGTCCATTCACGGCCCATCCGTGAGGAAATGAATCATCGCTTCGACAGGAAACACAGATGATCACCCCTCGCTCGGGGGATAAATCAGCGCCACTCGCTCGATGCCGTTCTTGGTGAACTCCTCCCAGTAGTGCTTCTCGCGATCCTGGGTCTGCTCCCGACGCTCGGGCTCGGTCATCTTTTCCCACGGGCCCAGCCCGATCGAGCGGATCAGATCGCGGTCGGCCAGGCGGATGACGAGTTCCTCCCAGAAGCTTTCCTCGCGAAACTCCTCGAAGCATTCCTGAAAGAACGCCGTGGCCTCGAACTCCGCGGTGACGCGGTAGGCCTGCTTCTCGTCATCGAACTCGATGATGTCGCTGAATCCCGAATGCCTTGCGCGCTCAAGGAGCTTGTTTTCCAAGTCCTCGAAGACCGCGACATTCGCCTCCGAACCGGGCTTCTGGTTCAGCGAGGCGACATTCGCCGCAAGGCTGACCATCTCGATCAGGGTGGCGAGTTCGGATTCGGTGAAGCGCAGATGCATGGTGAGGGGCGAACAAACCACCGGAGGGGTGGAGGGGCAAGCGTTGAGGAGAAAGGAGTGGGCGGGGAAGCACTAAATTCCAAGCGTCTGTCTGAAAAGTGCTGCTTGTGGATGATGCCTGCTTTCTTTCGCCGCAGAGGCGCTGAGAAGTCGCAGAGATCACCGAGAGAACCTGGATTGGAATTCTCTGCGACCTCATTCAAGCTCAGCGGCTCGGCGGAAAATCAGCCGACAATCCTCGTGTGGCAGCCATTTTCAGACAGCCTCTAAGCACCCTTCTTCGCTGAAGCTACGAAGGGCAGGCTAAATTCGAAACGAAGAGCTTGATCAGGGCGGGCGGGCGGGGAAGCATCTGGCGTCACGCGAAAGCACGAGTAGCTCAGCGGTAGAGCGGCCCGCTTACACCGGGTTGGTCGGCGGTTCGATCCCGTCCTCGTGTACCAGCGGAGCTGGAAGCACGAATCTCGAAATCTGAAATTCGAAATGAAGAGTCTTCCGTTTCGAATTTAGAATTTAGTGCTTCGAATTTTCTACACCAAGCCGTCTTTCCTCGCCTGCTTCCAGTAGGCGTATTCGGAGCGGTTGAAGTCGATGTATTCGGGCGAGAGGTCGCTGGAATACATGGTGTAGTCGGCATCGCCCTGATTGAGGTTGATGGTGATGGTGAACTCGGGCTCGGCCACGGCGGCGCGGAGTTCGTCCATCGGGGTGGTCGTTTGAAGACCGCCGAGGCAGGCCGCTTTTCCGGCAATGAAGATGTCGACGAGCTCCTCGCGGATGCGGGCGCGGGAGTAGCCGACGGCGTGGAGGATGCGGCCCCAGTTCGGATCGCCGCCGTTCCAGGAGGCTTTCACGAGGGCGGACTTGCAGACGGCTTCGGCGACCTTTTTCGCGTCGAGGTAAGTGCGGGCACCTTCGACGTCCACCGTCACGAACTTCGTCGTGCGCTCGCCATCGCGGACGACGGCCTTGGCGAGTTCGAGCATGACGTATTGCAGGGCGGCCCGGAACTGTTTGCAGGCGGTGCTGTTCCGGCGTGCGGAGGGCATGCCTGAGGCTCCGTTGGCGAGGACGAGCACGGTGTCGTTGGTGCTCATGTCGCCGTCGATCGTGATGCGGTTGAAGCTGTTTTCCACGCACTCGAGCACCGCTTTGCGAAGCGACTCGGTGGGGATGTTCGCATCGGTGGTGATGAAGCAGAGCATGGTGGCCATGCTCGGGGAAATCATGCCCGCGCCCTTCACGCAGCCGCCGATGCGGACACGGTGCTCGCCGAGGTCGAAGGAGATCGCGATTTCCTTCGCATGGGTGTCGCTGGTGATGATGGCGGCGGCGACGTCCGGGCCGTTCTTCGCGCCGAGTTTGGCGACGAGTTCGGGGAACTTCGGCTCGATGCGTGACATCGGCATCGGCAGGCCGATCACACCGGTGGAGCAGACGCCGATTTCGGTGCGCTTGAGGTTGAGGGGCTTCGCGACGGCATCGCACATCGCATTGGCATCGCGGATGCCCTGGACGCCGGTGCAGGCGTTGGCGTTGCCGGAGTTGGCGACGATGGCGCGGAGGTTGCCCTTGCGGAGATGAGCCTGGCTGACACGGACCGGTGCGGCTTTCACGCGGTTGGTGGTGAAGGTGCCGGCGGAGGTGCAGGGCTTTTCCGAAACGATGAGGGCGAGATCGAGTCGCTCGATCGCCGGGTTCTTGATCCCGCAGGAGATCGCGCTGGTGAGGAAACCTTGCGGCGCGCCGACGCCTCCTTTGATGCGGGTAAACTGGGAATCCATGATCGTTCGAAACAAGAAGGCGAACCTTGGGGACGCCTCAGAAATTTTGCAATCCAGCAGTCTCGGAAAGTCCGAACAGCAGGTTGAAACTCTGCACGGCCTGTCCCCCCGCGCCCTTTCCGAGGTTGTCCTCGGCGCTGAGCAGGATGACGCGACCGGTGCGGGCATCGTATTGCCAGCCGATGTCGATGAAGTTCGTCCGCGTGACGTTCTTGGTGTCGGGACAACCACCGCGACCGAGAAGGCGCACGAAGGGCTTGTCGGCGTAGGCGGACTCCAGGGCTTTTCCAACCGCCTCGGGGTCGATTCCTGGAGCGAGCTTCGCGGTCGTGGTCGTGTGAATGCCGGCGTTCACCGGAATGAGATGGGGGAGAAAGGTGATCACCACCGGCTCGGCAGCAGCGATCGAAAGCTCCTGCTCGATTTCCGATAGGTGGCGGTGCTTCGGCAGTCCGTAGGCCCGGACGCTTTCGTTGCATTCGCAGAACAGCAGCGTGAGATCCGCCTTGCGACCCGCGCCACTGACACCGCTCATGGAGTTGGCGACGATGGTGGAAGGGTCGATCAGTTTTTCCCGAAGCAGGGGCAACAAAGGCAGCAGGATGCTTGTCGGATAGCAGCCGGGCGACGCGATCAGGCGCGCGGTCCTGATGACATCCGCACGCACTTCCGGGAGGCCGTAGACGGCTTCGGAAAGCAGATCCGGCGCGGGATGCTCGTGACCATAGAATTCCTGATAGACCGCCGCATCGCGCAGTCGGAAATCGGCGCTGAGGTCGATCACCTTCACCCCGCGATCGAGCAGGGCGCGCGCGATCTCCGCCGCCACGCCGTGAGGCAGGGCGAGAAAAGCGACTTTCGCGCCGGTGGCGGCGATGACATCCGGATCGGGCTCGATGAAGGCGAGCTCCCCACCGGGTGCGCCACGGAAACGCGGGAAGACGGACTGCACCGGCTTGCCCGCTTCCTGACGGGAAGTGGCGGCCACCAGCTCGACCTGCGGATGGACCAACAGCAGGCGCAGCAATTCCATGCCCGTGTAGCCACTCGCACCGACAATCGCTGTTTTAATCCGTTCCATGTCGCAGGGGGCAATCGCACGATTTTCGAGGCTTGCCAATCCGGATTTACCCTGCTTGCTTGTGCCCCCGCCGAAATGACGGGCTGTAGCGCAGTCTGGTAGCGCACCTGCCTGGGGGGCAGGGGGTCGTGGGTTCGAATCCCGCCAGCCCGACCATTGGAAGAATTTCCGATTGGGGATTGTGGATTGCGGATTGCGGATTGTTGAAGACTCCGCAGGTGTCCGACCGCTGGTGGGATGAGAACCCTTTTGAGTGAAGCGAAATCTTCGTGGGTTTGAACGCAGCGCAAGCTTTCGCGAGCCATTCTTCAAATTGGCATGGCCGCACTCCGCTTGGCCCGCAGGGCAATCCCGCCAGCCCGACCATTCTTCGCTTCCTTGAGGGGAAGCTACGAATGGCAGGCCATGTTTTTGGGAGAAGAGCCCTGGGGCCATTCCCTTTCGAGAAGCGGAGAATGGCCTTCGTAGCTTTAGCGAAGTAGGCCAATTTCCGATTGGGGATTGCGGATTGTTGAAGACTCCGCAGGTGTCCGAACGCTGGTGGGATGAGAACCCTTTCGAGTGAAGCGAAATCTTCATGGCCGCACTCCGCTTGGCCCGCAGGGC
This sequence comes from Luteolibacter sp., assembly GCA_031411755.1. GTDB lineage: Bacteria > Verrucomicrobiota > Verrucomicrobiia > Verrucomicrobiales > Akkermansiaceae > Luteolibacter. Next base: position 7,886 of record JANOBS010000280.1, on the reverse strand, counting down.
AATCCATCCATCTCGACCAACTTGTAATCAATGGCTTACGAATGAGACGAATGTTGGGCGTGGTGATTTGAGCGCCTTTAGGCAACCGCCTGAGAGATTGGAATCTGTCAGATGGCATACTGACTAGCCGCTGCTTGGCTGCTTGTGGACGATCTTGTTTCCGGTGGATGTGGGGCCGATTCCAGTCCTGTATTCGTTCGTTCGATTTTGCCAGATCTCGGATTTGAGTTTGAGATCTGGAGCATGGCAAACTTTGAAGCTGCGATGGACATCGACGCTTCCTTGGGAGGATGGTTGATGCCCGCAATCAATGAGCACACGCCCAACACGAGCCGGGCGACAGTCCTCGATGATTTCGGTGTGGGGCTTCTTCTCGGTCCTATTTCAGCGTGTAGATCGTCGTTCAATCAGCAACCTGCAAGGCCTCGATACGACGGGGTTTAGGGCAGGCGGGTAAAGAGGCGGCCAAGCGGCCTTTCATGTTCGGGAAAGCGGCTGAGTTTCAACCGGCTTGTCTGGTGATTTCACCGACGGGCAGACGCACGGTGAAGGTGCTGCCTTTTTCAGGTTCGCTTATCACGGAGATGGAGCCGCCGTGGGCTTCGGTGATGGCGCGTGTAATGGCCAGTCCGAGGCCGGTCCGTTCGGTTGCGCCTGAGCGGGACTTGTCGGCGCGGTAGAAGCGATCAAAGATGTGAGGAAGGTCGTCTGGATTGATACCCGGACCCGTGTCGGAAACGGTTAGGATCGCTTCCTCCGTTGTGGAAGTGCAGGTGATTCGCACGCCGCCGCCGCAACGGTTATGGAAAATGGCATTGCTGACGAGGTTGTTGACGACCTGCGCGATTTCATTGGCGTTTCCCACGAAGAGGGCAGGTTGGAACTCTGTTTCGACAGCGATTTCGTTTTGCCGGGCCAGCGTGTGGAGGAGCGCGGTGGTTTCTTCGGCGATCCGGGCGAGATCGCATGTCTCGCGGGTGGTGGTGTTTCCCGAATCGAGTCGGGCCAGTGTGAGCAGTGATTCGGTCAGCCGGCGCATGCGTTGAGCGGCTCGCTGGCTGGCTTCAAAGGCTGCGCGGTGGTCTTCTGTCAGATCGTCGCAGGCAAGGCTGTCCTGGGTATGGGTGAGTATCACGGCCAACGGCGTGCGGAGTTCGTGTGCGGCATCCGCTGTGAATCGGGCCTGCCGGGAGAAGGCGCTGTCAAGCCGTGCGAAAGTGGTGTTCAGCACCCGCGCGAGCTGTCCAAGCTCGCTTCCCGAATCCACTGCATCAATGCGCTGGCCAAGATCGCCTGTGGCGATTTTTTCAGCGGCGGAACTGATGGCGCGGATCGGACGCAAAGCTCGGGCGACGAGCCATGCGCCGCCCGCCAGACCGAACAAGAGAACGGTGCCGCCTACTCCGCTGAGCCACCACGCGAGCTGCCGAAGATCCGTGAGGTCGCTGGTGATGGATTTTCCGACGAGCACACAATCGCCCGGACCGGGGAAAAGGAAGGTTTCACGAAGATCTCCGCGAATCCTGTTAGGCGGATCGCCGGCCTTGGGAAGCGGCACGTCACTGGGCGCAGTGGCGGAGCGGGTGACCGGTTCGCCATGGCGCAGCCAGACGACGTAATAGATTCCACTGCCGTCGCCCTGGTCAAACAAGGGTGCATCCTTCGAGGAGAGTTTGAATTCACGTCTTTCGCGGTTGCCGGGAACGGGACGCTGGGAATTCACGAGAACCGGAAGCCTCCGTTGCAGTTCCTCGTCGATGCGCCGGAGCTGCCTGGCATTCTCCAACTGATAGACGGTGATCCCGAATCCGCTGAGCACGGCGACGAGCAGGACGCCATACCAGAGCTGCAGGCGCCAGCGGATGGATTTGAAGAAATTCATTCGATGCAATAGCCGTGGCCGCGACGGGTGGTGATGAGTTCCTGCCCAAGCTTCTTGCGGAGGTTGAAAACGTGAACGTCGAGGATGTTGGAGAGTGTCGCTTCGGTTTCGTCAAAAAGGTGCTCGTAAAGATCGGTCCGGGTCACGATCTCGCCGCGATGCAGGGCGAGGTATTCGAGCATGACGTATTCGCGGGCGGTGAGGGTGACCGGTTCTCCGTTGCGAGTGACGGTGCGTGCGGCGGAGTCAATGCGGACTTCGCCGAGATCCATTGCGGGTTTTGATCGATTGACGCTGCGACGGATGATGGCGCGCAGGCGCGCGAAGAGTTCGGGAAGGTCGAAGGGTTTCACCAGGTAGTCATCCGCACCGGTGTCGAGTCCGCGGACCCGGTCGGCGGTGCTGTCGCGGGCAGTGAGCATGAGGACGGGCGTGGATTTGGTTTCCCTCAGGCGGGAGAGGATTTCCCAGCCGTCGATGATAGGAAGCATGACGTCGAGCACGATGGCGTCGAATTCGGTGGTCAGCGCTTTGTGAAGTCCATCCTCGCCATCGGTGGCGGTGTCTACCGCGTAGCCCTGTTTGCGGAGCGCACGTGCGAGACCGGCCAGCAGATCGGGTTCGTCTTCCACTAAGAGGAGTCTCATGGATTGGGGTGAGATTTAGAGTGGCGGACTGGTGTTGCCAATTTCATTCAATACGCGGGGATGGACAAGAGTGGCAGACCGAGGATTAACAGGGGATGAATGAATGCCGGGAAGATTTTCGGGAAATGGCGTTCATTCATGTGTCCTTAATCCGAGATCTGGTAGTGGAGCGGAATGAAAACGCGCCTTTCGACGATTTTGCCCACTTTTGCCATTTCTGGACTGCTTTGTCTCTCCGGCACGGCGTTTGCGGAAACCGCCCGTCCGCAGCAAGCCGCCGCTTTCGAGGCCTTCGCACCAAAGGTGAAAATGCGCTGGGACGAGAGTTCTCTCTACGTCGAAAGTAACGGTCTGCCGTCCCACAACATGATGGTCGGCATCACCGCCTGGCAGCAGCAGGTGCCGTTGCCGCAGGCCTATGCGGGTGAGAACGCATGGCGCATTCCCTTGCATCCGGTGCCGGCCAAGGAACCGCAGCTGATCGAGGGACATTTCCTGCGCGGAGCCATCGCGATCGCAGCCAACGGGATTCCCATTTTCAATCCACAAAACAATCGCGGTGAGGTGTCAGCTGAAATCGGAGAGCTCGACCAGTGGGGCGGCCACTGTGGTCGAGCGGATGATTATCATTACCATGTCGCGCCTCTGCATCTGGAACGATTGGTTAGCAAGGGGAAGCCAATCGCTTACGCGCTGGATGGCTATCCGGTTTATGGACTCACCGAACCGGATGGCTCGGCAGTTGGGCAGCTGGACAAATGCCACGGCCATGAGACCCCGGCGCTTGGCTATCACTATCATGCGGCGAGTCAGCGTCCGTATTTGCAGAGCGCATTCCACGGCGAGGTAGTGGAGCGGGAAGGACAGGTGGATCCGCAACCGCGGGCTCAATCCGTGCGACGCGATCAACCTCCATTGCGCGGTGCGAAGATCACAGGCTTCAAAGCCTCGACGGATGAAAAAACTTTCGCGCTCCAATACAGCGTGAACGACAAGCAAGCAGCGGTGAATTACAGCAATATTGACGATGGGGCGTGGAAATTCCAGTTCGTCGGCACCGACGGAAGCCAAACCGAGGAAACCTATCGTGCCGGAGAACGTCGTGGCGGTGGCCCACCGCGGAATGAAGCCCCACCGACGCAAAGAAACGAGCGGCCTCGCCGACAGGAACAAGCCCCTGAGACTCCTTCCGCTGTTGGGACAAAGCCAGCCGGGTCGTTTGTTCTCCGCAGCTCCGAGGTGAATGACGGCGGCAATCTCCCCATCGACTACACCGGCGATGGAAGTGGTTCGACGTTGCCTCTCGAGTGGAGCGGTGCTCCTGCCGGGACGAAAAGCTATGCGCTCATCATGCATCACATCCCTCCGGACGGCGCGGCGAAGTGGTATTGGACGCTCTACGATATTCCTGCGGAGGTCACGAGCCTGCCGAAAAATGTCAAAGGCATCGGCAAGGTTGGCACCGGATTCAAAGGTCAGATCGGCTATGAACCACCGCATTCAAAAGGCCCGGGACCGAAGACCTACACGCTCACCTTGTATGCTCTGTCCGCCCCTGCGAAAATGACCGTCCCACCTTCACAGGTGAATCGGGAAGCCCTGTTGGCCGCCATGCAAGGCAGCATCCTCGCCAGCACCGAATTGAATGTGGTCTATTCCAGCAAGGGGACTGGCGGTGATTCACCGCCGGAGGCTCGTCCCAAACCCGGTGATCTTCCGCGACCACCCCGGCAGGAAGGCGAGCCCAACAATAGTCCGCCTCGGGAGCGGCCCGATCCTCCTCCGGTGGCAAGCTCCAATCTCGTCAAACCCACACTCGCCGACACGACCAAGGTCAACGTCTACGCCGACAACTGGTTCATGCTCTATATCAACGGCAAGCTCGTTGCGGTGGATTCCATCGATTTCATCCCGCACAATGTCGTCACGGTGGACATCCTGCCCGAGTATCCCATGACCATCGCCGTCATGGCCAGGGACAACGCCGACCCGAAGACCGGCATGGAATACGGAAATCACATCGGTGATGGTGGATTCATCATCAAGTTCAGGGACGGCACGGTCAGCAATGCCACATGGAAGGCGAAGAACTTTTTCAAAGGCCCGCTCAATCACGATGCGGCGAATCCCAAAGTCGAGCACACCCCCATTCCGGAGAATTGGTTTGCCGTGAATTTCGATGACAGCCAATGGGAGAAGGCAATTGAATACACTGAAGAACGGGTGAACCCAAAAGAGGCGTTTCACAAAGCGGACTTCACTGGTGCGAAGTTCATCTGGACTGCCGATCTCGATCTCGACAACACGATCATCTTCCGCACGAAGATCGAAAAGCCCGGCTGGCAAAAACGTTGGAATACGAAGCCCGATCTGGATGTCCGTGAAGCCCTGCTGAAATGAAACGCATCTCCCTCGCAATTGCCTTCCTTGGCCTGTCGCTTGGCGCATCCGCCAAGCCGCCTAACATCATCTTCATTCTCGCCGATGACCAGGCGTGGAACGGCACCTCGGCAGCGATGATTTCAGGATCCGATTCCAGCAAGAGCCGGATGTTTCACACCCCAAACATCGAGCGCCTCGCCGCCCAGGGTATGACGTTCTCGCAGGCCTACGCCGCCCATTGCAAATGCGAATGCTCCCGTGCCTCCATCCAGATGGGCCGCACGACCACGAGCCTTAACGCGCCTGACAAAACCTCTCGCAACTGGAGTGCGCCTGTCACCGATTCCATCGCCAACACGCTGAAGCGCGCCAACCCCGCCTACCGAGCCGCGCACCTCGGCAAGTGGCAGTGGTTTCAGAAACCGGAAAGCATGGGCTACGATGTCAGCGACGGCATCACCATGAACGAGGATGGCGACTCCACGGATCCCATGGATCCGAAATTGTCATTCAGCATCACCCGCCGCGCGAAGCAGTTCATGGAAACCCAGGTCAAGGAGGACCATCCGTTTTTCCTGCAACTTTCCTACTACGCCGTGCATCCCGAACCTCAGGCGCTCGCCGCGACCTTGGCGAAATATCAGAGCACCGACGGTGGCGGGCGTGGCGACCGGGCCGTCATGGCGGCGATGGCTGAAGATCTCGACACCTGCGTGGGCGAGGTTTTGAAAAGACTCGATGAGCTCCGCATCACCGACAACACGCTCGTCATCTACACCTCGGACAACGGAGGCCGCACCGGCTTGCTGAAGGGCGGCAAGGGTGACCTCAACGAAGGCGGGATCCGGGTGCCTCTCATCGTCCGCGGACCCGGCATCAAAGGCGGAGTTTGGAGCAACGAACCGGTGATCAGCTATGACCTCGCGGCCACAGTCCTCGACTTTGTCACGCCCGGTTTTGAATTGCCGAAAGGAACCGAAGGCGGCAGTTGGAAATCGATTCTTCTCAACAACGGCAGCGGCAAGGTGAAGCGGCCAATTGATCGCTTCGTCTGGCATCAGGTCACCGAGGTTCCCGACCCGCATTCGGCGATCCGCAAGGGGGATTTCAAACTCATTTATTATTGGATGACGCGTGAAGCCCGGCTCTTCGATCTCTCCAAAGACCCTGCCGAGGAACACAACCTGGCTGGGGACAAAGCGGAATTGACCAAGGAACTTCAGCGCGAGCTCCAATCCCACATCCGCGCCGGCCTTGGAGACCAGGCCTACTCCGCACTCGAACGGGCGGAATTTCCACCCGCCCGCGGCGGCAAGGACGGACCGAAGCGTCCGCGCAACTAGCCCGTGCCCTCCGCCTCGCCGATCCCGATCTCGGGTGGAAATTTCCAACGGGGAGCCATAGGCCTCGCGGCGGATGGCGTCGCCATTTTCAATCCCGCGAATAATACCGGCGGCAATGTCCGTCGTGACGTCGCAGGCAGGATCCTTACTTCTCTTCGGCCGCAGGCGTGTCCTTCCCTGCCTTCGCGTCATCTCCGCGGGCTTCGGGATCCACGCCGCCTTCCTCCTCGGCAGGAGCATTCTTCAGTTGGGTGAGCTTCTCCTTGAAGCCGTCCATCTGCTCGCCGATCTCGCTCTTCGGATCGATCGCCTTGGCCTCGTCAACCGCCTTGATCGCCTCGTCGAACTTCTTCAACTGAACGAAGATCATGGCCTTGGTGGCGGTGATCTGCTGCTTGGCCTCACCCTCGAAGCCATCCTCCTTGAGGACCTTCTCCACGTAAGCCAGCGCGCCCTTGAAATCCTGTGCCTCACCGAGTTCGTTCAACTTCTCCTCGAACTTGGCGAGCTTCTCCTTCGATTCGAGCTTCTTCACGAAGCCCGTCTCGTCCTTCGGATCAGCCGCCTTGATCTGCGGCACCACGTCGGCGTAGCTGCTGGCCACGGCGACGTCCGGGATGTCCATCTCCTTCAGCGCGGCCACGAGCAGCTTCGCCTTCTCCACGCCCTCGGCCTTGCCGGCGGCGGCGAAGGCCTCGTCACGCTTGGTCTTGTTCTTGAGGAGTTCATTGAGCCCCTCGACATATTTCTCAGGACCGCCCTCCGCGTAGCCGGTCTTGGCGAAAGGCTTGCCGCTGGCGTCACACAGCAGGATCGTCGGGAAGCCCTCGACACCGAACTTCTCCTGGAGCTCGGCGTTCTGCTTCTTCGTCGCGTCGGAAAGCTTGGATTCATCCTGCGGGAAATCGAGCTCCACGAGGACGAACTTGTCCTTCACGCCCTTCTTGAACTCGTCCTTCTTGAAGACCTCGTCGTTCAGCTTGATGCACCAGCCACACCAGTCGGAACCGGTGAAATCAACCAGCAGGTCCTTCTTTTCGGCAGCGGCCTGCTTCTTGGCGGCTTCGAAATCACTGGTCCAGCCTTCGCCACCGGCGAACGCGGAACCGATCGAATAGAGGGCCACGAGCGCGGCAACGGGAGTGGAGTGGAATTTCATAAAAGTGTCTTGGGACGCTGGAAAATGGACGCCGATGCCCTTGGCGTCGAGGGGATTCTGAGAGGGGTGCGTTTGGATTTTCCGAGGATCCACTCAGGAAGTGTCAATCATATGGATACCCGGACATTGCGAATAGCTCTGAAAACTTTGCCTCTGAGACGCTGAGGCAAGATGAGGTCACGGAATCCACTGCATTGGAATTTTCCTCCAAACACAGCGTTTCCTCAGTGCCTTCGCGGCGAGGAAAATGCGGACATGGACGCCAGATTGGTTTTTTCAGGCAGCCTCTGAGGGAAGGTGAGGCTAGTTCTTCACCACCACCATCACCACCTCAACGATGGGCTCGTTTCCGCGCTGGTAGCGAACCTTGATCGGGGTGCCGGGGGGAAGGTGGACGAGGGCGTAAAAGGCCTTGTCGTCGAGCGATTTCCATTCCTTTCCCTCGACGGTCAGCAGCTTGTCGCCGACCTTCA
>JANOBS010000279.1:0-25929 GCA_031411755.1 Luteolibacter sp. | reverse complement strand
CAGGGTCGGCAGGCCGAACTGGATGGCATCGCGGTCATCACCTGCGGCGACCTCGGACACGTCGAGCGTCCAGGTGGAGAGATCGGCAGCACCCTGGATGCGGTAGATCAGTCCATCGGTGAGTGCGGAGACTTCCTCATGGGTGGTGACGTCATCGCTGAAGGTGGCGCCATTCCGGACGGGCAGGGTGAGGGTGAGGACGCTGCCACCGCCAACGGTGGCCACCTTGCCGACGAGCTTGCCGTCATTGGCACCGCTGTTCGGGGCGCTGTTGAAGGCGAACTCCGCGAGGTTGTTGCGGCCGTCATTGTCAGGGTCGGCAGCTTTTCCGATGATTGCGGGATTGGTCTCTGCCCCATAGAAGCTGGCGATCCATGGCGTGAAGGGATCGGTGACGATGGTCAGTGACAGCGTTCCGGCGGTCTGGCTGAAGGTCCAGGTATTGGCTCCGACGGTCTTGATCCAGTTGCTGCCGGACTGGGTGAATCCGGTGACTGAGAAGTTCGCGCCGTAGGTTTCGGTGAGGCTGGCGACATCGACCAGCAGCCAAGAGTTGCCGGTGGTGACATTGGCTCCTGTGAGGTCGATGTTGAGGGCACCGTTGAGGGTGATCGTGCCGGCGCCGGTGATCTTGTTGCTGGTGCCGTTGGTGGTGGGCGCGAGCTTGGTTTCACTGGTGGATGCGAGCACGAGCGAACTGGCGGCATCCACCGTGGTGTCGCCGGTGTAGGTATTCACGCCCGAAAGAGTTTTGACTCCGGCTCCCTTGAGGTTGACGGCGACGACTGCCGTGCCGTTCAGGATCGAGCCGCTCCATTCGGAGGTGCCGGCACCGAGGATCTGCAGGATGCGGGTTCCGATCACGGCACCCGTTGGGACGAAGTTGCCGGACAGCGTCAGATTCCCGGAAACGGATTCGATGCTGTAATTGGTGCCGCTGGTCACGGGTGAAACGAGTCCACTGAGGATGTTGTTGCCGCTGAGGCTGACGATCGACGGACTGTCGACGTTGACGCCTTGACGTCCGGCGAGGGTCCAAGGCTCGGTGACCGTGAGGCCGCCCTGGATCGTGACGCGGGCGTTGAAATCGCCACCGATGATGGTGGTGCCGACGGTGTCGGAACCGAGCGCGGAGGCGTTGGTGACGGCGAGCGTGCCGAGGTTGACGGTGGTCGTGCCGAAGTGGGTGTTGGTGCCGGAGAGCGTCAGGGTGCCGGTGCCGGACTTGATGATGTTGGCATTGCCAGCACTGCCGTTGGCGATGACCCCGGCGAAGGTGGTGTCGAGGTTCTTGCCGCCGATGTTGTAGGTTTGGGTGCCGGCGTAGTCCGCGCCGCCGAGGATGGCGGTGCTGTCCCCGATGAGGGCACCGATGGTCATGGTGTTGCCACCGCTGTTGTTGACTCCGCCGATGCGGGCGTAGTTGGACATGTTGATCGTGGCTCCGGAGAAGTTTCCATCGAAGCCACCACCGTTGAAGTAGGCGGCGAAGGAATTCACGGTGTTCGCCACGCCGGACTGGAGGTTGACGGTGCCGGTGAAGGCTCCGTTTCCGCCCGACAGGCGGAAGCCGTTGGCTCCCGAGGTGACATTGGAGCCACCGTAGCGGGTGATGAGGGTGATGGTGCCGGAGCCGGTGAGGCCACCGAGGCCGACGCGGTCGTTCACGCCATCGAGGGTTCCGGTCTGGCCGGCATCCACGAAGAGGTTGCCCTGGGTGTAGAGGTTGCGGTTGAGCTTCAGCGTAGCGCCCTCGAGAGTGACGAGGCCTGAGCCGGTGGTGCCCGTGCCCGAAAGATTCAGGGTGGTGCCGGGGGGCAGATAGGTGCCACCGCTGTAGGTGTTGGTATTGGCCAGGTTCAGCGTGCCGGCACCGGTGAGGTTGAGCTTTCCGCCGCCTGCGATGATGCCGTTCACGGTGAGGATGCTGCCTGTGCCCGTATTGATCGTGGAGGATGCCGAGGTGAGGGCGATGCCACGGTTGGCATTGATCGTGAAGGTTCCCGTCGTTTGCAGCGCAGCAGCCCCGATGGAGAGGCTGCCGGGAGTGGCGAAGCCGGGCGCCGTGCCGAGTGCGTTGTCGGAGGCAATGGAGAGTGTTCCGGAGTTGACGGTGGTGGTGCCGGAGTAGGAGTTCCCACCTGCGAGCGTCAGCTTTCCAGCACCGGACTTCACCAGGTTGCCGGCTCCTGAGTTGCCGATTCCGACGCTGAATGCAACGTCGTTGCCATTCGTGTCGAAGATGGCGTTGCCTGCCGGAAGGGAGACGACCGGGGCAACGGAAATGTCATCCGTATTTCCGGGTGCCCACTTCAAGGTGGCGGTGCTGAGTGCAATGGAGCCAGCCGTGCTGATCCCACCCGGGCCGAAGCTGAGGGTGCCGTTGCTGATGGAGGTGCCCCCTGAGTAGGTATTGACTCCGCCGAGATGGAGGGTGCCTGGTCCGCTCTTGGTGAGCGAGCCTGCTGCTGAGACGATGCCGGTGAGGCTGATGGTGTCACCGGCGTTGGCGACCGAAGCGACCGTGTTGCTGGTGAGAACCACGGGAGCGGAAATCAGGTGGCTGCCATTGACCCCGATGAGCTGGCCCTGGCCTGCGTTCGCGGTGTTGTCAAAGAAGAGGCTTTCGGTGGAAGCTGCCGCAATGGTGTAGGCGTTGGCATTGTCGAAAGACAGCGTCGAAACCGTCTTATTGCCATTGAGGGTGATGGTTCCGGGAGCCGCGAGCGTGCTTCCGAGGATGGCGGTGGAGCCAGATGCATTCGGAACGCCTGCACCAGTCCAGTTGGAACCGTTGCTCCAGTCGCCGCCGGTTGCGAGTGCCCAGGTGGAAATGACGGAGGCGGTGATGGTCAGTTTGACGCTCGTGGTATCCGACGTGAAAGCGTAGTTCTTGGTGGGGTCCGGATTGAGCACGGACAATCCACTGGTCGAGACCGCCGAGGTGCCGGTGTAGGAAATCAGGGTGTAGGTGCCGGGAGTAATGAACTGGGTGTTGGTGCCTTCCTGATAAAGGTTGAAGCCGCCGCCGGTGAGGGTCAGGGCATCGCTGGTGGTGACGACCGCCAGGTCGTTCGCAGCGGGACCGGTCTTGAATTCGCAGTCGACGACCGCTCCGCTGGCGAGGGTGAGGGCTCCCATGGTGAGGCTTCCGACGCCGTTGCCCGGAGCGAGATGCGAAGTGGAGGCCACCGAGACTGCACCGGTGATGGTGCCAACGCCGCCGAGGGTAGATCCGCTGTTGACGGCGACGGAGGCGGTGGCGGCCGTGCTGTTGACCTTGAGCGCTCCGGCTCCGATGATGGTGGCACCTGTGTAGCCGTTCGCGCCGTTGAGGGTGAGTGTGCCCACTCCGCCCTTGGTCAGGGCGAGAACGCCGGCAGCGCCGTCATTGAGCGATCCGGCGAAAGTGTTCGCGCTGGCATTGTTGACCGTGAGGAGCGAGATGCCGGAAGTGCCGTTGAGGACGACCGGAGTTCCGGGCGTGGCATTCGTCGACAGGCTGGTGATGGTGGGGCTGAAGCTGTTGAGCTTGAGCGTGGCGGACGAGGATGCGCCAAAGGTGACCCCAGTGGTCGCCGCAGCGCCAAGAGCCGAGCCGTTTCCAAGCTGGAGGGTCCCAGCGTTGAGGGACCAGGTGCCGGCGTAGTTGCTGGCGAACGGAAGTGAAATGGTTCCGGTTCCACCGACGTTGAGGACCGTGCTCGTCTGGCCTCCGGTCAGGGCATTGGCGGCATTTCCGACGGTGAACACGTCACCGGAGGCGACCGTGCTTAGCGTGGTCGTGACGGCAGCGGCTCCGAGCGTGAGCTTGTTGACCGTGCTGCTGCCATTGCTGCGGATTTCACCGGTGTCATTCAGCGTCACCACGCTCGATCCGAGAGTGATGCCGCTGTCGAGGCGAAGAATGCCGCCGTTGATCGTCAGTCCAGCGACGCCGAGAGCGTTGGCGTTTTGAGCAACCAAGGTTCCGGCGTTGATCGTGGTGCCCCCACCGATGGTGTTGGCTGCCGTGAGGATCCACTGGCCGGCTCCGGCTTTCGTGAGGGTGCTGGCGATGCCCGACGTGAGGGTGATGGTGATGGTGGAACTGACGGTATTTGCGCCCGTGTTCGAGCCACCAAGTGTCCAGGCGGATCCTCGTGTCGAGTTGATGGGATTGCCAATAGCGCCCTGCAGGGTGAGCGTGGCAGCCGTCGAGGTGGCGTTATTTTGAATCGTGTAGGCACCATTCGTGCTCGAAGGAAGATGGAGCTGCAGGTTGGCATTGACGGTCTGCGGATTCACCACTGCGGCGTTCACCGTAATATTGGAACCGTTGTTGACCTGGAGACTGGTGTTGGTTCCGACGACATAAGAACCGGCGTTCGCAGTGTCGAATACCAGCGAGCCGATCATCCGGTTGGCGTCAACCACGATTGGATTGCCGGAGCCGCCGATACCTGCATTGAGCGCCGCATTGAATGTCGCGACGTCTCCCGTGTTTGTGGCGTTGCCCGTTGGGAAGATTCCCGGGGGGGTCACCGTGCCGGTGGCACCCCAGTTCGAGGTGCCTGCCCAGGTTGCATCAACCGCAGTGGCCCGCCAGGTCTGGCTGGCCGCGTGCGAGACGACCGGAAGACCGATCGTGACAAACAGGGTCACGAGGGAGGCCTGGAGGCGGGAGGCGTGGCGGAGGCCAAACAATGAACGGGTTTTCATGGGATTTTTTTGGGAAGTTTCAGACGGCCGGACGGCGGTCGCGAGGGATCAATGGGTCACTTCAAGATAAGGACCCGCCATTTCCCCATCAACGGGTTTTGGATACCCCGTTCGGGTCAGGCATTGGCTTGCAATCGCTTGGGACAAATCACCAGTCGCGGAGCATGGAATCGACGCCGCCCGCGCGACCGTGATTGCCAGCGGGAATCGCCATGCTTCAATGTCCTCAATGCCGATGAAAAAAGACGACCGCGAGTTTCTCTTTGAACTGCTCGAAACCCCCAGCCCGACCGGCTTCGAAATGCCCGGCCAGCGGGTGTGGGCGAAATGGATCGGCCAACACGCCGCAGAAACCGCGTGCGATTCCTATGGCTCGACCTGGGCCATCCTTCCCGGCCGCAGCAAGCGCATCGTGATGCTGGAGGCCCACGCCGATGAGATCGGCTACATGATCAAGCACATCGACGACAAAGGCTTTCTCCGCATCGACCGCGTCGGCGGGAGCGATGCCGCCACGGCGCGCGGTCGACGCATCACGATTCACGGCGACAAGGGCCCTGTGTCCGGCATCATCGGCAACACCGCCATCCATCTGCGTCGCGATGAGGCCGGCAGCGAGAAAGCACCCGCCGTCCATGACCTGTGGGTCGACGTCGGTGCCTCGAATGCGAAGGAGGTCATGGCCATGGGCGTCCGCGTGGGGCACCCGGCGGTGTATCAGGACGGGCCGATGGAACTCGCGAACGACCGACTCATTGGCCGCGCATTGGACAACCGAATCGGCAGCTACATCATCGCTCAGGTGATGAAGCGCATCGCGAAGGAAAAGAAAAAGCCCGCGCTGACACTCGTCTGCCTCAATGCGGTGCAGGAGGAAATCGGCGGCCACGGCGCGATGATGGCCACCCATCGCCTGCGCCCGGATCTTTGCCTCTGCCTGGATGTCACGCACGCCACCGACACGCCCGGCATCGATGCAGCGAAGTTCGGCAAGGTCACTCTCGGCGGTGGTCCCTCGCTTTCCCACGGCACCGCGAACCACCCGGAGGTCGTGAAGCGTCTCATCGAGGTGGCGGAGAAAATTTCCCTGCCGATCCAGCACGAGGCGAGCAGCCGTTTCACCGGGACGGACACCGACAAGATCTTCCACTCGCGCGACGGCGTGCCGAGCGCGCTCGTTTCCCTGCCGCTGCGCTGCATGCACTCGGTGGTGGAAACCGCGCACCTGCGCGATGTTGAGCAGACGATTCAACTGCTGACCGGTTTTGTGCTATCTCTAACGGAAGACGACACCTTCCACCAATCCCTGTGAAGTTCCTCCTGCCCACCCTCGCCCTCTCACTTGTTTTCCCCGCCGCTGCAGCCGTCTTGGATGTTCCGGCGAAGGAAGCCGTGCAGTTTGTGGAAAAGCTGCGGGACAAGAAAATCGATCTCGCTCCCGGTCGGGATACCGCGCTTTCCCCTGCCACCGGCGAGGACAAGCGCAAGCTCATCGAGGAGCGCATCGCGAGGATGGCGGGCGAGCTCGGCAACGGCGATCTGGAAGCCGGCCCCGGAAAAGTGGATGGCGACATGGCCGCCGTGCTGGTGAGGCAGGCGGCGGGTTTCGATCCCTCGCGACTGCGCGTGATCGCCGTGGGTCTGATCCGCAAGGACAACCGCTGGCAGCCCGCGCCTGTCCCGGGTTCGTTTGAAAACACCGGCCTCGGCTACGATGCGGAAATCAGCAAGCGACTGGCCGCGCTGGAAGCCTGGATGATGCGCGAACAGGTGCTGGACCTGACCGCCCTCCGGGAAAAGACCGCCGAGCGTCTCAGGGAGGCGATCAGTGCCAGGCTCAAGCCCGACGACCTCCATGAGGCCACACCCGCGCAGTTGATGAAGCGGCTGATCGACGCCTGTGTCAGGCACGATCAGGCCACGGTGCTCGGCCTGATCGGCGGACTGGAAACCGATCTGCCCAAGGACTGGTCCAGCCGCGTTGCCGCCGTCGATGAAGGACTTTCCGCGACTCCGAAGAATTCACCGTGGCGGCTGCTTTCCTTGCCCGGAATCATCCGCACCGTGGTGCTCGCCGATTCTCAGACCAGCGATCACGAAGCCAAACTTGATCTCGTCTTCCTCGATGCCACGTCCGGCACCACGAAGCCCTCCGGGCCGAAAATCAAGACCCTCGCATTTGCTTTTTCCAAAAACGATCAAGGCTTGTGGCGGATCGATCTGCCCGAGGTTTTCCTCTCCACTCCCGAGGACAACGGGAATGATGCGGAGGACGAACCTGCCATTGAGCCCGCCGTGCTGGAAGCGCTTCCGGCAGCCCTCCGCCGTGATTATCCGGTCACTCCTTTCGCCACGGCCAGAGAAGCGCTCGACGCGATGATCAAGAGCCTGCGCGGTGATGCGCCCTCGTCATTGCTCCCGCTTCTCGATCTGGAAGGGGAGTCCACGTCCGCCCGGCTCGGAGTGATGCGCCTGGCGATGACCTGGCAGGATCTCCATCAGTCGGATGCGAGGACGCCTCTGTTGCTCGCCTTCCAGGAGCTGGGCGAAGGTGCGGCCGCCGCCTTCCAGATGTTTTCCGCCAAGGAGCCGGACCGCTCGGATCTGCGCATGTTCTATTTCTCGAAGCTGAAGTCCGGCTGGCTGCTGACCAGTGGACTGCGGCCTGCCGACCCTCCACCCGAGTCGATGCGTGCGATCAAGGACTGGGTCAACGAGCACTCCCCAGAGTGGTCGAAAAACTGGGACTCGCTCGCCCTTTCCACCAGTCCGGAGTTGGAGGCCATTCCAGGCGGTGAACCCCCATCGGAAGCCGATGCCAAGGCTGTCTTCGAGCGTTGGAGTGCCGCCATCCAGAAGGGCGATCCTTCGGCGTCGATCGCCTGCACCGCGCATCTCAAGGTTGATCGCGGCCCGGCGCGCCTGCTGCGGAATCTCGGTTACGAACTCATCGGCGCTCAAAAATCCAAGCTCCCCGCCACCCTGCTCGGCATCATCCGCAAGGGCAGTTGGTGCGCGGTTTCCGCTCGCATCGGAAAGCCCGGTGACGCCACCGCCACCTACCCGCTCTATCCGCTGGTCAGCACGCCACAAGGTCCGCGCATCCTGGCGGAGATCGACCTTTTCGCCAACGGCTCACGCACCCGCGACTACCTCAACGAGGCCATCTGGGGGCGGCTCAACTCGATCGGTGCGGGCGAGGCCTCCGCCACACTGCGCGAGATCTACGAGATCCATCGTAAGAACGCCACGACCGATCGCCCGACCACTCCCGCCCCATGACTGGATCCACTCCCTACGAGACCGCCGCCCGACTCGAACAAGCGATCCGCACGGTGGTGCGGGGCCAGGAAAAGGTGATCCGACGCGTGTTGGCCTGCATGACCGCCGGGGGGCACGTGCTTCTCGAGGATTATCCGGGAACGGGGAAGACGACGCTAGCGAAGGCAATCGCCAGGACCCTTTCCGGCGCGGTGTTCAAGCGGGTGCAGTTCACACCCGATCTGCTGCCCTCCGACATCCTCGGCATTTCGGTGCTCGATCCGAGAACACAGGAATTCCGTTTCCATCCGGGACCGATCTTCGCCGACATCCTGCTGGCGGATGAAATCAACCGCGCCTCACCACGCACCCAGAGCGCCCTGCTGGAGGCCATGTCCGAACGGCAGGCGACCATCGAAGGGCATCGCCATGATTTCGACGGGTTGTTCTTCGTCATCGCCACGCAGAACCCCGTCGAGTTCCGCGGCACCTATCCGCTTCCGGAGGCGCAGATGGACCGCTTCGCGATGCAGTGCGCGCTCGGCTATGTGAGCGAATCCGAAGAGGCCGCGATCCTCGCCGATCAGACCGAGCGGCATCCGGTGGACTGGCTGGAACCGGTGGCGACGCGCGATGAATTTCTCGAACTCATGGCCGCTTCCCGCGCGGTGCGTTTCAGCGATGAGCTGCGGCATTATGTCGTCTCGCTCGTCGCCGCCACGCGTGGGCACAAGGAGATCCAGCTCGCTGCCAGTCCTCGCGCATCCCTCGCCCTGATGAAAACGGCGCAGGCGCTTTCCCTGTTCGAGGGCCGTGATTTCGTGTTGCCGGAGACGATCCAGGAAGTGGCGGTGGATGTCATCGCCCACCGCCTCGTGCTGGAGCCGGAAGCCCGCTACTCCGGCACCACCGCCCGCTCGATCGTGGCGGACCTGATCGAACGCACTCCCGTCCCGGTGTGAGCGCTCGCCGTTCAGACCTGAGGCGGGAGAGGATCGAGCGCTCGTTGCACCGCAGTTACTGGCGCGGCACGGGGTTGAATTTCTTCATCGCTCGCCGCATCCGTCCGGCGGGATTTGGTCTGTGCATCCTGCTGATCACCGCCAGCGTCCTCGGCCTGGGGCAGGCGAAGAACACGGTCTATCAGCTCTTCTCGTTCATCCTCGGGCTGGCGTTGATCGGCATCCCCTGGGCGTTCTTCCGGAAGGCTGCGGGCCTGACCGCGCGTCGGCAACTGCCGCGCTACGCGACCGCCGGAGAAAAGGTCCGCTGCACGGTGCGGGTGAGCAATCACGGCCCGAAATCGATCGTCGCGGCCTGGCTTTCCGAAACCCCGCCGGACCCACGGCCACCGGTGGAGCTCTTCATCAACAGCCGCGAGCCGGACGAGGCTGAGCGCAATGCCTATGACCGCTTCTTCGCGTTCTACCGCTGGCGCTGGCTGCTTGAAAAACGGCGGCTCTACCGGGGTGGCGTGGCCGATGAGCCGATCGCGCTGAAGCCGGGTGAATCGACGGATGTGACGATCGAGCTGACGCCGAACCGCCGCGGGGTGGCGTGCTTTGATGACCTGCGGGTGCTGTTGCCGGATCCCTTCGGCCTGTTCCAGCGCTGCTCGGCGGTGAAGGCCCCGCCCGCCACTCTAACCGTCCTGCCGGCGCGATACCGCGTGCCGCAGATCGAGCTGCCCGGCAGCGCGCGCTTCCAGATGGGCGGCGAGGTTTCCTCGAATGTGATCGGCAGCTCCGGGGAGTTCGTTGGGCTGCGCGAATATCGGCCAGGCGATCCGCTGCGGCAGATCCATTGGAAAAGCTGGGCACGCACCGGCCGGCCGATCGTGAAGGAGCTGGAGAACACCTTTTTCCCGCGCTACGGGCTGGTGCTCGATACGTTTCCGGACGAGGGCGACGAGCTGCTGTTCGAGGATGCGGTGTCCATCGCTGCTTCCTTCGCCGCGACGATCGACACGCGGGAATCCTTGCTCGACCTGATGTTCATCAAGGACAAGGCGCACACCGTCACTGCTGGCCGCGGCATCGCGAGGGCGGAGAAACTGCTGGAAGTGCTGGCGGCCGTGGAACCGGAACCGGGCCAGCGTTTCGACACACTCGCGAAGCTGGTGCTGCGCCACCGCGAGGAGCTGACTTCCTGCCTGATCGTGCTCTGCGGGTGGTCGGACGAGCGCGCGGAGTTTATCGCAAGGCTTTGCAGCCAGGGCCTAACATGCTCGGTGCTGGCCAGCGGTGACGGTCCTGCGCCCGAAGGATTTCCCGGCTACTGGATCGAGTCCGGCCAGCTCGCACGCGATCTCGGAAGGTTGCCGGTGCGCTTGAAGGAAGTGGGACGTTGAGCGAAACTGCCGATGACAACGATGCCTCGAACTTCCAACGCCCCGCCTCGACTGTTGATCGGCGTCGCCTTGCTGTTCTGGGGCTTCATGACGGACCGGCCGGTGCTTGGGCTCTCTCTGGCGCTGGTGCTGGAGGCCGCGCATTGGACGAAGCTGCGCTGGGACTTTGAGGAGCAGGCTTTCCTGCGGGCCTGGCAGCTTTCCGCCCTGCTGATCGCGGCGACGATGGTGCTGATCCTCGTCGATGGCGGTCGCTTCGTCGCGGTGCCCAGATTGCTCGGTTGGCTGCCGCTGCTGCTGGCTCCGGTGCAGTTCACGCAGTCGTATGGCCTGAAGGACCGGATGCCGTTGACGACCTTCTCGTTCTTCGCGCGACGGCGGATGCTTCGGAACATTGAACTCGGTCTGCCGGTCCAGCCGATCGAGGTGAACTTCGGCGGGATTTATGTCGCCACGGCCATCGTCGGCTCGGCTCTTGGAGATCAATCGGACACGTGGTGGTTTCTCGCCGGACTCGTCGGGCTGACCGGCTGGGGTGCCCTGGGGTTAGGTCGCCGTCTATGGTTCTCGATCCTTTTCCCGTTGGCGCTCGCCGGGGGCTGCGCGATCGCCGGCCAGATGGGTTTGCGGGCCCTCACCACCTACCTCACCAAAGGCAGCCTCGGTGATGGCGAGGAAAATTCGATGAGCCACTACCGCACGGCGATCGGCAGCCGCGGCGAGATCAAGCTTTCGACGGAAATCCTGTGGCGGATGAAGACCCTCCAAGGCAACACGCCGCTGCTGCTGCACACCGCCATTTTCAACCAGTATGACAAGGCAAGCTGGAGCTACAGGATTCCCAGCGAACAGCTCGGCACCAGGACGGATTTCAACAGCCTCAAGCCCTTTGATGCGCCCGGAAGTCAGACCTACTTCCTCAGCGACCCGAAATCCGGAATCGAGGCCACTGCGGAAAGCCTTCCCCGGATCAGCCTGCGCGGCGCGGCGAAGCTGAACAGCGCCATCCCCGTGCCCGGCGGGATCACCGCCCTGACAGGATTCGAACTCGACGCAGTGGAGCGCAATGCGATCGGCACGGTGCGGGTGTTTCCGACCTCGTCGATCATCGAGGGCGTGATGGCCTGGTCGCCGGACACCAGCCCCGACAATCCGCCTTGGACGGATACCTGGGCCGGAAAGGCACCCTACATGCCGGACCTGCGGGTGCCCGCCGATGAATTGGAGGCCGTGCGGGCCGTCGTCCGTGAGCTGGATTTGAAGTCCTTGCCACTGGAGCAGAAACTAGCGGTCCTGAAACGTTGGTTTGCCACTCATTTCCGCTACACCCGCTATCTGAACCAGGACGCGAACAAGCGCGGTGGGAATGCCGTCGCCTCGCCGCTATCGTACTTCCTCAGCGATCAGCGCGCCGGGCATTGCGAGTACTTCGCCACCGCCACCACGCTGATCCTCCGCGAGGCCGGCGTGCCCGCCCGCTATGCCATTGGTTTCGCCGCCCTCGAGTATGATCGCGGTCGCCAGGAAACGGTGATCCGCGGCATCCACGGCCACGCCTGGTGCCGTTTGTGGGACGAGGAGCGGCGTGTCTGGGTCGACTTCGACACCACGCCTGGAAGTTGGGAGCTTGAGGAAATGCAGCGCACGCCCTGGTATCAGGGCTTTCTCGACTGGGTGCAGCGCCAGCGCGAGGACTTCTTCCTGTGGCGGAACCGGCCTGGCAATGGTCTGGTCATCGGCGCCATCATGTCCGGCATCGGTCTCATCGGGGCCTTCATCATCGGCCGGAACCTGTGGCGCTCACGCCGCCGGATCGGAGATCCGCGGGCGGTCTATCACTGGGATGGTCCCGTCATCCGCACCCCGCTGCATGCGCTGGAACCCGTGGCCGCGAAGCTCCTCGGGCCGCGCCCGACTGGCGAGCCGCTCGGGAATTGGCTGGGCAGGCTACCGCCCGTCGAAGGTCTGGAGGAAGCCATCGATCTGCACCAGAGACTGCGCTTCGATCCTGAAACCACCCGCACGCCGGTCGAGCCCCGCCTCATGGAACTCGTCAATCAGCTCCGCGCCGCGATCCTGGAAATGGCCCGGAAACGCCCGTGAGGCCCCTGAGAATCTCTTCTGGTCTTCGACTCGTTTCCCATGAAACCGGAGGCTTGACCGCATCCGATCATCCGGGCAGCTTGTCGGCCCGCCGACGCCAAGGATGGCCCGGTGTTTCCACAACCTATCTACCTCGAGACCCGTCATGGCCGCGAAGATCTACACCAACAAGGACGCCTCTTTGGTTCCACTGAAGAAGAAAACCCTCGCCGTGATCGGCTTTGGCTCACAAGGCCATGCCCACGCGCTGAACCTCAAGGACAGTGGCCTCAAGGTCATCATCGGCCTTTACAAGAAGTCGAAGTCCCGTGAAGTCGCCAAGAAGCTTGGCTTCGAAGTCATGGACACCGCCGATGCGGTCAAGGCCGCCGACGTCATCTTCGTCGCCGTGCCGGACACCAAGATCGCCGCCGTCTATAACAAGGACATCGCGCCGAGCCTCACCAAGGGCAAGACCCTGCTCTTCTCCCACGGCTTCGCCGTTCACTTCAAGACCATCGAAGCCCCGAAGGACGTCAACGTCATCATGGTCGCTCCGAAGGGCCCGGGCCACACCGTCCGCAGCCAGTTCGTCGACGGCAAGGGTGTTCCCGGCCTCATCGCCGTGCACAACGATGCCGACGGCAAGGCCAAGGAAATCGCACTCGCCTGGGCCCGCGGCGTCGGCTGCACCCGTGCCGGTGTCTTTGAAACCAATTTCCGCGAGGAAACC
Organism: Luteolibacter sp.; assembly: GCA_031411755.1. Classification (GTDB taxonomy): domain Bacteria; phylum Verrucomicrobiota; class Verrucomicrobiia; order Verrucomicrobiales; family Akkermansiaceae; genus Luteolibacter. The sequence goes on along the minus strand of JANOBS010000279.1, from coordinate 12,802 downwards.
GTCACCGACCTCTTCGGCGAGCAGTGCGTCCTTTGCGGCGGCGCCTCCGCCCTCGTCAAGGCGGGCTTCGAAACCCTCGTCGAGGCTGGTTATCAGCCCGAGATGGCCTACTTCGAGTGCCTCCACGAGCTCAAGCTGATCGTTGACCTGATGAACGAAGCTGGCATCGCCGGCATGCGTTTCTCGATCTCCGAGACCGCCGAGTGGGGCGACGTTTCCGTCGGACCCAAAATCATCGATGCCGGCGTCAAGAAGCGCATGCAGAAGCAGCTCAAGGAAATCGAATCCGGCAAGTTCGCCAAGGAGTGGATCGCCGAAGCCACCACCGGCGGCTACAAGAAGTTCGACGCCATCCGCAAGGCCGAAGCCGCCCACCAGATCGAGAAGACCGGTGAGAAGCTCCGTTCCACCATGAGCTGGATCAAGCAGAAGAAGCTCAAGAAGGGCGCGGCGCAGGCCAGCTACGTCTCCGCTTCCAAGTAAGTTCCCTCCCTCTCCTAAGCCCGGGTTTCTATCAGAAACCCGGGCTTTTTTTGACGATTCAGGGAGCTTGCCAGCCCCGACAAGAACCGCTAATCACCGGAAACCATCCCGCAAAAACAAAATCCCATCCCATGAGTAACTCGATTCAAGCAGACACACCCAACGCCAAGCGGCTCCTTTGGGCCGGCTTCATGGCCATCCTCGCAGCCGGCGTCGGCTTCGCCATCCGTGGCGGTATCTTTGACAACTGGTCGAAGGAATTCGGATTCACCGCCACCCAGCTCGGAGCCATCGGTGGCGCGGGCTTCAGCGGATTCTGTTTCGGCATCATCATCGGCGGCGTCATCGTCGACAAGATCGGCTACGGAAAGCTCGTTGCCGTCGCCTTGCTGGCCCACATCCTCTCGGCCTTCGTGACCTTCGGTGCCAGCTCTCCGGAAAATGCCTACGGGTTCCTCTTCTGGGGCATGTTCATCTTCGCCTTCGCCAACGGCACGCTTGAAGCTGTGGCGAATCCTCTCGTCGCCACCCTGTTCCCGAACAACCGGACACACTACCTCAACATCCTCCACGCCTCCTGGCCTGCAGGCATGATCCTAGGCTCCCTTGCCGGCATCGTTCTTGACGACAAGATGCAGCTCAACTGGAAGCTCCAGCTCGCGCTCTATCTCATTCCGACCATCGCCTACGGCGTCATGTTCATGGGGCAGAAGTTCCCGAAATCCGAAGCCGCCGAGAAAGGCTCCAGTTTTGTTCAGATGTTCAAGTCGGTCGGCATCCTTGGTGCTCTTGTCGCCTGCTACCTGATCGCCCTGTTCTTTGGTGACATTGCCAAGAGCTTTGTTTCAGCCGACACGGCCAAGGTTGTCGGCTATGGAATCGGTGGCGCGCTGCTGATTGCCGTCGGCCTCATCACCCGCTTCTCGATCGGCTCGCTCCTTCTTTTCGTGCTTTTCGTCACTCACGCCATCGTCGGCTCCGTCGAACTCGGCACAGACAGCTGGATCCAGAACATCACCGGCAACCTGTTCACCTCCGAGCAGGGCAAGATCCTCTTCTTCTGGACTTCCGCCATCATGTTCGGCCTGCGCTTCTGCGCCCACTGGATCGAAAAGACCCTCAAGCTCACCCCGATCAGCCTGCTGCTGATCTGTGCGGTCATCGCCTGCATCGGCCTGAACCTTGCCAGCGGCATGCAGACCTTCGGCACGGCTCTCGTCGCGCTTGGCATCTACGCCATCGGCAAGACCTTCTTCTGGCCCACCATGCTCGCCGTGGTTGGTGACCGCTTCCCGCAGACCGGCGCTGTTGCCATGTCCATCATGGGTGGCATCGGCATGCTCTCCGCCGGCCTGATCGGTGGCCCCGGACTCGGCTACGCCAAGGACCGCTTCGCCGGTGAGGAACTCAAGAAGGTCGATTCCGCCCTCTACGAAACCTACAAGGCCGAGAAGCCGTCTCAGTTCCTGAATCTCGACTTCACCTCCGCCACCGGACTCGACGGCAAGAAGCTGGCCGAAGCCAAGGAAGCCAAGGAAAAAACGGCCGAGCAGGCGAAGGTTGTGGCCGCCGACCAGGTTGGCGATCGCCACACCCTGAAGGCCGACTCGTTCCTTCCGCTCGCCATGGCGGCCATCTACCTGCTGCTCTTCCTCTACTTCAAGTCGATCGGCGGCTATCGTCCGCTGACGATCGCCGAGACCGAGGGCCAGTAAGACCATTCAATAGATTCCCAAAAGGGCGGCCGCGAGGTCGCCCTTTTTTGTGTTCCGAATCAGCGGCCAGGACGAGCAGGTGTCATCACGGGACGCAAACCCCAGGGTTGTCCCTTAGCGGCTAGAAAATGCGTTAGGCCCCGATCGGATGCCAGACGGTCTTTGCTTCGACAAAGGCGCGGATCTCGTAAACGCCCTGGAGCTTTTCTGAACTCCAGTCGACGGCATCCTCGGCATTGAAGAATTTGAGACGCTTCACGCTGTCGGCCCCGCCGATCTGAATTTCGGTGCGCTCGGCCTTGGTCGCTACGGCGGAAAGCGCGCGGATGTGGGCGTGGGTCGCGAAGGTGGCGAGCACGTCCTTGCGCTGACCTGTTAGAAGGTTGACCACGCCGCCGGGCAGGTCGCTGGTGGCGAGCATTTCGCCGAGCAGGATCGCGGGGTAGGGGGCGGTTTGAGAGGTCAGGGCGATGACCGAGTTCCCCGCCGTGATGACTGGAAGGATCATCGAAAGCAGACCGAGCAGCGCGGCCTTGTCGGACGCGATCACGCCGACCACGCCCATCGGTTCGGAGACGGTGAAGTTGGAATGCGAGCTCGCCACCGGGTTCACGCTGCCGAGCACCTGCTCGTATTTGTCCGCCCAACCGGCGTAGTGGACGATACGGTCGACCGAGGCGGCGACCTCCGCTTTCGCGTCAGCGACCGGGGTGCCATCGAGTATCAGGGCGGTGGCCATTTCCGCACTGCGGGCCTCCAACATTTCCGCCAGGCGGTAAAGGATCTGAGCGCGGTTGTAGGGACTGCGTTTCGCCCAGCCCGCGCCAGCCTTCGCGGCGGCTTCCACGGCATTGCGCAGGTCCTTTCGCGAGCACTGTGGGACGTTGGCAAAGAACGCGCCCGAGGCATCGGTGATCGGTGCCACCTTCCCGCTCTCCGAACGGATGAAGGCTCCGCCGACGTAGCACTTGGGGGTTTTGGTGATTTTTAGGCTCATGCTTGTGTAGGTTGGTGCCGGGTGATCGGTGATCAGTGATCGGTGGAAGAGTTGGTGCCGTCTTTCTGATCACCGATCACGGATCACTTGGCACATTGAAGTTTTTCATTTCAGCTCCGCATAATCGAGCAGCCCGTGCTTCCCACCCTCTCTCCCGAATCCGGACTGCTTGTAGCCGCCGAAGGGCGAGGAGGGATCGAACTTGTTGTAGGTGTTTGCCCACACGACGCCGGCCTTCAATTCGGAGGCCATGCGCAGGATCAGCGAGCCCTTGTCAGTCCAAACACCGGCGCTGAGGCCGTAGTCGGTGTTGTTCGCTTTCTCGATCGCTTCGTCCGGCGTGCGGAACGTCAGAATCGAAAGCACCGGCCCGAAGATCTCCTCGCGGGCGATGCGATGGCTTTGCGAAACATTCGAGAACAAGGTCGGCGGGAAATAGAAGCCCTTGGTCGGCAGCTTGCAGGCGGGCTGATGCATCTCCGCGCCTTCCGCGACACCGCTTTTCACGAGGGCGTGGATGCGGCCGAGCTGCTCCTTGGAATTGATCGCGCCAAGGTCGGTGTTCTTGTCGAGCGGATCGCCGGTGCGGAGGACCGCGACCCGCCGCTTGAGCTTCGCCAACACCTCATTGGCCACGGATTCCTGCACCAGCAAGCGTGAGCCTGCGCAGCAAACGTGGCCTTGGTTGAAGAAGATGCCGTTGACGATGCCCTCGACTGCCTGGTCGAGCGGCGCGTCCTCGAAGACGATGTTCGCCGCCTTGCCGCCGAGTTCGAGGGTGAGGCGTTTGCCGGTTCCAGCGAGGGCGCGCTGGATCGCCTTGCCGACGCCGGTGGAGCCGGTGAAGGCCACCTTCGCACCGAGCGGATGATTGACGACAGCCTCACCCGTTTCGCCGGCACCGGTGACGATGTTCACCACGCCCGCAGGCAGCCCGGCTTCCTGGAGGATCGAGCAGAATTTCAGCGCGGTGATCGAGGTGGTCTCGGCGGGCTTGAGAACTACGGTGTTTCCCGTAGCGAGCGCCGGAGCGATTTTCCACGCCAACATCAGTAGCGGGAAATTCCATGGGATGACCTGGCCGATCACGCCCAGCGGCGCAAGCGTGCGGCCGGGCACCACATGGTCGAGCTTGTCCGCCCATCCGGCGTGGTAGAAGAAATGCGCGGCCGCCATCGGCACGTCGAAGTCGCGGGCCTCCTTGATCGGTTTGCCGCCATCGAGGGTCTCGGCGACGGCGAATTCACGGGCGCGGTCCTGGAGCAGTCGGGCGATGCGGAACAGATACTTGCCGCGTTCCTTGCCGGGGAGTTTCGACCACGAGGCGAATGCCTTGTGCGCGGCCTGGTAGGCGGCCTCGACATCTGCGGGGCCGGCGAGCGCGATTTCAGACAGCTTCTTCTCATCGCGCGGACTGATCGAATCGAAGTACTTCCGGGTCTTCGGCGCGACGAATCTCCCGCCGATGAAAAGTCCATAGCGCGATTCGATCTGCGGATCCGCCGTTTCCGGAGCGGGATCGTATTCCCAGAGATCGCCGAACAGGAGTTCGCGGGAAGGAATGGAGCGGGAGGATTTCATGAAGAGAATGAGGAATGACGAATTTCTGAATGACGAAGAAGAGGGCGGTCAGACAATTCGATCAGGAGGATTAGGTTTCGGCGTTCGGGAATTCGAAATTCGTCATTAATATCCCGAAGAGTCCTCGCTGAAGGTCCACGGAGCTTGATACGCGCCGGTCTTTTCCTTCACCAACTGCCGGACCAGGTCGTTCAGCAGGGCGGAGGCTCCGAAGCGGTAGCGGCGGTTGTTCAACCAGGCATCACCGAGGGTTTCCTTGATCGCGATAAGGAACTGGATCGCCTGCTTCGCCGTGCGGATGCCGCCGGCGGGTTTCATGGAAATCGCGATGCCGGTGGAGAGGTAGTGGTCGCGGATGGCCTCGAGCATCACCTGGTTGTTGCCGAGGGTGGCATTCGAGGAGGTCTTGCCGGTCGAGGTCTTGATGAAGTCCCCGGGGCGCAGCACCTGCATCGCAAGAAAGGACGCGGCGCGGATGTTGCCGTAGGTTTCGAGCTCGCTGGTTTCGAGGATGACCTTGAGCGTGGCGTCGCCGCAGGCTTCAACGACGGCGGCGATCTCGTCCTGCACGAGCTGGACTTCACCGGCGAGAAAGGCTCCGCGGTTGATCACCATGTCGATCTCATCCGCGCCATCGGCCACGGCGGCCTTCACTTCGGCGAGGCGGGTTTTCAAGGGGGCTTGTCCCGAGGGAAATGCGGTGGCAACCGAAGCGATGCGGACGCCGGTGCCCTTCACGTGCTTGGCGGCGTGCTTCACCATCGCGGGATACACGCAGACGGCGGCGACTTTCGGGATCGATGGATCGTCGTGGGGGTTGAGCGCCTTCCGGCAAAGCGAGGCGACCTTTCCCGGCGTGTCCTTGCCTTCCAGCGTGGTCAGATCGACCATTGTCACGGCGAGTTTCAGCGCCTGGACCTTCGAGGTCTTTTTGATACTACGCGTGGTGTATTTGGCGACCCGCTCCTCGATGGCGACCTTGTCAACAGGGCCGACGTCATTGAGAAGCCGCGAGAGGGCAGAAGAACTCCGGGCAGGCATTGCCGCGAAGCTTGGTGCTCAAAGGCCCGCAGGACAATCCAAAAGGACGCGGATGGAAGGGTTCCTTGTTCAGGAAAGCCTGCTCATGTCGTAGAGATTTTTGACCACGGATTTTTCGGATTAGCACGGATCAGAGAAGAACTGGGCTGTGACTTGCTAGACGTCTGTTCTTATCCGTGAAAATCCGTTCCATCCGTGGTTGAAACCTCTTTAATCCCACATTCACCTGACGACCCGCTTCCAGCGAAGATCGGCGAATTTGAAATTGATGAGCAGGGCGAGACGAAAGTCGGCGATGGCAAGGTAGCCCATCATTTGGGCCAAATGGGTTTCGGTGAACGCGCTTGCCACCTTGGGATCCACGACCACCAGACCATTGACCAGCAAATCCGGCACCAGGGTGTCCACAAGCTGACCGTCATACAGAACATCAAAACGGCGCTATTGTTCGACGGTGTGTCCACGCTTCTTCAATTCGATGACCAAGGCATTCTCATAGGCCTTTTCATTCAAGCCTGGCTTCAAAGTATTCAAGACCTGCATCGCGGCTCCGATGATGGACTCCGAAAGCTCGCGGTAGAGGATGGGTTCTGGATTTATGGCTGGTTGAATTGAGGCAGAGATTTTGACCACGGATTTCCCGGATGGGCACGGATAGAAAGAATAGCATTCTCCCTTCGAAAAGCAGCGGGTCTTATCCGTGTAAATCCGTGAAATTCGTGGTTGAAAATCTTCGATTGGACAATGTTGAAGAATCTTTTGACCACGGATATCTCGGATGGGCACGGATCAGAGAAGAACAGGTTTCTGCCTTCCAAAAGCAGCAGATCTTATCCGTGTGAATTTGTGAAATCCGTGGTTAAACGTCTCTTTTTGATCGTTCAGACATGACTGTCTTGGCCGCGGCTCCTCGATCTCCCTTGGTGTAGCTTTCTACGGCCTCACGAAGTCTCAGATCCAGACGGTAATCTTCCGCATCCTGAGCCATTTTCTCAAAAGCGTCCAAGGAGAGCACCACCACCGAGGCCTTGCCGTTCTGAGTCAGGATTCTCGCCCGTCCACAAAGAGACAGTTCTTCGACATGCTGCTTCGTGTTTCGTGCGAAGTCAGTCAGACTCACCACATCTTCCTTGAGGTCCAGGCGCACGCCGGAACTAAGCACGTAATTCTGTGCTATTCAAAGCGATTTTTGGAACTCCAAATAATAGAATCCAAACCGATTGGATGGGAACAAAGTCTGAATCAACCCTCGGACTTCTCCTCAGAAATGAGAATCGGTGCGGTCGAGGAGCCTGATCCTCCGAAGCCCGGCATCACGCGGCGGACGAGTTTTTTCAATCCGGAGTCGGCGGCTTCGAGTTCGGCTTCGGCCTGGCGGAGGGCCTTTTCCCAGGCGGGGGCAAAGCCGGGGGCTTGTTCGCGCATGAGGCGCACGGCGGCTTCGGTGATCTGGAGCTGGCGTTGCTCGGCGCGGCCGGGTTTCTGTTGGAGGGCGGCGCTGTTGACGCGGAGGATCTCGTTCTGTTTCCGCAGGTCATCGAGTTCGGCCTGGAGCGATTGATTGCCGCTGGCGTTGATCTTGAGCTGGGTATTGAGGTGACTTGTTAGATCGCGCTGCTCGGTTTCGAGGCGCTTGATTTCCCTGGCGAGCGCACGCTTGGCGGAGAAGCCGGATTTCCAGAGAAAACCGGCGACCAGCAGGCCAAGGAGCAAGCCCCAGACGAAGGGCTGCTGGAGGAGAGACTGGAGCGTTTCCATCGGATCAGGGCTTCTTGGGAGGCGCGGGAGCGGGAGCCGTGGAGGCACTGGCGGAGGCGGCGGAAAGGCTGGAGGTTAGCTCATCGGTGAGGTCCTTGGCGTCCTTCGAGTAGAGCACAAAGGGGAGTCCGGTGTTGGTGTTGCCGGAGCTGTCGAGCATCCAGTCGTAGCCCTTATCAGCACCGAGCTTCTGGGCGGCGGCGTTGATGCGATCGAGGGAAGCCTTCATGCCATCGACCATCTTGCGATTGATCTCGAGGGTCTTGTCGTTGCGGAAGGTTTCGAAGTCCTGTTGGAGGGACTGCACGCTGCTGCGCTTGATTTCGTAATCACGGACGAGGGCATCGCGTCGGGTGGTGTCCGCGCCGGCAGTTTCATTCAGCCGCTGAAGTTCGGCTTGGAGAGTCTGGAGCTCGGCGATGAGCTTGCGGAGCTCGTCGGCGCGTCGATCCTTGAGGATTTCGGCACGAAGCGCCTCGATGGCGGCCTGCTCGGTCTTCGTCGAGGGGATCAGCCGATAGACGTCGCGGACACGAACGAGCGCGATCTTCGGCGGAGCGGCAAGCGCCCCAACCGAGGACACTGCAATGAGGATGGCGATCAATCTGGTCATGTATCTGACGGGAAGATGCACGAGATCCGATGGGCTGTCGAGCCCGGCTGATCCGGTAAATTGGCTTGATTTCCGGGTCGAGGTGAACGCTGATCTGCCCGCGTGCCGCCCCCGAGGGTCGGCCGCATTACAAACCGAACCGCCGAATGAGTCAGGTCGAATCTGGAAGTGAGGCGCGCCAAGGGCTGCCATGGGCCGCCACGATGAGTGCGCTGGGGATCGTCTTCGGGGACATCGGGACCAGTCCCTTGTATGCCTTCCGTGAGTGTTTTGCCGAAGGGCACGGGGCACCGATCAGCGCCGCGAACCTGGTGGGGGCGGCGTCCCTCATTGTCTGGTCCCTGCTGTTCATCGTGGGATTCAAATACCTGCGGATGATCCTGCGACTCGACAACCGTGGCGAGGGCGGCGTGCTCGCGCTGGCGGCGTTGATCCGGTCAGTGGTGCCGGGGGAAAAGGGCCAGCGCTGGTTTTTCATGCTTGGGCTGTTCGGAGCGGCGTTGATTTACGCGGACGGCATGCTGACTCCCGCCATTTCGGTGCTCAGCGCCGTGGAAGGTCTGAAGGAGGCGCAACTGAACCTGAGCAAGGAGACCATTCCCCTGATCTCGATCGTGATCCTCATCGGTCTTTTTGCGATCCAGCGCTTCGGTACGGGAAAGGTTGGCAAGCTGTTCGGCCCAATCGTGCTGCTGTGGTTCGGCGTGCTGGCGGGCACCGGCATCGCCTCGCTGGCGAAGACCCCGATGGTGCTGTGGGCGCTGACTCCGACCTCGGCGTTCAGCTTCCTGCTTCATGAATGGCATCACGCGCTGCCCTTGCTGGCGGCGGTCTTCCTCGCCGTGACCGGGGGCGAGGCTCTCTATGCGGACCTCGGGCACTTTGGCCGCAGGCCGATCCGGCTGGCGTGGTGGGTGGTGGTCTGTCCGGCGCTGATCCTGAATTACCTCGGGCAGGCGGCACTGCTCGAACGCACTCCGGAGGCCATCGCCAGTCCGTTTTTCCGTCTGGTGCCGCAGGCCTTCGTGCTGCCGCTCTCGATCCTGGCCACACTGGCGGCGATCATTGCCAGCCAGGCGCTGATTTCCGGGGCCTTCTCGCTGACGGCCCAGGCCATCCAGCTCAACTGCCTGCCACGGCTCCGGGTTTTCCACACATCCCTGACGGAAAAGGGCCAGATCTACCTGCCGATGGTGAACTGGCTGCTGGCAATTTCCTGCGTGCTGCTGGTCGCCATTTTCGAGTCCTCGACGAATCTTGCTGCCGCCTACGGCATCGCGATCGCACTGACCATGACCGCGACGTCGGTGCTGTTCTGGGTGGCCGCGCTGAAGATCTGGAAGTGGACGAAGCTGCAGGCCGGGCTTCTGGCTGGCGTCTTCCTCGCGGTGGACATGGCCTTCCTCGCCGCCAACGGGCTGAAAATCATCCATGGTGGTGCGCTGCCCCTCGGAGTCGCGGCGGTGGTGATGTTCTTCATGACCACCTGGACGTGGGGACGCAATCGCAGCGGTCGCCAGCTCCAGCGGCAGAAAATTCCTTTGGAAGACCTCCTCGACCAGGTCTCGCGCGGCACGATTCCCCGCGTCCGGGGTACGGCCATTTTCATGACCGGCCAGATCGATTCAGTGCCGGTCCCGCTGCTGCACAATCTCAAGCACAATGGCGTCATTCACGAGCGGCTGATCCTGCTGCACGTCGTCACGCTCGACGTCGCCACGTCGAAACCGGCCGAGCGATTTGAGTTCAAGGATCTTGGCCAGGGCTTCTTCTCGGTCGTGCTGCGCTTCGGCTTTTCCGAGGAGCCGGACGTCCCGCGTGCACTGAAGGACGGCATGCCGGCGGAAATCGGCTACCACCCGGGGCGCACCAGCTTTTTCCTCGGACGCGAGACCATCATCACCGGAAAGGTCTGTACGGCGTGGCAGAAATTCCGCCTGACGATCTTTGCTTCGATGCTCCGCAATGCCACGCCCGCCTCCGCTTACTTCAAGCTGCCGCCAAACCGGGTCGTGGAACTCGGAGCCCAGGTCACCCTCTGACCCCCGGGCTTTTCCGTTGCGCCGACACTCGATCACACTCATGGTTCCACCCCGGTGAAGGTCACTTTCCATCTCTCTGCCCTACTCGTCGTGGCCTTGGTGGCTTCGTGCGCGCAGAAGTCCGGGTCAAGTGGCGGCGCGGACCAGCATCGATCGCTTTCCCAGCGGATGAACGAGAAGTCCGGATTCACGCAGGACAGCGAAGGCAACTGGAAGCCCAAAGTCGATCGCAGGAGTTCGTTCGAATCCGTCGGCGAGTCTCCCTATTTCAAGGGCGACTACGCCAAGAAGGAATACAAGGCCGGGGAGTACGCCAAGAAATCCTGGTGGGGCAGCAAAGACTACGAGCACAAGACCTTCGAGGGCGATACCGACGGCAGTCGGTTCGCGAAGACCTCGCGCTTCGATGGCTCGGAGGCACGCGATGGCAAACTTTCAGCCCGTGAAGGCGGCACGAATTACGAGACAGGGGATTACGCCACCAAAAGCGCCCGCGAGGCGGATGGGAAACGCATGGATCGCCCCTCCGATGCCGAAACAGACGTCAGGCGTCGCGTTTTCCAGCAGCCGGAAATCATCGACTACCGGGATCAGCGGAAGCTTACCCTTCAGCAGACGAAGAGCTTTCTGGGGCGCGACTGAAGACCTCGGCAGCTTCCGCCAGACTGTCGATCAGCCGCTTTTTCGCCTTCTCCCATCGCAGCGGACGACCCTCAAGGAAATAGGTCGAGGAAACCCGCAGGACCATGACCGCCAGCTTGGATGGATCGTAAGTTTGCCGGAGCGACATCCCAACTGCTGAAACTTCCGGAACCCGCTGGACCGAGGCCTTCACCTTGTCCGCTCCCTGACCAAGAGCGCGGCACCACTCCGCTGCAAGTTCCCCGGCGAACTCATCGCCATCGACCACCTCGATCAGGACCGCCCCCTCCTCGGGAGCTGCCGCGTGAATGAGCACCTGAGCTGCCAGCGGACCGCGTCGCAGCGCCTCCGCGACCTTGGATCTGACCGCTTCCCTGAACGGTCGCTCGTGGCGATCCATCAGTTTGCTGCGCTGGACGTCGGTGAGTGTAGAGGAAAAGCGGCTCCATTTCGCGTCGCCGATGGCCTCCAGATCGATCAGCAACCGGGTGACATCGCCATGCGCCAGCGGCGTGCGGAATTTGATCGCGAAGCCCTGTGCCAGATTCAGCGCGCCAGGCTCCCAACCCTCTGCCGAGGCCACCGCCTCCTCATGTCCACGGAACAAGTCACGCCACGGTTCAGGCACCGCGCAGGTGGCATGCTCACAACTGAAGAAGACGGGAATCATTGGCTCGCCCCTTGCATCGCAGATTCCACGCGAGACGCAACCACCAGTCAGCCCTCGTTTTCCAACCGACTCACGAGATCCTCCCGGCCCGTCGCCTTCGCCAGCGCGATCCGCACGGATTTCACCTCAGGTCGATGAAGCTCATCCGCCTCCATCGCGCCAAGAGCCGCCGTCGCCGCATCGAAATCCCCGATCGCCAGCGCCCCTTCCGCCTGATCCAGCAAGGATGGCTCCTCTCCTGGCAGCGGAGGCTTTCCGTAAATCGCCCACTTCGCCTGATCCGGCAGCCCGACCAAAAGCTCCGGCTCGTTGATCTGCTCCAGGTAGACGAATTCATCGCCCTCCCGTTTCATCCGCCAGTGATTCACCGACACCACGATGATCAGGCCGATGGTGAAAAATGAAATCTCCAGCAGCACCGGAGTCGACAGGAAGCCCGCGATCATCCCGAACCATTCACCCAGCAGGCCCGGAGCCGCGCCCGCCAGACGGATCGCGACCGAGACCACCATCACGCCCAGCAGGATCGCGACCGCCACGATCACCTGCTTCACCCGTTCGTCTCGGAAAATTTCCATCGCTGACCTGATGCTACACAGGAATGAAGCGGACCCAAATCACGAATTCTTGAAAGCCGGGGCAAATTATTTAAAATAAGTTGATTATTTTTTAAAATTAGCCACTTTGCCCGGGTCCATGAAGGCACGAGCGCTCCACCTGATCGTTCTCGCAGGAGTGCTCCTTGCCCTCCCTGCGGTGGTCGTGTGGGCACCCGCCAAGGCCAATCGCTCGGGTTCCACCGCCACGATTCCGGCGATGTCCTCGCATTCTGAGTCAACCGTCGCGCTGCCGATCGAGATCGCCGAGCACGGTTCAGCCCCGGTTCAAACGCAAATCGAAGTGCAGGTCGAAACCGTCCCCGAGCCCTCCAGCCTGCTGCTTCTGACGGCCAGCTCACTGCTCCTGCTCCGACGACGCCGTTCTAACTGAGTCGTCTGAAGCTTGCCCCCTCGGAAATCTCCCCGTAAACCCCGCGCATGCGGCTTTACGACACGCTGACCCGGAGCGAACGCACCCTTGCCCCGATCGACGGCTCCACCTTCCGATTCTACTGCTGCGGTCCCACCGTTTACGGCCCCGCGCACATCGGCAATTTCCGCACCTTCGTGCTCCAGGATGTTTTCCGTCGCACCCTGGAAACCGGCGGAACCCGCGCCTTCCACGTCCGGAACATCACCGACGTCGATGACAAGACGATCC
>JANOBS010000278.1:0-11343 GCA_031411755.1 Luteolibacter sp. | reverse complement strand
GAGGATGAGCGTGTATTTCGCGCTGCGACCGCAGAGCTTGAGGAAGCCGAACCAGGCGATGCGCGGCGACATGACACGCACTTCGAGGCGCTTCATGCGGGAGCGTTGGCGGGAGTTGCTGGTGCGGCGTTTGAACATGGCAGTCGGAGTTAAACGTTCGTGCGAAGGCTCAGCGAGATTTCAGCGATGCGGATGCAGAGGTCGGCGAAGGGAATGCCATGCGCGGCGGCGGATTTCGGCAGCAGGCTCGTTTCCGTCATACCGGGAATCGTGTTCGCCTCCAGGACGAAGGGCCGGTTCTGCGCATCAAGCAGCACGTCGACGCGCGAGTAGACCTCGATGCCGAGCGAGCGGTGTGCGGCCAGGGCGGCGGCTTTCACGGCGGCGGTGGTTTCTTCATCGAGATCGGCCGGGCAGTAGTAGTCGCTGCCGACGCCACCGCTGAGCCACGGGTACTTGTTCGACATGTCGTAGAACCCGGAGCGTGGCGCGATGTGGACGATCGGCATCGCGGTGTCGTCGAAGATGCCGACTGTGAGTTCCTTGCCCTCGATGAACTGCTCGACGAGGATGTCGTTTCCATAACGGGCCGCATCCTCCATCGCGGCCATGGCCTCGGCCTGATCGCGGACGATGTGGACACCGACGCTCGATCCCTCACGGGGTGGCTTCACCACGAAAGGCGCGAGCATGAGCGGAAGCTTCACGCCTGCGGAAACATCGACGATTTCCGCGAGCGGGGTCGGGACCTTGTCGGCGAGGAAAAGAGCTTTCGCGAGGTTCTTGTCGAAGGCGAGGCGGCTGCTCTTGGCTCCGGCTCCGGTGTAGGGCACGCCTTTCGCGGTTAGGATGTCCTGGAGCTGGCCGTCCTCGCCGAAGGTGCCGTGGATGACGTTGAAGGCGAGACCGGTGCCTTCGGGAAGATCGACTTCCTTGCCAGTCACATCGACGCCAACCGCGTTCAAGCCGCGTTCCTGGAGGGCCTTGAGCACGGCCTTGCCGGAGGCTAGGGAAACCTCGCGCTCGGAACCGGGGCCGCCCATGAGGACGGCGATGAGGAGGGTGGGATCGATCATGGGTCAGAAAGTGAATTCGTCGTCGCCGAGGATCTTCACCTCGGGTTCGAGCTCGATGTTGCGTTGTTCGCGGGCGGTGGCGCGGATGGTTTCGATCAGGCCAAGCACGTCGCTGGCCGAGGCACCGCCGGAGTTGACGATGAAATTGCCGTGGATGTCGGAGACGGCGGCCTTGCCGTGCGAGGAGCCTTTCAAGCCGAGCTCATCGACGAGCTTTCCGGCTGGAGTGGACTCCGGATTCTTGAACATGCAGCCGGCGCTGGCGGCGATCGGTTGGGAGGTGCGGCGTTTGGCGCGGGAGGCGTCCCAGCGTTCCTTGATGTGTCCGGCGGAATCGGGCATGCCCTTGAAGACCGCCTGCAGCGCGAAGTTTCTCCGCAGGTCCGGGACGTTGCGGTAATGGGCCACGATCTCCTCGCGGCTGCGCGTGCGGATCTCGCCGTCCTCGTCGAGGAAGGTGACGCTGACCACCTGGTCGAAAGTCTCGATGCCCATCGCTCCGGCATTCATGCGCAGGGCTCCACCGACATTGCCGGGGATGCCTTCCATCCACTCGAAGCCGCCGATGCCCGCGTCGCCCGCCGAGCTGGCGAGTTTTTTCAGACGCACTCCGGCTCCGGCGACGAGCAGTCCGTCGACGACCTTCACTTCGGAAAAGACGCCGCCGTTGGGATGGATCACCGCACCTCGGATGCCACCGTCGCAGACGAGGAGGTTCGAGCCGCGGCCGACGACGCGGACGGCGATGCTACGATCCCTGCAGTAGTTCACGAGCGCGGCGAAGGCCTCGAAGCTGTGCGGCTCCAGCCAGAACTGCGCCGGGCCACCGACGAGCATGGTCGTGTGGCGGCGCATCGGTTCGTAGAGCTTGCCGTCGATGTCGCCTTTCGGGACGAGGGCCAGCATCTCATCGAGCGACTTCAGGTCGCGCGCGATCTTCGTGCCGGCCTCGTGGACATTCCCCGCGCCGAGAGTGATCAGCAGGTCGCCGTCCTCCAGGGCATTGCCGACGGTGTGGTGGGCGATGGAAAGGTCGGGCACCGAGGTGACCTTGATGTCGCCGTGCTTTCTAACAGCCTCGACGATCGTCTCGCCGCTGATGCCGGGGATCGGCAGTTCGCTGGCGGCATAAACGGAGGTGATGAACACGCGGTCGGCGGCCTGCAGGGCTTTTCCGAAATCATCGGCCAGGGCCTGGGTGCGCGAGTAGCGGTGCGGCTGGAACAGCACGACGACGCGACCCGGTTTCAACGAACGCGCGGTCTGGAGCGTGGCCGCGAGCTCGGATGGATGATGGCCGTAGTCGTCGATGATGCGGATGCGCGAGGAGAGATACTTGGTTTCGAAACGGCGCTTGGCTCCGGCGAAGGTGGAAAGCGCGCGGGCTGTTAGAGCGAAGTCCGCGCCGCAGCCGTCGGCCAGGGCGATTGCACCGAGGGCGTTGAGGACGTTGTGACGACCGGGAATGCCGAGCTCGATGTCGCCGAGCACCTCGCCACGACGCACCACGGTGAAGGCACTGGAGCCGCGCAGTTCACGAAGATCGGCGGCCACGTAGTCGGCATCCGACCAGCCGTAGGAAACCGAGTTTTCACGCGGACCACAAAGCTCGGCGGCGACGGGATCCTCCTTGCAATAAACGATGCGGCCACGGGTCTGCGACATCATCTGCGCGAAGACCTCGCGGATGTGATCGAGATCGCGGTAGAAATCGAGATGCTCGGCCTCGATGTTCAGCACGATGGCATGCTCGGGGCGATAGAGTGCCAGCGTGCCGTCGCTTTCATCGCCCTCCGCGACCATGAACTCGCCCTCTTCGGACCACTTCGCGTTCGCGCCGAGGATCGGGATTTCCGCGCCGACGTAGTGGCTCGGGGAAAGCTGGGCCTCGCGGAGGATGTGGGCGGTCATCGACGAGGTGGTCGTCTTGCCGTGAGTGCCGGAAACGATGATGCCCTTCTTGGTGTGGAGGATCGCGGCGAGGCATTCGGCGCGCTTCAGCAAGCGGATCCCGGCGGCATGCGCGGCGGCGTAGGCGGGGTTCTCGGGACGGATCGCCGACGAGTAAACCAAGAGGTCCGCACCACGGACTGCCTCGGCGGTGTGCGGGGAGGAAAACTGCAGGCCTACCTTCTGCATGCGCTCGGTTTCCGCGGTCGTGACGCGGTCCGAGCCGCTGACCTTGTGACCCATGCCCAGCAGCAGCAGGGCGAGCCCGCTCATGCCCGAACCGGCCACGCCGATAAGGTGGATGTGCAGCGGTTGGCTGCGGTCGGTCAGGCGCTGGCTGAGAACGTTCATGTCAGGAAAGGGTCGCTTCGATCGCGTCGCAGACCCGGACGGAGGCATCCGGGACATCGAGCGCGCGCGCGGCTTGTGCCATGCGGCCGTGGGTTTGCAAGTCGTTCAAAATGCCGGAAGCAAGTTGGGCCAGTTTCGCGGCATCGAGATCACATTCCTGCACCAGTGCCGCCGCGCCGGCGTCCGAGAAGACGACGGCGTTTTTCGTCTGATGGTCGTCCGCGGCGTAAGGGTAGGGGACCAGAATCGAAGGCAGTCCGGCGTGGGCGATTTCCGTGAGGCTGGAGGCACCGGAGCGGGCGACAATCAGATCGGACGCGGCGTAGGCTAGGGCCATCTTGTCGCAGAATCCGACGACGCGGTAGTTGTCGCGATTGCCCACGGTCTGCTGCACCCGTTCCAGATCGGCGGTGCCGGCGATGTGGAGGATCTGGATGTCATCGGGAAAAAGCGCGGCGCTTTCGGCGGCGAGGTCGTTGAGGCGTTTCGCGCCCTGACTGCCCCCCATCACCAGCAGGATCGACTTTTTCGGATCGAGCCGGAAGGCCTCGGCGCCCTCCGCCCGCGAGGGAAGGTTCACCATTTCATCGCGAACCGGTGTACCGGTGAGCACAATCGCGCTTTGATGAAAAAACGGCCGCGCGGCCTCCATGCCGAGGAATACCCGATTGCAGAAACGGCTGGTCAAGACGTTTGCCCGACCGGGTCGCGCATTGGAGTCGTGCACGAAGGTCTTCAGGCCCATCCGGTGTCCGGCCAGCACCGGTGGCAGCGAGGTGAAGCCGCCCATGCCGAGCACCGCGTCGGCATTGAACTGCTTCAGCAGACGTTTGCACTGGCGCGTCGTTTTCCAGAGCTTCCACAGGAAGGGCAGCATCTTTGGGGAAAAGGTCTTCGGCTTCGCCACCGCCTCGATCGCCTCGAAGTTCAGACCGCGATACTTTGCCGAGGCTTCACGATCGACCTTCTTTTGGGAAATCAGCAGCAGCGGCTGATGTCCGCGAGCCTGCAGGGTCTCGGCCACGGCGATTCCGGGAAACAGGTGGCCACCGGTGCCACCACATGCGATCACGACCTTGAGGGATTTCGACACGATTCTTGTCTGCGTGAAAATGATCCACAGCCCAGCCAGGATCTTCCCATCTGGAAAACCCCGCCGCGCCTAGGCGAAATGTGCAACACTTCCTGATTATCAGGCAATGCCTAAAACCCGGCGATGGCCGAAAATGTGGCTGCGTGGAGTTTGGCTCATCCCTCAACCCCAGGCAGTCCCGTGCGGATGCGTCTTCCAGTCATCGACATGCGCATCACGAAGGCGGCTGTGGATGCCGAGTCCTGAGGTCGTAGCAAGGCCTTCGGTGCCCGCCTCCCTGAGCGCAACGGCATTCGCTAACGGCTCAAATTCTTTGAGAGGAGAGAGGAAATTTCCCACGGCAAGACGGATCGTGGGCCTGAAGTCATGGCTGGGAGAAACAGCCCGATGAAAATTCTCACCAGTGAGATTTCAGGCAGGTGGTTTCGCGCCTCCTTGCTGATTCGGGAGTTGGACAAGAATCGTCGTCAGGCGACCGCACGGCAGCCAATTGTCGCGTTGTTTCGGCTCGACGCGGCCCGTCCAAATGGGGCACTAATTGAAAACTTAAAACCAATGGACTACTGAAAGCCCAATTCGGAAGTTTCATCAGCTGGGAAAAATTCTGTTTTCACCTTCAAAACCCTCCTAGACCAGCGTCCCTTCTGATGTAGATTTCCTTGGCGTGTCCTCGTAGCTTGACAATCCCTGTGGTCATGAAAAAACCCCTCACCATTCCTCGTATGGCCTCCTTCAAACCCAAGCAGTACGGCCACATCCTGTGTGCCTCCATCATTGCCGTGTCGGCCGGTTCGCTGTGTGCCCAGGCTCCGCCGCCGGTCAAGCCACCTCCTGTTGTGGTGGTTGGTCCAGCGACCCTGAACCGCCTGATGAAGGAGGCGGAAACCGCCTTCGGCGAGAAGAAATACGAAGTCGCCATCGCCAAGATCGAAGAGCTCATCAAGGCGCTCGGTCCGAATCCGAAGGGACCGATGGACATGCTCTACTTCAACATCGGGCTCGGCCACTTGCTTGCAGGAGGCGCAGGAGACGTCGGAAGTCTGACCAAGGCGGAGACAGCTTTTGAGGATGTCATCAAGCGTTTCCCCAAGAGCGAATACACCAGTCGCAGCTACCTCGGGCTGGGCAAGGCGATCATGGATCAGGGTGGCCCTCAGAGAATGCAGGCCGCTCTTGATCCACTCAAGCGCGCGGCCAGTGATCCGAAGTACCGCACCGAAGCCGGTCTTTATCTTGGACAGGCCTACAACGAACTCAAACAGCCCGAAGACGCCCTCAAGGTGTTCCGCAGCCTGATGGGCTCGGATGTGAAGACTCCCCAGCAGACCAGTGCTGCCGTCGAAGTGATCGGCCTGCTCGCGGACACCGGGAAGTTGGACGACCTCGTTGCCTACCTGGATCGGCTCATCAATCAGGAAGGTGTGCGGGATTCGATGGCTTGGTATGCGAATCAGGTGGCCGTTAAAGGCGATGAACTCGTTCGTGCCGACAAGCTGGAGGAGGCCCTGGCCATCTTCCGCTCCATCCCGCCGAGGGCTGAAATTCTCTCAATCCAGCAAGCCGCCCTCGACGGCAAGCGCAAGGACCTCAAGTTTATTGAGGATCGGGTCAAGGCCGAGGCCGCCAAACCGATCGAGCAACGCACCAATCTTGGTGAGTTCCTCAGCACCCTGAAAGGTTCTATCGACCAGTCGGAAACCGCGATCAAGGCCATCGAGGCGCTGCCGCAGCTCGATGCCGCCATGCTGATGCGTCGTGGCCGCTGCCTCTACCTCCTGAAGCGCGAAGAGGAAGCACTCGTCTGTTTCAAAACCCTCCGCCTCAACTACGAAACCGCGGTCGACGCCAAATCCGCCGCTTTCGCCGAGGTGGTGCTCTACAACAAGCTCCAGAACATCGACAAGCTCCTGGAGCTCGGCCAGCGCTACCTTCTCAAGTATCCGGATGCCGAGAATGCCGAGCAGGTCGCCCTGCTTGTTGGTGAGATCCTCGTCCAACGTGGCAAGTGGGATCAGGTCGAAACCTGGTATGGCGATCTGAAAACCCGGTTCCCGAAATCGACGGATCTTGACCGCTACACCTTCTATCAAGGCGTCGCCAAGTTCCAGGGTGGAAACCACGCCGAAGCCGCTACTTTGCTCGGCGGTTTCATCAAGACCTACCCGAACAGCACACAGATCGAGACTGCCCTTTATTACGTGGCGATGGCTCACTTCCTCACCAACAACTACAAGCAGACGCTTGCAGCTTGTAAGGAGTACCTCACCAAGTTCCCGGATGGCCACTATGCCGGTGACATGATCTACCGCTTGGCCTTCATCGACTCCAACGATAAGGAAGTCAGCCCTGACAAGATCGTGCGTGATCTTGACGGTTTCATCCAGGTCCATCCGGATGATCCGGCAGGCGGCTCGATCCTCTGCCTGCTCGCGGACACCGCCAAGAAGATGACGACCGAACAGGCTCGTGGAGCCAATCCAGAGGACATCGCCCTGGAGGCCTACAAGAAGGCGATCTACACGAAAAGCCCTGACGACGTCATCCAGTACGCGATTGATTCCGCCACGACGATTCTCCAGGGCCGCAAGGACTGGAAGGGCATCGCCGAACTCCACGGTAAATTCGTGGAAACCTACCCAGGCAGCGGGCTGGTCATGTCCAGCATCGTCTGGATCGTAAAGGCCAAACAGCGCGAGGGCAAGGTGGAGGAAGGCACCCAGATGATCGCCGACCAGCTCAAGGCCAAGATCTCCGATCCGAGCTCTGAACTCGTGGAGCTTCTGATCGACGAACTGGTCAAGAGTTTCGTGCCCCGCAACGTCAAGCCTGCCAACATCGATCCTGAAGCCGTCGACAAGCAGTTGGTCGATCTCCTCAACAAGGTGGCCGAGGGCAAGGAGAACGCCACGACCAATGCCCGCATCTACTACGCCCGCGCCAGACTGGCTCAGGCGCTGAAGCGCAACGAAAAGTCCGAACTCTACCTGAAGGGCATTGCCACCACCTCGACCGATCCCGCCGTGCTCAGCCCGGCGCTGCTCACCGTCGTGGGCGACATCCATCTCAAGGCCGGCAAGCTTGCTGAGGCCGAGGCCATGTTCCAGCGTCTCAAGGATCGCTATGCCGATTCCGCATTCTCGGATGCGGGTCCCGTCGGGCTCGGTCAGATCGCACTGGCACGCAAGAAGCCGGATGAGGCGCTGAAGATTTTCGACAACGCGTTGCTGAATGAGGGTATGTCCCGCTTCAAGGAGGCGAATCTCGGCAAGCTGGAGGCTCTCGTCGAAACCGGCGAGGCCAAGATGGCAGAGGATCTCGGAAATGAAATCGTCGGCAACAAGATGTTCCGTGGCGAGGCCGCCGGTAAGGCCTATCTGCTGATGGCCCGCAGCTATCGCCGCCAGGCCACGAAGGCTCCGAACATCGATTCCACCCGAGAGCTTCTCAAGAAAGCCCATTTCACCTACCAACGGGTGCAGAGCGCTTACAAGAGCTTCCCGGATGTCTGCGCGGAAGCTTTCTGGCAGGACTACGAAACCGCCCTTGAGCTGCACGACGACAAGCTGGCTGGGGAGATCCTTGAATTGTTGGGCACCCTGCCAAAGCTGGAAAAGACCTCCCGCGCCGAAGAGGCCCGGAAGAAGCTCAACAAATAATTTTTCGCCCCATGATGCCTACATTTGTTTCCCGCACTCTTCTCCTTGGCGTCGCCCTGATCGGGCCTGCTGTGATGGCCGCCGAGCCAACGCAGATTGTCTTCAAGAGCGGTCGCTCCGTGCCCCTTTCCGCCCTCTCCCTCCAAGGGACGAACCTGGTGGTCACCACTCCGGTCGAAGGATATGCCGCAGGTCAATCG
Organism: Luteolibacter sp.; assembly: GCA_031411755.1. Lineage (GTDB taxonomy): Bacteria > Verrucomicrobiota > Verrucomicrobiia > Verrucomicrobiales > Akkermansiaceae > Luteolibacter. The sequence continues at coordinate 3,017 of JANOBS010000278.1, read as the reverse complement.
TTTCCATTTGATAGCGCCGACCACGTCTACGGTGAGCGCCCGGAAGCGGTCGGGCAGGCGACCGCCCTGCTCCTCAGTGGCAAGCCCGCCGAGGCAGCGAAACTTCTGGATCCGGTGCTCGCCGTCCATCAGCTCACCTCGAAGATCCCCGGAAACTTCTGGCTGGAGGCTGCCCGCGCCGCGATTGTGGCGAATGCGCTCGATGGCAAGGGACCTAAGGCGGACGCCATCGGCAAGGAGATTTCGGAAACCAGACCTGGTAAGGGACTCGATCCCTTTGCGCGGCTAGGCAAGGCCTTGATGCTGCCAGCCTCGTCGAAGATCGAAGAGCGCCTCGAGGCGCTCAAGGACTTCACCACTGACGACCAGCCTGCTGCAGTCGCGGCCTATGCGACCTTCTTCACCGCCAAGCTGCTCCGGGATTCGAAGCGTGACCCAGAGGCGCTTGAAGCTTTCTTGACCGTGACCGGAGTCTATCCAACCGGCAGCATTTTCCTCAACGCGGCGGCTGAAGTGAATGCCGCCGACATCCTCAGTGGCCTGACACGCCGCGAAGAGGCCATCGCCCTTCTCAATTCGGCTTCCCGGAATGCCAAGGGAACCGTTCTTGCTGATGAAGCCAAACGACGTCTCGACAGTCTCAAATAATCCCTTCAATCCTTCTCAAACCCGATCACGAACCTACGAAATGAAAAAGACCATCCAAGCAGCCTTCTATGCTGCTCTGCTCATGCCGGTGACCGCCTTCGGTCAGGAAGCTGCCAAGGCCGCTGGCTCCGTAACCAAGAAATCGCTCATCGACGTCTATCTTGAAGGTGGCTGGGTCATGCACATCCTGCTGCTCTGCTCGGTCGCCATGGTTTGGCTGATCATTGATATTTCATTGCGGACCAGCCCGAAGAAGATGACTCCTGAACAGGATCTGCTGATCGCTCAGACCTCCTTTCGCTCAGGGGACTACGTCAGCGCCTACCAGGCCATGAAGGCCGGGATCAGCCCCTTCTGTGAAGTGGTCCGCGCAGCACTGGGTTCCGTCGGCTACGGCAAGGACGCCACCGAGGAGGCTCTCTACTCCACCGTTGAAAAGATCAACAGCACCCTCCAGACCCGCATCAACTACCTCTCCGTTATCGGGGTTTGCGCACCCATGATCGGGCTGCTCGGAACCGTCGGCGGCATGAAGGGGGCCTTCGCCTCCCTTGGCTCCGCCGGTCTCTCCGGTGGTGTCGGCGAGCTGGCCGGCCACATTGGTGAGGTGCTCGTCGCCACGGCGACGGGTCTGCTCGTCGCCATTCCGGCCTTCGGCTCCTTCTACTTCCTGCGCAACAAGCTTCAGGGAAGCATCCACCACCTTCAGGAAGAGGCCGAGCGCCTTTTCCGCAATGCTCCTTACGAGTATCTTCAGAATGCCGACGTGGGTCAGGAAGAAACCTACGCCGCCCTGCCGAACTGGATCGAAGCTCCCGCCGAGGGCTGAGTTCCAGACCTGATTTTCATTTCCAAACTTAATCAACGACCACCATGGCCGGAGGAGGAGGAGGAGGAGACGGGGAACCCGAGTTCCAGATCGCGCCGATGATCGACGTGCTGCTGGTGCTGCTGGTGTTCTTCGTGATGATCACGTCCGCCGAGGTGCTCAAGGTGGACAAGGAGATCAAGCTGCCGGTGTCGCCCAACGCCAAGGAGAAGGACAAGGAGATGACCAAGCATGAATTTGCCGTCAATCTGCGTCATGATAAGGCCACCAACAAAGGCGTTCTGGTTCTTGACGACAGGGTCATCACCAATTGGGAGGAAGTGAAAACCATCCTCATCGAACGAAAGGCGAAGGACAAGAAGCTGCGCGTGGTGATCCGTGGAGACGTCAAGCTGCCGGCCGGAGAAATCCAGCGGGTGATGAACTTCATCGGTGAAGCCGGAGTCGACGACATCGCCTTCTCGGCATCCAACAAGTAACTCCCATGAAAAAACGCAGCCACAGACGCACGCGCTCAGGTGAGGTCAATCTGGGATTCCAGATCGCGCCGATGATCGACGTTGTCTTCGTCATTCTTCTCTACTTCATGGTGATGGCCGGTGACATCCAGGTGGAGAACTCCCACGTCACGAAGCTTCCCGGAAGTGTCGAGCCGACCACCGAACAGGTGACCCTGCCCGATGAGATCGCGATCCGCATCGAGGACGACGGTCAGGTTTATCTCAACGATGACCCGCTGGATGCTCCGGAGATCAAGGCACTTCCTGAACTTGCCAGCACCTTGAACCAGCTCCGCACGAGCAGCGACTCCACGAACACCAAGGTGCTCGTGACCATCTACGCCAATGAACTCGCCCTCTATGAGCGGGTCATTGATGTGCTCGACGCCCTGACCCGTGCTCAAATCACCAACGTGACGTTCCAAGCCGGAGCCCCCGAGTAAGCCAATCAACACCGCCATGAAACACAGGAATCATGCACGCAAGTCGTCCGCCGAGGTCCATCTGGGATTCCAGATCGCGCCGATGATCGACGTCGTCTTTGTCATTCTCCTGTATTTCATGATCGCGGCGGGGGATGTCCAGGCGGAGAAAGCCCATGTGACGAAGCTGCCTGGGGATCCACAGGAATTTCGCGGATGTCCAGATGAAGTCATTCTCCGTATCGAGGATGACGGGCAGGTTTACCTCAATGATGATCCGGTCGATGCTCCCGAAACGAGAGCCTTACCGGAACTGCTAAGCAGCCTGAAAGACCTTCGTGAGTCCAGTGAGGCAGCTAAAACGAAGCTATTCATCACCATCTCGGCCAACGAAACCGCCGAATACCAGCGGGTCATCGATGTCCTCGATGTCCTGACACGCGCGAGAATATCAAACGTTACCTTCCAGGCCGGTGCGCCTGACTGAAAAACTCAACTCCCATCCTCCCATGGAACCCTCTTACGACGACCAGCAGCCACAGGAATACTACGAAGGCCATGTCCAACCGATCCAACGCAAGAAGGTCGGCTTCTGGGCAAAGATCGGTGGCGGCTCGC
>JANOBS010000277.1:0-2183 GCA_031411755.1 Luteolibacter sp. | reverse complement strand
CCGTCGCGCCAAGCTTTTCGGCGGCCTGGGTCAGCTCGATGGCCTCGCGGGTGGCGTTGGCTCCGGTGCCGGCGACCACTTCACAACGTCCGGCGGCGAATTCGACGGCGAGGCGGATCACCTCGATGTGCTCGTCCATGTCGAGCGTCGGGGATTCCCCGGTGGTGCCGACCGGGACGATGCCGGTGATGTTTCCGGCGATCTGCCGTTCGACAAGGGCCTTGAAAGCGGGGACGTCGATCTTGCCGTCACGAAAAGGAGTGATCAGGGCCGTATAAGTACCGGAAAAATGCATGGCGAGGCGGAGTTTGGATAACAAAAGGCCGACGTCCAACCTTGAACGTCGGGAGAGCAGAAAAAGGCGGGGAGGACCGTTCAGGCCGGCTCTTCGACCACGCGGCCGTTTTTCCAGACGATGATCGGCAGGCCCAGCTTGCGGTGCTCCGCGCGGAGTTTTCGGGCCGCGCGTTTGAAGGCTCTGTAGGCGATACGCCCGTGCTCAGGCAATTCCGCTTCAGATTGGGGCTTCAGTGGCTGGTAGGTGGGCTCAATCATCGATGGATGAACTTCTCGACGCTGTAGATACTATGGCTGAACGAGTTTGCCAAGGGCATAGGTGGCAGGGACTGGGAGTTCCAGAAATACCACTCGTCGGAGATCGGGAGGTAGAGGTGGATCAGATTGTGAAGCAACCTCGGGTAGCGCCTGCGAATGTCCGCGCTGGGGACGTGATGGCCTCCCTTTTTGACCCGCTGCCGGACACGAGCGATGGATTCATTGGCATCTGGCAACCAGAGGAAATGAATCACGATCCGGTATCCGCGATCTTTGGCGCTATTGATCAATTGGACGTGACCCTTGCCTGAGAACGTCGATTCCAAGGCGAAGCTGGTTCCGGATTTGATGGCTTCATGGGCTTCTGAAAGCAGCAGTCGCCCCGCCTTGAAGGCCACCGACGGAGGATTGAACGGAGAAAGTCACCGCGCGATCTCGTCGGCGTTCAGGAATCGCAAGCCCTTGAGATCCGTCGTGAGGATTTCCTTCGCGAAGGTCGTTTTCCCCGCGCCATTCGGGCCTGCGATGAGGATGAGCGTCGGCATTTCGCGGGTTCAGATCTCGATTTCGCCCTCGAAGACGAAATCGGCCGGACCGGAGAGCGTGACGTGGGTGAAGGTCTGGTCGCCGGTCTTTTCGAAGCCAATTTCCAGCGTGTCGCCACCTTCCACATCAACCTGGATCGGCGAAGGAGCCCCGGTCAGGAGGTGATGAATCAGAGCGCTGGCGACCATCCCGGTGCCGCAGGCGAGGGTCTCGTCCTCGACGCCGCGTTCGTAGGTGCGGATGGCGATGTGGCCGGGTTCCAGGACCTTGGCGAAGTTGGCGTTGGTGCCGGCGGGGGCGAAGGTTTCGTGGAAGCGGATGGTCGCGCCGTGTTCGACGACGTCGGTGTCATCGAGGTCTTCGACGAAGGCCACGACGTGCGGCACGCCGGTGTTGAGGAAGGAAAGGGTGGCCTCCAGGCCCTCGATCTTCACGCCGGTGTCGAGCTTGAGGTCCTTCGGTTCGGACATCGCGATTCGGACATTTTCCCCAACCATGTCGGCGGCGAGGGTACCAGCGATCGTTTCAAACGTCACTCGATCAAGGACTTCGTCGCCAAGATGGGCGGTGAAGCGGCCGAAGCAGCGGGCACCATTGCCGCACATTTCGGCCTCGCCGCCGTCGGCATTGTAATAGCGGAATTTGTAATCGGCGCCGCTTTCAGCGGGTTCGACGGCGAGGAGACCGTCCGCGCCGATGCCGCGATGGCGGTCACACAGCGCGGCGATCGTGTCACCGTCGAGTTCGTTGGAAAGCGAGAGATCGCGATTGTCGACAACGATGAAGTCGTTGCCCGCGCCGTTCATTTTGTAGAATTGGAGGATCATGCGAAGAAGTGAATGGTAAGTGGTGAATCGTGAATGGTGGAAGAATCAGACCGACTTCGTCGCGGCGATGAGGGGGGCGGCGAAGTCGCGAACGGCCTTGGCGGCGTTTTCCGGATTCAGTTCGACCTGTTTCACGATGGCCGAGCCGACAATCACGCCGTCCGCCGATTCTGCAACCATGCGGGCTTGGTCGGGGGTGGTGATGCCGAAGCCGACGCAGACCGGCGTATCGGTGTGGGCCTTGATGGCGGCGAC
>JANOBS010000276.1:0-8739 GCA_031411755.1 Luteolibacter sp. | reverse complement strand
CCGCTGACGGTCGTGGTGCCCGGTCTCGTGGCTGCCGTGACAGGATTGGTGGTGGTCTCAGTGGCAGGTGAGTCGCCGAGATTGACGAGGGCGATGGCACCGACTCCGACAAGCAGAAGCGCGGCGGCGGTGGTGATGGTGGCTTTCTTGGTCATGGTAATGAGTCCGATGGTGGTGAGTGAGGTGGTGGTGGTGGCAGCGGCGACGGCCTTGCTGGCGATGACGGCGGAGGAGGGGAGAATGGCCTGGGCATCGGTGGTGAAGCCAGCAAGCAATACGGTGGCCAGTGAGCTGCCGATGGTGCAGCCGCGACGTGTGAGTTGGCCCCGCATGCGCTCGGTCGCCCGGTCGAGCCGCTTCTGTGCGGCGTCGGTGGCGATGCCCTGCACGCTGGCGATTTCCCGTACGCTCAGGGCGCGGTAGAAACGGAGCAGCAGGGTCTCGCGATCCTGGGCGGAAAGGGCGGCGAGTGCCTCGTCAACGACCGGCTGCATCTGAAACCAGGCGTCGGAGGCGGGGGCCGGGAGTTGGGTGTCCATGTGCGTGCGCAGGAGTTGGCGTTTGCGGGTCTCGCGTTGCTGGCGGCGGACCAGATTGCGGGTGTGAAAAACGGAGGTGAGGTGCAGCCAGCCGACGAGCGTGCTGCGGGAGCGGAGGGATTTCGCTTTTTGAGCCAGGCTGATGAAGGTGAGTTGGGTGGCCTCCGCTGCGATGGATTCATCTCCGCAACGCCGGAGCGCCACCGCATGCACCAGCGCCTGGTAACGCTCGACCAGGGCGTGAAAAGCCGACTCGTGCCGGTGGCGCAGCCAGCCGTCGAGCAGATCGGTGTCGGATGGTTCGGAGTCCGGCATGCTTTTCATGAGTCTGTCGCCTCAACGGGAAAAACGGACAGGAAATCCGCGCGCGACAGGATTATTTCCGAAAAATCCGGCTCAACCTCTCCCCCAAATGGCGAAATCTTCCTCTGGAGTCGAGGTCCGGGCAGGCGCAGGCTATCGGGCAAATGAACGTGGCTGGCCGAGTTTTCCCAATCCTGATGATGGCATGCGTGCTCATCCTCTCAGCAGCTTTGGCAGAGCCGCTCGACCCGGCCTCGGTCACGCGGAAAGTCGTGCTGACCGGCAAGCAACCCTTGCGAGTGCAGGCCGAGGCCCTCGCCACCGGGGCCTTCAATTTCGATTCGCAGGATGCCTGGTTGATCATCGACGGAATTGCACCTTCCAAAGTGGTCTCGACCTACCTCAACCGGATCCTCGTTTACTATGAAAAGGCGGTGGTCGATGGGAATGTCCGCGTGGTGCCCTATGGCAACGGAACGGTCGTCATTCCTCACGGTCCTGCTTATGCAGCGATGTCCGTCTTTCCCGAGCGATCGCTTTCCGGGCAGTCGCAGGAGCTGAAATGCCATGTGGCCTATGGCGATTCGAAGCACGGGCTACCAGGGTCGATCCGCTCGTTCCGGCTGAAGCACGGATACATGGCGACGATCGCCACGAATGCGGATGGCACCGGCATCAGCCGGAACTACGTCGCGCAGGACGATGACGTCGAGGTGCGCACGCTGCCGGATGAACTCGATGGCAAGGTCCGCTTCGTGCGAGTCTTTCCGTGGCGCTGGACGGTCAAGAAGGGCATCGCCGGAGGGATTTCGAAGGGCCTCAATGTCGGCTGGTTTTACGACTGGAACATCGGCGCGCGCACCACGCCGGACCTGGAATATGTGCCGATCAAGCAGAACGCCAACTGGCCGGGTTTGAATCAGGACTGGAAGGAAAAGGGCAGCGTGCATCTGCTGGGTTTCAATGAGCCGGACCACAAGGATCAGTCGAATCTCACCGTGGATCAGGCGATCCAAGGTTGGCCGGGTCTGCTGAAGACCGGCCTCCGCTTGGGCTCGCCTGCGGTTTCGGACGGCGGTCTTTCGTGGCTCTATCAATTCATGGCCAAGGCGGATGCCGCCAAACTTCGGGTCGACTTCATCGCCGTCCACTACTACCGGGCCGTGGAGGATCCGGGCGATGGACGCGCGGCTGCGGCGCAGATGGAGGCCTTTCTCGAGGACATCCACAAGCGTACCCGCCGACCGATCTGGATCACCGAGTGGAACAACGGCGCGAACTGGACGAAGCATCGGGACCCGAGTGAAAAGGAGCAGGCCCGCGCCATCGGGAAGATGATCGAGATGCTCGACAAGCTTCCCTACGTCGAGCGCTACGCCCTTTACAACTGGGTCGAGGACTGCCGCATGGTCCAGCGCAAGGACGGCTCCCTCACTCCGGCCGGTGAGGCCTATCGGGATCATGTTTCGAAGACCGCCTACCAGCAGGTGAAATGAAGCGCAGCCGGGTTGCTGATCTTCGGTCCTAATGGCATTTGCGCAACTTTGCCCGGGAGATGTTGCCGAATGAATGAATGTTTTTTGACCACGGATTTCACGGATGATCACGGATAAGACGGGTTTGATGGGAGCATTTCCGGACCTGGTCGAATTCATGGATCTCAGAATGGATGCATTCGTCCGATTGCGAGAATCTTCATCCGTGTAGATCCGTGAAATCCGTGGTTGGATATCATTCTTCGTTTCAAGCTTTTCCCAGGTCATAAAGACCTCCCGGGGACCTCGCCCGTTTGTCCTTGCGCGGGTCCGGTCGCTTTGCAGAATCCGCGCCCCGCGCCGCGGTTCCATCCCATGAGCGAAAATGCCACGTTTGATCAGATCGGTGACCTCCTGCGTCGCCACGAGTCCTTTGTGATCCTCAGCCATGTCCGACCGGACGGCGATGCGATCGGCTCCCAACTCGCCCTCGGCTTCGCGCTTGAAGCGGCGGGGAAAAAGGTCCGCCTCATCAACGAGGATGGCCTGCCGGACAATCTGGCATTCATGGCCGGGTCAGATCGCATTGAAACCCCTCCAGCGGATCCCGTGGACTGCGAGGTGGTGATCGCGCTGGACACCGCGACGAAGCCCAGGCTCGGCGATGCCGCCCTGCATGCGGCCTCAGCCGGCAAGGTGTGGATCAACATCGACCACCACATTTCCAATCCGCGATACGGGGATTTCAACTACATCGACTCCACCAGCCCGGCGACCGGCCAGATCCTCTATGAATTGATCACCGCTTTGGGCCTGCCGTGCCCGCCTGAAACGCGTGACGCGATCTATGTGGCTGTCTCCACCGACACCGGCTCGTTCCAATATCCCTCCACGACCGCGAAGACCTACGAGATGGCGGCGGAGCTGATCAAGCGCGGCCTCGATGTCGGGAAGATCAACGAGCTTATCTACGACAACCATCCGTTCCGTCGCGTTGAACTGATGCGGGCGCTGCTCAACACCCTGGAGCGCAGTGACGATGGTCGCGTGGCCTGGTGGCAGATGCTGGATCAGACGCGTGTGGATCTTGAACTCCTACCTGAAGACAGCGAGGGGCTGATCGACATCGTCCGCGCGATCCGTGGCGTGATGGTGGCGGTGTTTTTCGAAGAGCTGCCGGATGGAAAGATCCGCGTTTCGATGCGTTCGAAGGACCGTCGCGTCGATGTTTGCAAGATCGGCCAGGAGTTCGGTGGCGGCGGTCACGCGCTGGCAGCCGGGATCCGGATGAAGGGCCCGATCGGAGACGCGAAGGCCTTGGTGCTGGCTGCGATTGATCGCTCGGTGAAGGCCGCGAACCTCTAACAACTTTTCAACATGAGACAGAACGAATTTGAACCGGCGGGCCCAAGCGGCGTGATGCTGATCGACAAGGCCCCGGACATGACCTCGCACGACGTGGTGGCGATCGCCCGCCGCGCCCTTGGCACGAAGAAGATCGGCCACTGCGGCACGCTCGACCCGATGGCTACCGGTCTGCTGATGCTGGTGATCGGACGTGCGACGAAGATCCAGGATCTGCTGATGAGCGAGGACAAGGAATACGAGGGCACGATGACGCTCGGCAAGACGACCTCCACGCAGGATCGCCAGGGCGACACGCTGGAGGACAAGCCTGTGGCTGCGTTCACCGAGGAGCAGATCCTTGCGGCCTTCGGGAAGTACACCGGTCCCTTCGAACAGATCCCGCCGATGGTTTCCGCGATCAAGAAGGACGGCGTGCCGCTCTACAAGCTGGCCCGCAAGGGAGTGGAGGTCGTGCGCGAGCCGCGTCCGGTGCACGTCACCGGTTTCAAGGTGTCCCGAATTGAACTCCCGGACATCGATTTCACCGTCAATTGCTCGAAGGGCTTCTACGTCCGCACTTACGCGCATGACATCGGAGCGGATCTCGGCTGCGGCGGCCACCTCAGTGCCCTGCGCCGCACCCGCTCAGGAAAGTTCACCTTGGAGCGCGCCGTCACAGTGGATGATCTCAAGAACGCACCGCGCGAGGACCTTCTGAAGCGGATGATCACGCTCGCCGAGATCTCGCTGATGCGCGGCGCTTGAAGATGGAGGGGTCAGGATTCAGGAGCCAGGGGTCAGGCAGAGGAATTCTCTACCTGACCCCTGAATCCCAGACCCTGACCCCTCTTCTCCTCTTCGTTGGAACTTGGCATTTGGCACTTGGAATTTAAACCTTTGACCGTGCTCCGACTCACTTCGTTCGACGAACTCGCCCTCACGGACGGGCCGCTCCACCTCGCCCTCGGGGTCTTCGACGGCGTCCATCTCGGGCACCGGGCGGTGATCGGGCGGGTGGTGGAGGCGGCGAAGCGTGAGGGCGGCCGGGCCGGGGTGGTGACCTTTGATCCGCATCCGATCCGGGTGCTGGCTCCGGAAAAGGCTCCACGTGCGCTGCTGGCCACGCTCGACCACAAGGCTCATTTGCTCGCGGAGCTCGGCGTGGAGATCCTGCTCGCGATTCCCTTCGATGCGGCTTTTGCGCAGGTCGAAGCGGAGGGTTTCCTGGATCAGCTCTGCCGGGCACCGGTGAAGACGATTGCGGTGGGAGACGACTGGAGATTCGGCAAGGGGAGGCAGGGCGATGTCGCGATGCTGAAGCAGTTTTCAGAAAGCCACGGATTCAAACTGGAATCGGTCCCGCCGGTGATGGCGGATGGTGAGCGCATCAGCAGCACGCGCATCCGGCAGGCGATCCGCGATGGCAGTGTGACTGCAGTGGCGGAAATGCTGGGCCAGCCCTACAGCGTGGAAGGTCCGGTGGTGGAAGGGCGCAAGTTGGCGCGTCAGCTTGGATTTCCAACGGCCAATGTGGTGACCGGTGAGGTGCAGTTGCCACCGGATGGTGTGTGGCAGGTGACGGCAAGTTCTGACGGCGTGGATTTCCAAGGGGTCGCGAATCTTGGGATGCGCCCGACGGTCGATGGAACGACCCGTGCGCTGGAGGTTCATCTCTTCGATTTCACAGGTGATCTTTACGGCAGGACTCTGGAAGTGACCTTTGTCTCGTATCTGCGAGGCGAGCGGAAATTCGAGTCGATCAAGGCCTTGAGGCAGCAGATCGAGTCGGATGTCCTCGCGGCGCGGAAACTTTCGAACCCAGAGCCATGAATGCCGATGAAAGGCACGAATCGAAGTGGTCGATCGCCGCGTTCTTGATTCGGGAGCGTCGGTTGGGCTGGGCGATGTTGCTGGGCGGCGTGGCTGTGGCGGCGTTCGCGATGGCCGGGATTTCCGTATTTCCCTGTCCGTTTTTCGGTCTAACGGGAAAGCCTTGTCCTGGTTGTGGATTGACCCGTGCGTCGCTGGCGATGCTGCGTGGGGATTGGCGAGCGATGCTCCACTTTCATCCCTTCGCGCCGGTGTTTGCGGTGTTCTGGGGGACGGTGTCGATCGGGCTGATCAGTCCTGAATCGTTCCGTCGGAAATGGATGGCAGGGGTGGATCGGGTGGAGCGCCGCATCCGCTGGCCGCTTTGGTTGGCGATTGGTTTGTTAGTGTATAGCTTGACCCGTTGGCTCGGCCTTTGCTAATTGTTGAGTGACTTGAAAAGAGTCTCTTAACCTCAACAGAAAAAAATTATGGGATACGCCCTCTACATCATTGGTATTCTTGGATCGATCGCCTGCTGGGTCATCGTTCTAATCAAAATGTTCAAGACCGAGAAGCCGTTGATCGGAATTCTTGGTATCCTTTGCAACCTCTGGGCCTTCATTTGGGGTTGGATGAATTCGTCCAAGCTCGGCTTGAAGAATATCATGCTTGGCTGGTCAGTATCCATCGTTCTCTGCGTCATTGGAGCAGTGATGTCCGGAGCGGCACTAAAAGCGGAAATCGAAAAGCAGCAAAAAGCCGTTCCATCGGCTGTTCCCGCTCCCGCTCCCTGAGCTGGTTTTTCCGTCAAACACCCCGTCGCCGGATCATGGAATCTCCACGATCCCGACGGGGTCTTTTTTGAAGCGGACAACGACCTGATAGGTCTTGCCGTCCCTGGCGACTCCGAGGAGCGCGACGCCGGGGGTGAGTTTCCAGGAGTGGGAGGGTGTAAAGCTGCCGTCGCCGACACTGGACTGGCCGGGATAAGCTCCCTCGATGGTGGGCTTGCCATAAAGAGTGGAGAGGACGGAGGCCAGTTCCTTCCAGCTTTCCTTCATCACGCCAGCATAGTCGTCTTTGGAGAGGTTTTCGGTTTGGAGGGTGATCTCCTTGAGCGAGTCGCCATTCCAATCGAAGTAGAGGAAATAGGATTTCCCGCCGATCTGCTTGCGGGTTTTGAAGACACCGTTGAGGCCGAAGCGGCCGAGGTGGGCCTCCTCGACAGTCAGTTCGACAAAGCGACTTGCCTTCAGTTTGGTTTCCACGCTGGCCCGGCTGTCGCCGAAGAAGAGGGTGTCGAAGGCCGGTTCCGGGGTTCCGGGCTTGACGGCGGTTTCTCCACCAGTGGGGTGGTTCTTGTTGAGCCAGGCGATGTCGTCGAAGTGGAGCTTGGCGACGGCGATGGTGAAGCTCTTTCCGTCCGTGCGTTTCAGGGTGACCTGGCTGGCTTCCCGGCTGACGAACTCTCCCTCGAAGGTCTGGGTGACGTCGGTGTTTTTCCACTGTCTGGCCTCAGCAAGACAAAGGCTGAGGGCGGTCAGGGCGATGAGCAGGTGGCGCATGTGCGGGGAGATACGGGTGAAGCGGGAGGATTTAAACAAAAATCCCGGCAGGCGATTAGGCGCTGCCGGGATTTGAAATCAGAAACAACGTCCGAACCTTAGTAGGTCTGGGTGCGGTTGTGGGAGAAGTAGCTCTCCGCGCCAAGTTCCGGCGGGAACTCGGAGAGACCGTCGGAAGGGTTCATTTCAACCCGGTTGTCCTCGCCGCAGCGCTGATAAGGGGGCTTGAAGGTGCCGCGATAGGTCGGGCAGGTGAAGGTGAAGAGTTCGTAGAAGCCGTAGCCGAGGCGGCGGAGGGCGCGGTTGGTGCCATCGACGGCGCCGTAGGACCATTCAGCCTTGCGACCGAATCCATCGTTCTTGCGGACCATCTGCTCAGGGATTTCAACGATGCCGTAAAGGATGTTGCTGATCGCGCGGCCCAGCTTGCGGGTGGCGGTGTAGGTGGATCCCGGAGGTGCCTGGATGTCGGCGCTGGCAAGGCCGCTCAGGGCTGCAAAAGCGGTAGCAAGGACAAGGAGTTTTTTCATGCTGGGAGAAGGTTAGGAAAGTGTGGTGGGGGTTGGCAACGGATTTTTCAGGTCCGCTGCCCGCTTTTTCAGAGTGAGAACGAGAGGACGCGCAGGATCCCCGGTGTGGAGCGAAGCTGCTCAAGCAGGGAAGCCGTTGGTTCTGAGTCGACTTCGATGACGGTGACGGCCTTGGAGCGGTCGGAAGTGCGGCTGAGGGCCATGTTGGCGATGTTGACGGAAGCCGCGCCGAGCGAGGTGCCGATGGTCCCGACAATGCCCGGGCGGTCGTCGTTTTCGACAAACAGGAACTTGCCGGTGGGGTTCGTTTCCACGTAGTGCCCGGCGATGTGGACGATGCGGGCGGAATTTCCGAAGAAAGTGCCGGCGACGGTGCAGACTTCGCCGCCCTTGAGGGCGGAGACCTCGATGAGTTCAGTGCAGTTGGTGGCTAGAGCGGCGTTGGACTTCGTCACGCTGATGCCATGGGCCTTGGCAATGGCGGGGGCATTGATGAGGTTGACCTGGGCTACATGGTAGGCGGATGAGAGGTAACCGGTCAGCACCTTGCGGGTGATCAGTTCGGTATCCAGCTCCGAGACTGGACCGAGGTAGGAAACGCGGATGCCGTCGCACTGCGAGGGGGCGATTTTCGAAAGCAACTTGCCGAGGGAATCGGCGAGATCGAGGTAGCGACCGACGCTTTCGAGCGTCTTGGCGTCGAGGTTCGGCATGTTGACCGCGTTGACGATCTCGCCGGTGGTGAGGAAATTCTTCACCTGGTGGGCGACCTCGATGCCGACGTTTTCCTGGGCTTCGGCCGTGGAGGCACCGAGGTGCGGGGTGAAGACTGCCTTTTTCGAGCCGAAGAGCGCGAAGTCGGCAGGTGGTGGCTCGACTTCGTAAACATCGAGTGCGATGCCGCCGAGGTGGCCGGCGTCCATCGAGGCCTTGGCGGCGGTTTCGTCGACCAGTCCGCCGCGGGCGCAGTTCACGACCAGCGCTCCGGGGTTCATCAGGGCGATGCGGTCGGCGTTGAGGATGTGGTTGGTTTCCGGGGTGAGGGGAATGTGGAGGGTCACCACGTCGGCTCCCTTGAGGGCGATGTCGGCGTTTTCCGCCAGCTCAACCTTCAGCGATTGCGCGCGGGCGGCGGTGAGGAAGGGATCGTAGGCGACGACGGTCATGC
>JANOBS010000275.1:0-7149 GCA_031411755.1 Luteolibacter sp. | reverse complement strand
TACCGCTACGACGCCTTCGGCAACACCCTCGTCGCCACCGGCAGCTACGCCGCCTCCAACAAATACCGCTTCAGCACCAAACCTCTCGACGGCGAAGTCACCAACGCCCCGCTCTACTATTACGGTTACCGCTTTTATGATCCAGTCACTGGCCGCTGGCCATCGAGAGATCCGATTGAGGAGAGGGGCGGGATAAACTTGTATGGATTCGTAGTAAATGATGCAGTGTCAAAATTTGACATTTTGGGGAATTTTAGTTATGTCGGACTTCCTGCTTCAGTTGTTTCTGCCGGGGCTTCCGGTGCTTCATGGGCTGAAATTTTTTCTCTTGCTAGAGCTTTAGGATTAGAGGTTGCCAAAGCTGCCACAATTGCAAGAGTTGCTCGTTGCACATATTTGAGCGGAATTAAAAAAGCAGCAAAGAATGCAGCGAGAGGTGTAAAACAGTGCCAAGAGTGTGACGATGAAAATACTTTAATTTGGAAGAGACATATATTTTTCACATTAGTAGTCGCACGATGGGATTATGATACCGAGTGTTGGGATGGTGGAAACGATACTCATGTTGGGGAGCAGCAAAAAGCATATGGCATGTATATGAGATGCGAAGAAATCATATCTCTAAAATATCCCGGAAGCTCACTTTTTCCATGAAACCAAGAATCTACATGAGAAATAACTTTGTAGCTACCTATAGGGAAAAATTTCGCAAAAGACTCAATACGCAAATTTCAGTTAACGTCATTAATGATTCCCTTAGGGACGAAGACGGGATGGAAGAAATTGAGGCTGTTCTAGGTCTGAAATATTCGGAAATTAGTTTATCATTTTGGACTGGATCATTGAATTTATTTATCCACCTCAACGCCATGGGCTGTGCTAATTTTGTAGCTTCCTTAATGTCTTTTTCTATTGATTATCCATTCGAAACTCAGCAACCAGTATTAGATCTTATCGACAATTACACCTGCCGTTCAAGTATCGAGCTTGATAAATGCTTCTACGAATTTTCGATACAAGAAATATCGTTACTGATGTATTCGATTTCAGAAAATCCTGCTGTGGGAAAAATAGCTAAGCGAAATTTTATCAGAAAGTTATGCAATGTTGTAATTGAGCTTAGCGAAAACAGCTCATTTGAAGGAGACCGCCATTAGTAAAGTGAAAGGGGTCCGTGAAAGGGGTCCCGAAATTCCAGTGAAAGGGGTCATGAAAGGGGTCAGTTACGGTGATGGATGCAAGGGATTTTTAGGCGATTTCCTGGCTTTGGAGATGGCTTGGATTGAAGTGTAATGGAAAGGGTCGGTCCTGAATGGCGCTAACTTAAGGGCTGTTAGAGACCAAATGATGCCCGATTGATCGCAAGATGGTCCGAATGTAGCTCGTTAGCCTCCAATGACTTGCATTACTCCGATGTTTCCAGGCTGGCATCGTAAACTTTACGGGCGGAGACCTGTCCGGCCTGGGCATGCGATGCGCCGCAAGGCCGTTGATCTCTGTTCGCTTTGCCTGCGGCAGGCCAAGGATCTTTTTGGCGATCTGCTCGCCACAGAGCTGCTCGAAAGCGTTCCAGGATTCAGAAACCGCTCTTTCCCTCTCCCAGTGGTGTTCTGGACGTTCCTTTGCCAGGTGCTCGCCGGTGGCTCCTGCCGTTATGGAGTCGTCTCGGTGCAGACCCTTCTAAGCCGACATGGGAAAGCCATCTGCTCCCCGAGCACGGCCGCGTATTGCAAGGCGCGTGTCCGCATCCCGATCCGCCTGCTCCTCAAGATCCACCAACGCCTTGTCGCCTCAATGTGCCCTCGCCGTTGCCCGCGCACCTTTGTTGTGGATGGCACAACTCTGAGCATGCCGGATACGCCTGCCAACCAAGCCGCTTGGCCTCAATCCCGCTCGCAGAGTGAAGGCTGCGGCTTTCCGATCATGCGGGTGGTTGGCTTGTTTGATCTGGGCACAGGCGTTTGGATCGGCTCCGCCACCGGTCCGCACCGCAGCAGCGAACGAAACCTCTGCCGCAAGCTCTGGCGGCATGTCAGGACAGGTGACACCATCGTGGCGGACAGCGGCTTCTGCTGCTGGTTCACCCTGCATCTCTTCAATCGGCGGGGCGTGAAGGTGGTGATGCGTAACAACTCCATTCGTAAACCTGATCCACGGGCGGCCAGACTTGGCCGGGGAGATCGGTTGGAGCGCTGGAGGAAGCCAAATATCAGGCCCAAATGGATCTCGCCCCAAACCTATGCGCAAATGCCCGACAGCATCGCGGTGCGCATCGTGACGGTCACTGCCGACCCCGTCGCCGGCTTCAGGACTGCGGAACTTCACCTCGCGTGTACGGTTCTTGATCCGGAGCAAATGAGCGCGAGGTCTGCCGGAGCTCTTTACCTGAGCCGTTGGAAGGTGGAACTGTTCATCGACGACCTGAAGACCACCCTTGGCATGGCGGTCCTAACCACGTTGAGCCCGGCGATGATCCGGCGCGAACTCCTTGTCCACATCATCGCTTACAATTTACTGAGAGCTCTCATGATCAACGGAAAGTCACCGGGTTGCGCAGAAGCCAGTTTCAAGGGAACCATCGACCGGTTCAACCATTGGCTTCCCGCCATGCAGGCCACAAACTCCGCCGCCTTGCGCAAGCGTCTGGTCACGGATCTCGTGGAACTCATTGCCGAGGACCAGGTTCCTGACAGGCCATATCGGCGTGAACCCAGAGTCGTCAAACGAAGGCCCAAACCGCATCAGCTGCTCAACGTTCCGCGGCACCAAATGGCCGAAATTCGACACCGCTCCCGCTACAAGAAACCCACTTCGGAAATCACCCCAAATGACCCTTAAGTTAGCGCCATTCGGGTCGGTCCTCGCGGATTCAAATTTCTGCCCGCCAAACCCGCTGACAACAACGGCTCCAACCTCATCCTGTCTCTGCGGCTCAGCGGCAAATCGGCCGCCTATCCAAGAGGAGAAGGAATTTCCTGACAGGCCCTGAGGCCTGTCTTATGCCCCCATCATCGGAGAAATCTCCAAATTCATGGAATAGATCCGTGGGTGGGTTCTCATACGAGTAACCGAACAAGCTGCGGCAGGTGCCACGGCGATTCGGCAAACCACCAAACACCCCATCAAGATACGACCATGAAATCCACCACCTCATTCATCGCTGCCGCCATCGCCGGAGTCTTCGCCGCCGGTGCCGTCGCCACCCACGCCGCCCCAATCGGCGGAACCGTTGCCGCCGAAGAAAAGGAAGGCTGCAAGGGTAAGGACGGTTGCAAGGGCAAGGAAGGCTGCAAGGGCAAGGAGAAGAAGGAAGAAGAGAAGAAGGAAGGCACCGTTCTCGTTCTCGCCGAAGAGGGCAAGGACAAGGACAAGGAAGGCTGCAAGGGCAAAGACGGCTGCAAAGGCAAGGAAGGCTGCAAGGGCAAGGAAGAGAAGAAGGAAGGCACCATCCTCTGATCTTCTGCGACTCCCGTTCTTCCAGAATCCGCCGGGTGCACACCGCCCTGCGGATTTCTTGTTTGTGGGAGCAGACGGGAAGTTTCCGAAACCGGCGAGCCCGATCAGCAACGCCATTTCCAGCGGCTTCAGGGCACCATTTCAGGGTCTCCGTCAGCATTGCTGGTGGTTCAAGCTTTCTCTCACCACTGAGGGACTTAGGAAACAGAGACCACAGAGGCGATTTTTGGCGCGTGGCCTGTTCGTCCTTCGAGGGATGAGTCAGAGCTCGAATCCATTCAACTCCGTGCCCTCCTCTTCTCTCTGTGACTCAGTGGTTTGAAGACGCGGATGCGTTCATGATACCAGCAAAATGGGTGGAGAGTCTCATTTCAAAGAGGGACCAAGTGGTCATCGTCCTCGTGGACTTGCCAGCCGCCGCCATCAGCGGTGGCTTCATTTCCGTTGATAGACGCGGACGTAGTCGACCTCCATGAAGGTTCCGTTGATCGAGTCCGTGACTTTTCCTGCCCAGGGGATGATGGCGAGGCTGAGCCAGATCGGGGCCGGGTGATTGCAGATGGTGTTTTTTTCCCGGCGCAGTTCCTTGCCGTTGAAGTAGAACACGAGTTCCTTTTCGGTCCATTCGAGTCCGTAGGTCTGGAAGTCCTTCGCGAAGTTGTAGCTGCCCTGCTTCACATCGAAGGAGGCCATTTCGATCCACTTCGAGCCATCGTGCCAGGAGACCTTGTAGTCATCGAGCAGGTTCCTCCAAGTGCCGCCGGAGAGGTAGCCGTTGACGAACTGCACGCAGCCGAGGGTCCTTTCCTCGGGGAATTCCAGTTCGATCCACTTCTCGCCATCCTTCTGCGAGGTCCAGCGCGTCTCGGTCTTTCCATCCGCCACCATTGAAGACGTGTCATCGCTTGCCTTCACGACTCCGCTCGACTTGAACTTCGCCTCCTTCGCGAAGTTGATGAGACCGGGCTTGTCGGTGTCTGCCTTGGGTGAAAGGACCTCGGGGTATCCGGCGGAATTGACGTTGTAGGCGCGCAGCTCGCCGAGGTGGACATAGTCGGCCTGGGTGGAGGAAATCCGGAGGCGGCGTGTCTTCACCGGGATCTCAAGCTGGATCCTGACATCCGGCCTGACGCCGAATGAAAAACTCTTCGATGCGCTCGGGTGGGTCTTCTTGCCATTGATCGTGGTGACATCCGAGTGGTTGTGGATGTTGGTGTTCACCTCGTTCGGGAAATGGCCTTCGTTGATGTCGATCTCGAAGGTCTTCTTTCCTTCCGGCGGCGGGTTGTTGGTCATGATCCAGAACGAATTGTTCGTTCCTTCCGCAGCGGCATAGCGGTAGCGGCACTCGAAGTAGCCGTGGAGGAATTTCTCCTTCGTCCAGAGGTTGCCGGAGGTCCAGTCATTGCCACCGCGCTTTTCCTTCTTGTTGAGCAGCTTCAGCGTGCCGTCGGAGGTGCTGGCATTCTCGCGCCAGCGGCTGCAGAGGATGTGGGTGCTGCTGGAGTTCTGGGAGATCCATTTTTCGTCGAGCCGGGCATTCTCGTAGTCGAACTCATCGCTCCAGGTGAGCTGCCATTTGTCGGATCCGCCGGGGAGGAGACTGCCCGGTGTGGAGGGCTCGGCGGAGGCTGCGGTGATCAAAAGGGCAGGCAGGGAGCGAAAGGCGAGATGACGGAGCGGGTTCACGTGAGGGGCGAAGGGTTTCTGGAACGAATCACTTTTACAAAGGTGTTCCTCAGGCAATACGGCATTTCCGGAGGAGTCCTGCCAAGCATCTGCCTCATGAGCAAGAATTTGGCGGACGTCTGAAAATTGCTGACACACTGGATGGTCGGCCCATTTTCCGCCGAGTCGCTGAGGCAAGATGAGATTGCGGAGCCTCCCGATCAAAGTTCCGTCTGTGACCTCTGCGATTCCTCACTGGCTCTGCAGAGAAGGAAAGCAGACCCAATCGACCAGTCACCACAACGAAAGGGCCCACCACGGAAATGGTGAGCCCTAACAAGATCAACTTACCGCGCGGCTTCAGGGTTTCGGCTGCATCTTCATCATTGCTTCCTGGAGCTTTTTCGCGAGTTCAGGATTTTGCGTGAAGACCGGCATCGCTTTCTGATTTGCGGCGCTCAGACGCGCCTGGGACGGCTTGAGCATTTCCTTCAGCTTGGCGTCGGTTTCCGGGCTGATGTTCTTGTCCATGGCCATGGCGACCTTGCCGACTTTGGCGAATTTTTCCGCGATGGGACCGAGTTTCACGATCGCCTTTTCGGCAGAGGCGGCATCGGTGACGGACTCCATGACTTCGGCGAGCTGTTCCTGGAGGAAGGCGACTTCCTTCGCGGCCGACTCCGGGCCCGCAGCGATCTTTTCATCGAAGGTGGGCGCGCGAGCTGGGGGAGTTCCCTTTGCTGGTTCTTCGGATTTGTTGCACGACGATACAATGGCGACGGCGAGGAGCAGGGGATGGTATTTCATGATGGATGGGAGTAGGACCCGGAACGTCGGGTTTGGTTCCTTCTGAAACTTTCTGCACCGGAAGTTTCCCGGGATGTTGAAAAATGTTCACCTCGTTCCCGCAGCCTCCATTCTCCCTCCAATGCCGCTCGTTCCAAACCCCACCTATCAGGCACCATTCTGGCTGCCGGGTGGACACTTGCAGACGATCGTGCCCGCCCTGTTTCGAAAGGCGACGCGCGTGACTCATCTGGCGGAGCGGTTGGAACTGGCCGACGGGGATTTCCTCGACCTGGAGTGGTTCAATGAAGGCCGGCCACGCCTGGCGATCCTCTCGCACGGGCTCGAAGCCAGTGCTGGAGCCAGCTACATCCAGGCGATGGCCACCGCGCTGGTGCGGCACGGATGGGATGTGCTGGCCTGGAACTACCGTGGATGCAGCGGGGAAATGAACCGCCTGTCGCGCTTTTACCACAGCGGGGCCAGCGAGGATCTGCACGCAGTGGTTGAGCACGCCCTCGCCACCCATCCGGCAAGTGCGGTGGATCTCATCGGCTACAGCCTCGGCGGAAACATGACGCTCAAGTTCCTCGGCGAACGCTCCGACGGGCTTTCACCGCGACTCCACCGCGCAGTCACTTTCTCGGTGCCCTGTGATCTCGCTTGTTCGTCGAAGACGTTGGACACGCCCTTCAACCGTTCGGTGTACATGAAGCGCTTCATCGACTCGCTCGCCGGAAAGATCCGCGCCAAGCAGCCGATGTTTCCCGACCTGCTCGATCCCGCTGGACTGAAAGGTGTCTGCACCTTCAGGCAGTTCGACGACCGCTACACCGCTCCGCTGCACGGCTTTCGCGATGCGGAGGACTACTGGGCACGTAGTAGTTCACGGCAGTTTCTTTCGCGTATCCGAATTCCTACGCTTCTTGTCAATGCCGCCAACGACCCCTTCCTCGGGCCCGGCTGCTATCCAAGAGAGGAAGCGGCGGCCAGTGAGTTCCTTCACCTCGAAGTCCCAGCGGCTGGCGGCCATGTCGGCTTTCCGGGTGGAAGGGAATCCTGGCCCGAGCAAAGGACGATCGGGTTCCTTTCCCAAACCTGAGTGGCTCAGGAAAGCAGTTCCTCGTATAAATCCAGCACCGCCGAGCCTTGTTGATGCGGCGAAAACCGCTCACTGACCGACTCACGGCAGGCCAGCGTGCGATCTGCCGTCCAGCTCAGGACCTCGGAGATCGAATC
>JANOBS010000274.1:0-11798 GCA_031411755.1 Luteolibacter sp. | reverse complement strand
ACATTTTGAAAACGCCGCCGTGTTGTCGGTCTTGTCGTCGGCAATCGCTCCGTAGTCGCAGACGTTAAAAATGCCGGCGTGCACCAAAGTGGCGGCTGTCAGCAGCCAGCAGCAGATCATCGGAAGAGCGAGGGGTGCCTTAAGGGTTGGTTTCATCGAGTTGCAAATCTGGATTCAAGTCGTGTCCCGATGTCACTTTCCCAAAGAGTCGAACACGGCCTGAAGTGACTTTCTGGCGGCAGCTTCCTTTTCGGGGATTCTGTTTTCATCTGGCTTGGCCGCATCTTCCCAGATCTCCACAACCCTTCGGAGCTGGTTCTTGTTGTCCAGCATGTAGTCGCTGTTTCGGACCTGTCTTGCGGTTTGATACTGGATGTGAATCCATTCCCGCGGATTGCCGGGCTTTCCGAAAAGCTGAGGCGCGAAACTTCGCCCGTGGATTTCCTCCTTGGGGAGTTCGGAGCCTGTCGCCTCGCACACAGTGGGAAGTAGATCGGAAAAATCGATCAGGTCCGTGCATGCCGATCCTTCCTTGATGCGCCCAGGCCAACGCACGATCAACGGCACATGCGTCCCGCGATCCGTCATGGTTCCCTTGCCGCCAGCGACTCTCTTGCCATCGCCCCATTCGTTGACGAGGTCTCGGTCAGTCCCATTGTCTGCGAGAAAAATCACGATTGTGTTATCGGCGATGCCCAGATCATCGAGAGTTTGAAGCATCTTCCCGATTTGCTTGTCGAGATAAGCGACCATGTCGGGAAAGAATTTGGGATCCCCTTTATGCCCGATGACGCGCTCCCGGTAGCCCTGCTCCTTGCTGTCCGGTGTCGGTTCCCACGGGAAATGTGGCAGGCAGGTGGAGTAGTAGGCGAGGAACGGTTGCTTCTTCTCCGCCATCGATTTGATGAAGTTGATGTGGAATTCAAGGTCCACATCCGGTCCATAGCGTTCCTTGACCTGATCGGCGATCACCGTTCCATTCCGGATCAGGTAAGGTGTCCAATATCGTGTCGTCTTGTCGCCCTTATCATCGAAGATCCGCCAGGTTTGATACTGGTCGAATCCAAGCTCGTTGATGGTGTTGTGTTTGTGCTCAAGGGACATGTGCCACTTGCCGGCCAGTTCCGTCGCGTATCCCGCCTGCTTGAGCTGCCTCGCGAAACTGGGTTGGTCCGGATGCAGGTAAACGTCCTCCTTCGCCTTCGTGTCGAGGACGGTGGTCAGGCCATTCTTGAAGGGGTAGCGGCCCGTCAACAGGGAGGCCCGCGAGGGAGAGCAGAAGGGATTGGAAAAGCAGCGGGTGAACCTCATCCCCTGTGCCGCCAGCTTGTCGATGTTCGGGGTTTTGAGCGAGGTGCCGCCATAGGTTGAGAGACACTCAACCCCCAGATCATCGGCAAGGATGATCAGGACATTGGGTTTGGTGCCTTCGTTTCCCATGGCAATCTCCATGAGGCTCGAAAGGCTCAAGGCACTCAGTACTATAAGGACTTTGGACAGTTTCGCGGATTTCATTTGATTTCAATTCTTGAGGTCGGATTGCGCTGGATCCTCAGCGATTACCCACCGATCCAATCCATTGTTGGTGCTGCTTCATCAGTTCTTCAACAAGCCCGGGCTGATCCTTGATCAGGTTGTTGTTTTCCTCGATGTCCTTCTCGAGATTCACGAGAGTGCTCGGTTTCTTCCCCTCCCCCATCAATTTCCACGGCCCCTTGCGGACAGCCCATGAGTCACCGAAAAGCCAGTGCAAATCCCGATCAGTTCCAATGGTCCCGCCTTTCAGAAGAGGCATGAGGTTGAGGCCGTCGATCAGGTGGTCTTTCGGCGCAGTCGCACCAGCCAGTCCCGCGAAGGTCGGGAAAAAATCCATCGTCATCACCGTCTCTCCACTGGTCGATCCGGCAGCAATCACACCCGGCCAGGACGCGATGAACGGGACGCGATGGCCACCCTCGTTCATGCTACCCTTCCGCCCTTTGAGGGTCCCGTTTGCAGAAACTTTAGGAGGAGGAGCAGCACCATTGTCCGAGCAGAAGATCAAAAGCGTGTTCTTCTCCAGCCCCGTGTCTCGAAGCGCTTGGCAAATCACTCCTACGGATTCGTCCAATACCTCGATCATCTCCCTGTAGGTCTCCTGCGGAGTCATTTTCCCGCTGGCATCCCTCCCCTGCCAGGGACTGTGTGGCGCGGCATGGGCCAGGTAGAGGAAGAAGGGTTTGGCTTTGTTTCGGACAATGAAATCAGTGGCGTATTTTGTCAGAAGGTCGGTGGTGTAGCCATTTTCGTTTTCGATCGTCTTCCCATTCCACCAGTCCACCTGCTTCAGACCGTATCCCGCCACGTGCGTGTGATAGTCCACGTTGCCGCCCACAAATCCACGGAACTCTTCAAAGCCATTGTTCATGGGATGAAATCCGACGTCGTAACCAAGGTGCCACTTGCCAACGATACCGGTATGATACCCGTTTCGCTTGAGCAGTTCTGCGATGGTCAGCTCGCTCTTCGAAATTCCCCACGCCCAGCGTTGGGGCAGATTCTCCTTCCGCTGCTCCCGAAAGACGGGCGAAAGCTCCTCATCGGCCACCCAGGCGCAGCGTTGCTGATAACGACCGGTCATCAGCGCCGCCCGAGTGGGAGAGCACATCGGGCCGTTGCTGTGAAAGTCGATGAACCTCATGCCACCGGCTGCCAGCGCATCAATGTTGGGCGTTTTGATTTCCTTGCTGCCATAGCAACCCAGTGAGCCGTAGCCCAGATCATCGGCCATCATCAGAATGATGTTTGGCTTCGGGTCGGACGCTTGCGATCTGGCGGGCAATGCCGAAAGCAAGAGGGCTGTGAGGACGGTTGTGATTCGATTCATCAGCTGCATTCAAGGTTTGGGGCCAGTGCCGGATTCAAAAACTGGCTCGTCGACGAACTCATTGGTTTTGAAAAAGGCCGGATCGCGCACTGGCTTTCCTGCGAGCGTAAGGTTCTCGAAGCGGAGGTTGCGAATGCGCGCATCCGCCTGTCCCCACAAGATTTGAGGTTCACCCAGAACACTGGGCGCGGCGATCGAGATGTTCTGGAATTGGATGCCCGCCAAGTCTCCGCTGCTGCGCTTTTCCGCACCTTTCGAATAGGGTTCCGGAAGGGTCATGCAGAGGAAGAACTGCTGCAACGTCGGCCTTGGATCCTCGATGTTGATGTTCTGGAAAATCACCCCGGCCCCAGCGGCGCCTTTGCCCTCGCCGCGCATGTTGAAGACGCGACCGCCGCTCCAGTGATGCCACTTGGCGCGCGCGTAGATCACATCGCAGTCCTCGACCACCAGCTTTCGATCCGTGAGGTTCGGCAACGCGCTCAGGACAAATGACGAACCATTGGCATCGTTCCACAGCACACAGCGGCGGATGCCAAGGCCATTCACATAAAGCGAATCATCCTGCGTGCGGAGGAAACAGTCCTCGATCAACGTGTTTCCGAAGGGATTGATGCCATCTCCATTTGCCCGCCACGTGAAAATTTTGGTCCACTTGACCTCATTGGGGTGACCCGACTTGTAAGGGCTGATCAGCATGAGCGAATGATTGGCTGAGTCCGCGATGGTGATGCCCTCGACACGGGTATCGGTGGCGCCCATCACCTCAACCGGACGATAGCGACCGTGTTCATTCTCGGTGATCGCTGGCTCAACATACTTGGGATGCTTGGTCCTCGCTCCGGAAAGAGTCCCAAGACCAAAGATGCGGATGTGATGGCCGTCGCCCCATTTCGTATTGGAAAAGGTGCCATAGACCATTGCATCTCCGGGGATGTAATATTGACGGTTCGCGCGCAGCGGAAATGCCAGCCCGATGTCGTGAACTCCCGGCAGGAAATAGAGCGTGGTCCATGGCCCGTCGGAGGGAGGTGTCTCGCCGGGTTTCACGACCAGCACGCCCGGATCAACGGGCTTGGGTTTGCCTTGCAGCACTGGGTTGGCAAAAAGGGAAATGGTATGGATCGGAGGTCCTTTATAGCCCTTCCCGGTGTCCTGATCATCCATTGCCCCATCCATATCAACAGCCACAAGGCAGGGTTGATCGAGCCTGACCAGCACCTTTCCATCCTTGACCGAGCAGGCGGAGGCCTTGCGTTTGGGATGCACCGCAGCAGTGCGAATCGGCTGGCCGCTGACGCGGGAAATTTCGATCTCCACGGCCCCGACAGTTTCAAAGTTCACGTAGGTGTGGGTCCAGTCGGCTAGATGATCGAAGTAAGCGTCGGTGGATTTCCCAGTTCTCTTGCAGAGCGTTTCCCACGCGAAGGCACTCCGCCACTCGCCGTCGTCTCTGGCAGGCCGGACGCGCACTTGGAAATGCGATGAGGCGGCGAGCCCAGGCACCGGCGGATACACCACCAAGTCGTCAGCAGCGAAGGCCGCAGACTGAAGGGCCAGGGCCAGTGAGGCGAGAAAGGCAAGGAGGGTGCTCACTTTGATGCGAAGGATGGCTATTTGGCAGGCGAATTGCGCAGAACTTGTTGCATCCAATCCCGGATCTGTCGGCGCTCGGGCGTGTTCCGATGCAGGACAGCTGGCCCGTGATTGACCCACGCGGAATCGACCACGGTGAAGTTCCCCTGAGGATGATGTTGGTGGATGAACTGCCGGGTGCCTTCAAGTTCCGTGAGCGGCTGCAATCCCAGTTCGGCTTTCGCGGCGGCGAAGGTGGTCAGATTCTTGTCCTTGATGAAGCTCAGCAACCTGGCATCGCTCCCGCGCGCCGGACGCGATGAATACTCGCCACAAATAAACTGGGGCGTTTTTCCCAGTCGCCGCAATCGCTCTGGGGCAGCTGATTGTTCCTCCGGCGGCATGCCCCAGGCGGTGTGGGCATCGTCGTAATGGCTCACCGGAATGATGGCCCGCCAGAGCCTGGCGATTTCGTCATCGTGCAGCCCGATATAATTGCAGGCAATCGCGCCGCGCGAGTATCCCGTCAGAATGACCTGCGCGGGATCGCCGTCCCATTTCCGGCAGATCGTGGGAACCGCTTCTTTGGCGTAGGCAACGGTGGCCTTCACGTCACCCCACCACCAATCCATGTCCCGTTTTCCATCGGCACTGATGATCGGGAGCACCACCCAGATGAACCCCTTTCCGCCACTGAGGGCGTGACCCACGTTCTTGTTGTCCCGAACACGCATGCCATTGCCGAGATACTCGATGAGGACCGGGAAACGCTTCCCCGCTACCCAGTCGGTCGGGAGGTAAACCGTATGGGCGACCTCGGTTCCCGCGTAGGCTGGTAACGATTGCAGGACCATCTTGCCTGGAGCCGGTTCCCCGCGGGTGATGGCCGGATTCTCCAGATCGGCCGGTATCGTTAGAACGTCGGGATGACGCGATTCCTCAGCTGTCTGTGAAAACAGGGGCGTGACGATCAAAGCGGAGAGAATGACGAGGATAGGTCTCACAAGGCTCAAGTGTCCCTTCACTTTGACTCGTTGGCTACCCTATCACCAGAAGATTGATCGGCTCGAAATGGCACGGCGGGAAGTCCTTCAAGATTGAACAATCTCAGGAGAAGCCGGCCTCCAAGCGCCCTTTGCATTCGCCAGGGGCTTTTGGCCAAACTGGTTCTCCGATGGTTGAGGGTCGATTCAACGACCACTTCCCGGCCCTCGGCGGAAGCGGGCATCGGATCGAGTTTCACGAGCCACTTGCCACTCGCATCAGCTGTCGCCAACTTGTCCCGCTGCAAGACGGTGTGATCGGTGAAAACCCCCGCGAGCTTCAGTTCGGCTGCGAAAAGCACCGAGAGCGGCCACAGCAGGATGACGGCGAGACATGTGCTTTTAAGTTTGATCATGGCGATCTTGTAGTTGCGCTGCGGATTTGAAGTTCCATTTCATCTCGTGACCTCGAACCAACTTCATTGCCGAAGCACTTGATTGGCGGCTTCGAGCTTCTTCAGCAATTCCGGATAAGCAACGTCCTGCACCGCTAGCTTGCGGTCGCAGGCGAGACTCGCCGCGGCTCCAGCACTCTGGCCGAGGATCATGAACACCGGTTCCATCCGGATTGATCCATAGGCGACGTGAGAGGAGGAAAGACACACGGGCACCAGCAGGTTGGCGCATTCGCCGCGTTTGGGGACGATCGAGCGGTAGGAGATCGGGTAAGGCTTCGGACAATTCACACCCCCAAAGCCACCTTCATTTCGCACCGTTGCCTTTCCGTTTTCCTCCACCACCACGCGCTGGCAGAAATGGGAATCCATCGGGTAGGACGCCAGCCCGACAGAATCTTCGGCCACTCGCTTCGATTCGCAATCCGCCTGGGTCATGACATACTCCGAGACCATGCGACGTGCCTCGCGGACGTAAAGCTGATGCGGCCAATTCCCCGATTCCTTGAACTCATCGGGATCAAGACCGAACAACCTTGCGCGCTGCTGGAGCTCTTTCGGGACTTGCGGATCATTGGCGAGGAAATACAGCAAACCCTGTTGATAGCTGACGTGATCCTGAAAAATGCGCTCTCGCAGCTCATAGAGTTCTCGCAAGGACACCGGCAGGCCACGCCTTGGGGGTGGAAGTTCGGAAAACGAGAGCGGCTCATAAGTCCCGTCCGGCCAGCGATTGCTGCCACCGACGTAATCAGAGGAGAAGCTTCCGGCGTTGTTGGAGTCGCCGTTTCTCATCTGCACCGGGCCGTCGGTCATCGGCTGTGTGGTATAGTTGAGCCTCCATTGGAGGCCTGGATCAGCATTCAGGAAGCGGGCCAGCAAGCCATAGCGCGCGGGATTGTAACCATTGGGCTTCGGGAAGGGTATGCGGTCACCCTTGTTGGCGAGATGCATCCGGAAATTGTAGGCCTGCACGCGGTAGTCCCCGTCACCAGGCGCACCGGATTTATCCGCCGAGATTTCCGGCAGTAAACCGGACGCGGGATCGTGCTCTAACAGGTAGGGTCTGATGGGAAGCTGGCAGAACTGATAGACCGTCTTCCAGGAAACCTGCTGCCACTGTCCGGCCAGCGTTTCATTGAAGGCACTTCTCGGTTCACGACCCACGCGATAGGACACGTTGGCGGCCGCCATCAGGTCGCCCTCGTAAGTGGCATCGACGAACATTTCCGCCTTGATCGTCTCGCCGGTTTCCATGGTCGCGGAGATCAAGCGTTCATCCCTGATCCTGACCGACTCCAATGTACGCTCCAAAATCACCTCGACCCCGGACTCCTTGAGCATCTTCAGGAAAAGCGCTTCCGCCTCCGCAGGTCGGAAGTCCGAAATCCGCCCGATCCGCCCGTAGAACTCCTGCGCGATTCCTCCAATGGAGGCTTTCGCTCCGATGTCGGTGGCGGTGAGCCCACCCGAAGTCATTCCTCCGACATGCCGGTTGAACGTAATCAGCAGCGTCTTTCGACCCAGGCGGGCAGCCTGAATTGCCGCCGTCACCCCGGCAGGGGTACCGCCATAGACCGCCACATCACACTCGATTGTCACCGGCTTTCCCGGTTGTTGCTGGCGGTAGTAATAGAGCCCCCCATTGCCGGAATTCCCACCAGCAACCGGAGGCGTTATCGTCTTTGAACTGTTGTCCGTGTCGTTCTGGCCTGCTGCCTGAAGCGCGATGGAAGAGAGCGCGTAAAGCAACGTCTGGCTGATCCTCATGGCTTGACCGTCTTGGAAGACTTCGGTGCAGTGGCAGATTCCTTGGCGGCCCCGGGATGGATGATCTGCTTTGCCGCTTCCAATTTCACGCTCAGAGCCGGGTAGGAAAGTTCCTGCACCGACACTTTGCTTTCGATCGCCAACCCGGCCGCAATCGCCGCGCTCTGGGAGAGCGCCATGAACACGGGCTCCATGCGGATGGATCCGTGAGCCACGTGCGAAGTGGAAAGGCAAATGGGAGAGAACAGGTTCTCGCACTCACCCTTGCGCGGGATGATCGAACGATAGGAAATGCCGTAGGGCTTCGGCGGCACGCGCCAGATCACCCCATCGGTGTTGGCCAGGCCTTTCTCGGTGATGAAGTGCTGCACCGCGTGGGAGTCCATTCCGAAAGAGCCGAGTGCCACCGGATCGGGAGCCTTGCGCTTCCCTTCGCAATCCTGCTGGTTCATCACGTAATCGCCCACCATCCGCCGGGCCTCACGGATGTAGATCATCCAGGGCCAGCCGCCGTTGTCGGTGAACTCATCTTTCGACAATCCAAACGCAGAGGCCTTCTTGCGGATCGCTTCGGGGACCCGGGGGTTGTTGGAGAGAGTCCAGAGAAAGCCGCGGATGTAGGTTTGATGATCCTTTTCAATCTCGGCGCGTCTCTCGTAGCTTGCCTCGGGATATTCCCAGTTCGCGCCGGGATGGTCGGAACCAACTGCGTGCATGTTGTTCCAATCGACCTTCGATCCAGTGCCTTCGAGCGGTTCGACCAGAGCAGGCAGACGGGTGTCGCCTGCGTCGAAATTGCGCAACAGCAGCTCGTGATCGATCTCGCGATAGCCCTCCGGCTTTTCGATCGGAATCCGCAACGCTGGATCCGTGGTCAGGCAGACACGGTAGTTGTAGGCCTGGATCTTCTTGTCGCCCTGGCCGTTGGTGAGGCCGCCGATTTTAAAGACGTAGGGCAGCAGACCGCTGTTCGGATCGCCCGGTTTCACGTAGGGATCGACGTCCTTGATGAAGTGATCCTTGTCGCGCTGGGTGTAGTGGACCCGCGGACTTGTGTCGCCACGCCGAACCCCGGCGAGGTCCTCACCGTATTGACTCTCCGGCTCCCGGCCGACCGTATGGGTCACGCCGGCCGCCGCCATCAGGTCGCCGACGTAGGTGGCGTCGATGAACATCTTTCCCCGATAAGTTTTCCCGCTGAGCGTGGTGATCGAGTCGATCCGCTTTCCATTCATCTTCGCTCCCTTGCCTGGCGTGCGATCGAGGAGCTCGTTGTAATCCACCTGAAGTTTGGCATCGGCGATCAGTTTCTCGAAGGCCTGGCGTCCGACATGGGGTTCGAAGCTGCGGACGAAATTTTTCCCATAAGCCGAAGCCACCTGCGCGTAGAACTCGGAAGCGATCCCGCCGAAGGTGCCCTGCCTGCCGAGGAAATCCGTGGCGCCCAGCCCGCTCGCGCTCATGCCGCCGGGAAAGCGGGTCGGATTGACCAGGATGACAGAGAGCCCCTGGCGCTTGGCGGAGATGGCAGCGGTGACGGCTCCGGATGAATCGCCGTAGACCACGACGTCGTAAACAGCTTCGTTATCAGCAGCGTTCGCAAGAGCAGGAATGCCAAGCAGCAATAAGGTGAGACAGGCGATGATGCGCTTCATTTGTTTGGGAAGAGTGAGGAGATGCGTGACGACGACGTCCCGACACGATCACGGTGAACTGACCCGGAGGCGCAGGAACATTTTCGCAGAGCTGCCGGGATTGAAGGTGTAGGAGATGGTGCTGCCGTTGTTCACGTAGGCCCCCCCCGTGACCTCGACCCAGATGTCAGAGACACCGAGGTCGGTGGATTCCTGGATGGAGTAAAGCAGACCGCTGGTGCCAGGACGCTTGGTGAAGCTGAGCGTGTTCGCAGTGAAACCGCTGACCGGCGGGTTGTTTGTCGTCGGGTCCAGGCCACTGAGTGCATATTCGATCAGGTTGCTGATGCCGTCATTGTCCGGATCGTCGTTCGGACCCCGCTTGGCAAGAGGAACGACACCATTGGCGAAAGTGCCGGTAATCCAGGAGGAGAAGGAGGTTGCCACCGTGGCTGTGAGGTATCCGCTTGAGTTCAGGGCAAAGGAGTTGAATCCGCTTGCCGTGATGCGGGCTAGTTGGGCAGAGGTCAGGCCGCTACTGCTGGTGCCGAAACGTATTGAGGAACCGGAAACGAAAGTGCCGGTCAGGCTGAGCGTGCCACCGGTCCAGTCGATGGCGCTGCTGTTGGCGAAGGCAAGAGCGGCACCGGTGCCGAAGTTGATTTTGGCGCTGCTGGTGAGGTCGAGGGTTCCGACGGTGTCGGTGAAGGTCGAAGCATCAAGCGTGGCGTTGCCAATGGATATGGCGGTGGTGTTGGCGAGCGCGTTGCTGACTCCCAAGGCAAGCGTGCCTGCGGTGAGGGTGGTCGCGCCGGTGTAGGTGTTGGGTCCGGCTAGAGTCAGGGCACCGCCGCTTATCGTTAGATTGACCTTCTTTGTTCCCGCGCCGATCGCGTCCTGGATGATACCTGAGAAGGTGGCGGTGCCGGTGTTTGTTAGATTGGAGTCGGTGGTCGTGGAGGTGTTGCCGACAATCGCGGCGCTCGCTCCCTTGACCATGCCCGCGAGGCTTTGGTTGAAGCCGTTCAGATCGAGGGTGGTGGCGGCCGAGGCACCCAACGTGACGGTGGCCGCGGTGGAGATGCCGTTGTTCGCGCCGACCATCGCGGTGCCCTGATAGACCGTGAGATCGCTGTAGCCGGTTCCTCCGCCGGAATACATCACGGTGCCGAGGCGTGATTGGACCGTCACCGAAGAGGTGATGGGTCCGGCGACATGGAGAATGGTGTTGGCGGTGGGGGCGCCAAAGTGCCCGCCCGCAAGACCGATGTTGTTGAGCGTGATCGGCCCGCTGACCGTGGCGGTGCCCGTGGTCGTTCCGGCCTCGATCAGGGCGCGACTGCCGACACCGGTATTGGTTCCGATGGTGATGGGATTGCTGAGGTTGAGGCCCGTGGCGACGACCAGACGGGTGCCACCGTCGATGGTGATGGTGCCGGTTCCCAGGGCGGTGGCAGCGGTGGCAGTCACGATGCCGCCGCTGAGGGTGGTGCCACCGGTGTAGGTGTTCGCCCCGGAAAGGGTGAAGGTGCCCGCGCCGCTTTTGACCAGGCGGAAGTTGTTGCCGTTCGTGGATCCTGGCATCGCGGCCGCGGCCACCGAGCCTTCAGTGCCACCGAGGCTGCCTGAGAACGTATAGTCGCTGCTGTTGTTGATCGTCAAATTCGCCGCTGCGGAGATATTGCTGTTCACGACGCGCTGTTTTCGCAATGCGGCTTTGGCTCCGCTTCTTACGACATTGGTCAAACCGGCGAGCTGCTGGTTGAATCCGTTCAGATTGAGTTCCGCAAACCGGCCGGTGCCACTGCCGTTACCGCCATCGATGGTCAGCACCGTGGTGATCGGCAGCGCGTTATTTACTCCAAGTTTGACGATGATCTGGTTCTCCCCGGCAGTGGTTGTTCCATCGGTGGAGGCAGTCGTGTTGACCAGGGTGCTGCCGGTGTAGGTGCTTTGTGCGCCCAGATAGACGGTGGAAAGGGCGTTTTGAGCGACACTGCTCAAGAAGGTGACATTGCCGCTGCCTGTCATGACGCTGTCGAGGGTGAGCGTGGAGACGACTCCGCCACCCGGATTATTGGTGGGGGCACTGATGGTGGCGGTGGTTCCGCTGGTTCCCACCGTGATGGGCGCAGCAATGACCACGCCATCCAAGTTCGGTTGCAGAATGGTCCCACCAGCCAGCGTCAGGCCGGATGTGGGAAGCAGGGCCGAAGTGTTGGCGATGGCCAGCGTCCCAGCACTGACGACGGTGGCACCGGTGTAGTTATTCGCGCCGGACAACTTGAGCGTGCCTGCATCGCTCTTTGTGAGTGAGGCTGTGCCGCCGATGGTGCCTTGCAAAGTCAGCGTTTGCGATGCAGCGACACTGATGGTGGCATCCGAACCAAGATTCACATCGTTGCCCAGGGTGCAGCTCGCGGTGTTGGTCAGGTCTCCGCCATTCAAGACCAGAAGTCCGCTGCTTAGAGCCGAGTTGTCGTTTGCCACCAGAGTCCCAGCGCTGACCGTCGTG
>JANOBS010000273.1:0-3038 GCA_031411755.1 Luteolibacter sp. | reverse complement strand
CACGAATGACGGTGAGCGTGGTTCCGGACTTCCCGGGAACGGTCATGACTGCGTCGGCGCGGATGGCTGGGAGGACTTTGGGCTCGACGGGAGCCGGTGGAGTAAAGGCTGGGACTTCGAGGGAGCGCGCGACGTAGGTGGCCGGTTTGACAGGCGGGATCAGCTCCTCGGAGCGGAGGATTGCCGCGAAACACAGAGCGAAAAGAAAGATAGACGGTTTCATCGGAAGGGCAGAAGTCGTGGTGTCCTTCCTGGTGGACGGGGAGCTAATAAGTCGCGTACAGACGACTGCGATGGCCTTTAGCCATCCCCGAAGAGTGGCCTGGACATACGCCACCGCCTCCCCGGCCGTTTGGCTGGTTTGGCGGCATCGTTGCGGTCGATGCCGACCGCTGTACGAAAGAGCTATTAGACCCTCATCCACCCGGAGGCAGACAATTGCAGTAAGACTCTCTCCTCAAAAGTTGCCAAGCTGAATTTACGCAAAGCCTTTTCTGATTTTGGTGTAGATTTGCCCTGAGCTGAGTTGTTGAAAAAGGGACCTTCCTCCAGTGTTGAGGGTCTGATGTTTTGTCAGGAACCGATCACCGGGGGAGTTGCGCGGCATGGCCGGCATGATGAGGCCGCTCTGCCCTCTAATAGCGCGCTTTGGCGCTTTGGGGGTGGCTCCTCGGGCTTTGGATAGATCGTGAGATTACCCCGAGGCCTACACCTCCGGCTGGTGGTGCCGCGAGCGGCGGTGCCGGTCGAGATGATCGTCAGGCTTTGTCTTATCAATCCGAAGTAAGGGCGTTGAGTTCGGGTGGGGCGCTAGATCATCGGACTGCGACTGACCGCACGGGCGGTGCTGGTGTGGATCCTGATCGTGCCATTCTGAGTGCGGACAGTTTCTCGTTAAAGGTCGCCGGGTTGTTCGTTGACGCCAGCTCATTGGAGGTCAAGGACGTTGGCTCGAAGTCCGTCGCGGACATCCTCGGCGTCCTCCAGGGCAAGGGCTTCGGCCGGGAAATCTGGAAGCTGCTGGCGATCGCCGCGTTCGTGCTTTCCTGCTGGAAAGCGTGCTGGCGAGATGGGTTTCCCGCTCACGCCGCACAGCCGAGGATGTGCGGGTGGAGTTTAGCGACGATGCCGTGTGGGCGGCACGGAAGTGAGGTCAGCGCAACAAGCGCACGGAAGCCTGCCGAGCCCCTTCCCATTAAAATCAAATCAGTCCTGCCCCCGCAGATCCTCGAGAACCCGCTCGAAGCCGGGAAGGCGATACTTCAGGCAGGTTTCGCGAATCATTTCCACGTCGGCCTCGGGATTCCGGCGCAACAGTTCGACGATGTCCGAGTGGGACTTCCAGCCACCTGCATACAGCTTCAGGGCGACAAGCTGTGGGATGGGCATGATCCTTAGCCTGCTTCCGGGACGGATCGGGATTTCTTCTCCGTCGAGTGCATCGCGGATCGCTGCGGGAAAGCGCTCGTTGAAGCTGATGACCTGAACGAGCCCGAACGGCCCCGAAACGTCGATCACTCCGCCGAGCGGATCACTTCCATCGGGCTCATGAAATTCGGCGGTGTAGCCCTCCGCACGCAATGAGTCGACCAGGCTGCGCATCCGTGGGAGATCGGCAATCACCCCCAGATCGATGTCCTCGGTGAAACGGACATATCGATGCGCGGCCAACGCGATGGCACCGATGACCACGACGGGAACTTGAGATGCCGCGAGTATCCCAGCGACGTGCTCGGCCACTTCCAGGTTGGTGGGGGCATCGTTGGGCATGACTCAAGGGTCCTTGGAAAGCTTTGGGGCCGCTTCAGGTCGGAGCCATTCAAAGCGATCGCGCAGGGTCAAGGCCGCCAGAATGCGTTCTTCAATAGTCATCCGTGAGAGTCGCTCGATCTCCGCGTCCAGGGCCGCTTCGGCGCAGGCGCTGCGGCGGGGACGGGGGAGCGATGACTCGGAAGCGGGCATGGGGAGAGATTGCGCCATGTGGCACCTCTGGGCAAGTCGCGAAGCGTCGGGGATGCCGTCGTGATTTGTTGAAATAGCGACCCTGTCCCCGGCGTTGAGGATCTGATGTTTCGTCGGGAACCAAAGAACGGGAGAAAAGCGCAAGCATGAAGGGGCTGATCCGCCCTCTGATCGTGTGTTTGGCGCTGTGGGGTCTGCTCCTCGGGCTGGGGAAAGTCGTGAGATTGCCCCAAGACCTCCCCATCTGGTCGGTGGCGCTGGGAGTGGCGGCGGCGGTCGAGCTGATCGTCTGGCTTTATCAATACGAAGCCGGTGCGGTGAGCACGAGGCGGGCGCGGTGGATCATCGGACTGCGCCTGGCCGCGCTGGCGGTGCTGGTCTGGATCCTGATCGCACCGGTGTGGGTGCGGACGGTTTCCCGTGAGCGGTCGCGCGAGGTCGTGGTGGTGATGGACGACTCCGGCTCGATGCACTTGAAGGACGATGGAGCAAAAGCCACGCGGATCGAACTCGGTGAGCAGGCCATTTCAACTGCCAAGCTGGTCGAGCAGTTGAGCGAGAAGCTCCGGGTGCGTGTGGTGAAGGCCGCGCGCAGTGTCCGTGGTGAGAATGAAGCCGTTTCCCAAGGATGGGGCGACTCGACCGATCTCGCAGCTGCCCTCAACACGGTGCTTGAACAAGTGCCGCCGGATGAACTTGCCGGAGTGGTGATGGTGAGCGATGGCCGCCACAACCGACCGGAGCGGGTGGAGGATGTGGCGCGGCGATTTGGAATTCTGGATGCGCCGGTGGGGATCGTGGCGGTGGGCAGCGCGGAGCCGCCGAAGGATGCCGCGATTTTATCCGTGAAGGCTCCCGAGGCGATTCATCTCGGCGATCGGATGCGCGTGACCGCAGAGGTGAAATTCGATGGCTACAAGGGCCAGAAGGCAGCAGTCCGACTGAGGCGCGGGGATCAGGTTCTGGAGACTCGCGAGATCGCGATTCCGCAGGATCATCACGTCGAGGACCTGCGCTTTGCCCAGGTCCCTGATCAGGGTGGTGTCGGTGGGTATCAGGTCGAAATCTCATCGCTG
>JANOBS010000272.1:0-3274 GCA_031411755.1 Luteolibacter sp. | reverse complement strand
GAAGTAACGCTTCATCAGCGTCCTCGCAAGGAAGTCGCGCCACGTCAGCCCCAGCCGCTCCTCCATGTAACGCGCGAACGCCGCCAGCGGAATGGCGAACAGAAAGGTCCCCAGATAGATCCACAGGGCATGGTAGTAGGCGTTCGAGTCCTTTTTCTGGAGCCCGGTCATGAACTCGCCGTTGGCCTTGTTCGCGATCAATGCGACCGTGGTCACCGCGAGCGAAAGAATGATCAGCCCAGTCAAAAGCACCCAGCCACGCTTCCACGATTTTCCGAAGAAGAACGGCTTCGAGAGCCGCCAGAGCTGCGACCAAACGTGACGGGTGAACTTAGGCGCTTCTTCCATTGAGGATCTAGGATGTCAGCGTGGAAAACTCCAAATGCCAGTCAAATCAACCTACGCTGCAATTCGCAATTCCTTGCCGCAGGTTGAGAACAAGCTGGCGGAGCGAAGCGCATTCGTTAGACTTCTCCCACAAAATGCCGGACGACGAGTCAAAGGGAAGTGGAAGACGGATCGAGCCCGTGCTTGGGGTGCTCGGACTTCTTCTTCTGCTGCTGGGCTGTTTCTTCGTCCTGCGGCCCTTCCTTTCCGCGCTGATGTGGGCCATCGTGCTGGCCTACTCGCTGTGGCCACTTCAGAAGCGTTTCACGGGCTGGTTCCGTGGATCACGCACCTTCGCCGCCATTCTCGTGACCTTGACGATGACCCTCGTGTCCGTCGGTCCTTTCGTTCTGATCGGCATCAGCATCGCGGACGACGCCAAGGCACTCGGCACAGCGACGCGGAAATGGTTCGAGTCGGTGCCCGATGAACCGCCGCCTTGGGTTGCGAAAACTCCACTCGTCGGAGAGGAACTCAACGCCTATTGGAAGGACTTCGCCTCTGATCGCCGTCGCTGGGTGGAGCGATTCGATGAAGCGGCGAAGGAAGTTCCCAAACGCCCGAAGATCGTCGACGAGCTGGCAACGGAAGACGATGTGCTGCTCGATCCGCCTGCCGTCCCCCCCATCCCTGGCGGCGCGGCCCCAGCGGAGGCAGCGGCTGAAGCGACTGCGAAGGTGGGCGAATCTTCCCGCGTGGCAGAGCGTCTGGCGGGTCAGCTCGGGCAGGCCAGCGTCTGGATCAAGGTGGCACTCATTGGCACAGCCCAAGCCATCGGCAAGGGCGTCATCGAGGTTCTCGCCAGCGTCTTCCTTGCCTTCTTCCTGCTGCGAGATGGGGGCGCCGTCGCCGAGCGCCTGACGGTCAGCATGCGCCGGATCGCTGGAGAACGCGGACGTCATCTCCTTCATGTTGCCGGCAGCACGGTACGCGGCGTCGTTTATGGCATCCTCGGAACAGCCCTGGTGCAGGCCGTCGTAGCAGGCATTGGCTTCGGCATCGCCGGGGTTCCGGGAGCCATCCTGCTCGCGGTGCTGACGTTTTTCCTGTCCGCCATCCCGATCGGGCCACCCATCATCTGGATTCCCGCGACGATTTGGCTCTTCACCCAGGGCTCTCCAGGTTGGGGCGTGTTCATGGCCATCTGGGGCGTCCTCGGCATCAGCGGCGTCGACAACATCGTGAAGCCCTACCTGATCAGCCATGAGAGCAAGACGCCCTTCGTGCTGATCTTCTGCGGCGTCATCGGCGGAGCCTTCGCCTTCGGACTGGTCGGAGTCTTCCTCGGCCCGACGCTGCTGGCGGTCACATTCCGGATGATTGAGGAATGGTCGTCCACGCGGCCAATCAGCGATCTGGAAACGGTGATCGAGGAAATGCCCGGTGGGTGATCGTTATACCTTGAGGGTCTTCCGGATTTCTCCAGCGATCTGATGGAAGGCATCCGCCACCGGATTGATTCCTGGCTCCAGCAAGGCAACCGGAGCTCCGCTGTCGCCGCGTTTTCCAGTCTCCGGATTGATCGGGATCTGACCCAACAGCGGCACGTTCAGCACCTTCGCCTCGCGCACTCCGCCGCCTTCGCCGAAAAGGAAATAGCGCTGGCCGTGATCGCAGTCGAACCACGCCATGTTTTCGATCAGACCCAGGATCGGGACGTTGACCTTTGCGAACATGGCCACCGCCTTCCGCGCATCTGTTAGAGCGACTTCCTGAGGCGTGGTGACGATGATCGTGCCATCGACCGAGACCGTCTGGACGATCGTCAACTGGATGTCGCCGGTGCCGGGAGGCAGATCGAGGATCAGGTAGTCGAGGTTTTCCCACGCCACCTGTCTCAGGAACTGCTGGGTGTAACGCGTCGCCATCGGACCGCGCACGATCACTGGCGAGCGATCCTCCAACAAGAAGCCCATCGACATCAGTTGCAGGCCGTGCGCCTCGATCGGGATGATCTCGTCCTGGTCGTTCGACATCGGTCGCTCACTGGTGCCGAACATCATTGCTACAGACGGTCCATAGAGATCGCAGTCGCAAAGCCCGACCCGCGCGCCGGTTTTCGAAAGCGCCACCGCGAGGTTCGCTGCGACGGTTGACTTGCCCACGCCGCCTTTTCCGGAGGCCACGGCAATGATCCGCTTTACACCGGGAATGGACGACTTGCCGGTGCCTGACACATTGTTGCTGCCCGGTGGGTCCTTGACCTCGATCTCCACCTTCACCGTGCCGATGTCGGGCAGCTCATCGAGGATCGCATGGCAGTCCTTGAAAAGCTTCTCCGGGATATCGGGATCGCGTGTTTGAATCTCGATCTTCACCTCCACACCGGTCGCGCCGACCTCCACGCCTTTCACCAGGCCGAAGGAAACGATGTCTCGGGAAAAACCGGGGTATTTCACCTGACGGAGGGCTTCGCGGATGAATTCTGGAGTCATGCGGGGAGAATGGCGGGGAATCAGCGATTGTCTAAGCCGGAAATGCAAAGGCTGCCGCTTCGCGGCTTCCGCAGCGTGGATTCAGCGCATTCCTGTTCAAAGACTCCTTGCCAAAACCGGGCTACAAGGCAGGTTGATAAATAATTCTCGATCCAAAATTCCTTCTTTCTCGGATCCATTATAAACAGACCAAGCCTATGAACCTCTCATCCCTCACCCTCAGCCTGATGCGTCAGTCTGCCGGAGCCGCGATCGCCGTCGCCGCCATTTCCGGAGAAGCCCACGCGGAACGTCCTGCCTCAGTCACAGCTGGTGCTCATGCATCCTCGATCCCGGCGAAATTCGAAAACAGCTCGCGCGTCAGCAACAAGGACGAGCCGAAGAAGTCCGGAGAAGAGGAGCAGAAAAAGGAAGAGAAGCGTGAGCCCTGCCCAGGCTGTGGAATGGGCTGA
>JANOBS010000271.1:0-12344 GCA_031411755.1 Luteolibacter sp. | reverse complement strand
ATGGGCAGGTTTTACAATCAGTTCTTGTAAGGCTGCCGTTCCCGGAGGAGTGAGATCGAAGTGACCTCGGTCGCCTTTGAGGCGCAAAAAGCACTCAGAAAGCTGTGCTAGCGGATAAAAATCGCTACGCAGCGTTGCGAGAACGCTCACAGATCCGCCACTTGAAAGCACTTCAACGGCTTCGAGGAATTGCTCCCGCTCATCGGGCGTGATTGTACGCTCGGTCCACAGCTCTTCCATTTGGTCGATCACAAGCAAGATATGCAGTGGGCCTCCTATCGTCCGGTGAGCCGTTCGGAAAGCTGCCCTAAGAAGATCGGTGGCTGCCTCATGGTTCTCACGCAGCCGCGTCGTGAACCGGTCGAGCCCGCCTACCGAGTCCGCCAGTCCGGGAATCTGCTCTGAGAGTGATTGGACTAGAGAATCGATCAGTGATCGCGATCCGAGTCCGGGAATCAGCACGCAGGCACGCCATTCTTTTACACCATCATCAAAGAAGCGTTGAAGCAGGTTACCAACGACGCCGGCGCGGGCGAGCGAGGATTTCCCCGATCCGCTGGCACCGACGATGCACACGAATGCCCGGCCAGCGGCCTCCTGATCCCGCAAGCGCTGTAGTAATTCACAGGTCTCTTCATCTCTACCACAGAAAATTGGAGAGTGTTGGACATCGAAGACTTCGAGGCTCCGGTAAGGCGAGTTGCTCCAAAGAGTCGGATTTGATTCTTGGCCGAGAAGGCCGTCGAGCGTGCCACGTAAATGGACATGCAAGCGCTCAGCAAATCCAATCGGCTCCCGGTAGCTGTGGTAGGCGCGCAGATTTCTGCCCTCACCGTCCTTGAAGTTCTCCTGAATAAAGCTTTTCACAAGTCTCCGCTGTTGCAGGAGATCGTCAAGTGCGTCGTCCCCCACCTTCCGTGCATCGAGAATGTTGTTGAAGCCTTCATCGTCCCTGCGGGTGTAGGCGAGGATGACTGGTCTCTTGCCGCCGCTTTGTTCGAAGGCTGACAGCATCAGGTCGAACTCCCGTTCGGTGCCGCTCTGATACACAGTTCCATCGCCCCGCCTGAATGCGCTGCCCAAGGGGCTTCCCATCCTTGACCAAAGGATGAATATCGCTATGTCGATCCTCTGGCTTTGGGATAAGATGAGTTCGATCCCTTCCTGAAAAGAGGCGGTGGCAGGTATCGCCAGGTCTTCCCAAAGCACAGGAATCAGTTCCAACTGGTCGGCGTAGCGCTTCTGCAAGGATTCGATGACCTGCTTCGCCTTGCGCCGTTCCTCTGCGACATCGCCGGGACTGCTAATAAATATTCGAATGGTTTTCACTGGAAGCGTCGGGGTTAATGAGAAGTCCTCCTAGATCAAGGCTCTGCGATTTCCTTGGCGTAGAGAACCGACCACTCGGCGATTTCGTGGACGAAGTCAGCGGCGATTTTTTCCCCAAGATGTAGGGTTTCGAGGGTCCACGATCCGGGGTTGAGCTCTTCGGAGCGCTTGGGGGAGTCGATCCGGGAAAGGAGACGCGCCACCTCCTTGCTGCGTCCGCCTGGTGAAGAGCCATCCTTTTGTCTGCCTTTCAGGATGGCCTTCATCACGGAGGAGCGTTCGGCCAGCCGCTGGCATTCGGATTGGAATCTGATGCCATTGAGGGCGGCGACGGCGGCCGGGATGACGGCGGCAACAAACACCAGTTGGGCTCCGAGAAGCTTGGCCAGCGATATCTGATCCTTCTCAAGATCAACCGAGAGTTTCACGATGACCAGCACCACATCGACGGTTACGGTGGCGATGACGGCGATGTTGAAGCGCTTGCCCCAGGTTTCCAGGAAATGACTGAAGCGCTGCATGGTGTCGGCATTCTTGCGATGGTAGTCGTACTGCGACCGGATCCAGACCTCATTGATCGCTTTCAGGGCATCTGAAGGCTTCAGTTGAATGAGCCTGACCTTGAGTGGATCGGCTCCGGGTCTGGGGACCTCCGTCAGAACTGCGGAGGGCGCTGGAGAGGCCGCACGAATGATGGCGTCGAATAGCCAATCGACCGCACTCTGCCGGACGACGCGGGAGGCATACTGGGCCGGGGCTGCCGCCGGAGGCTGGTAGCTTCCGATGGCTGGCAGGTAGCTCATGGCCCGGAGGCGCTCGGAGAGATACCGGAAGTCCACGGCGCGGTCATTCCATTCCCCGTGGGTAGCGGCATGGGTACTGCGAAAGATCGCGACCACGATCCAGAGTTTCAGGAGTGCTAGCGTGAGGAGGATCCGGAACAACCCATGACCATCGGTTTCGGAATGGTCTGACGCGGCGTGCTCCGAGGCAAGATGTCCAATTTTGGCGGCGGAGTTCATCCACTGGGCAAGCTGGGTCGAGGTCTCACCCATCAACACGAGGCTCAGGGCCGCAAGAAACACCGCCGAGACCGCAAGCACATGATTGAGCACGTAGGTGCCGCGGTACAGGCCGGAATAGTATCGGGACAGCTCGGTAGCCCGGTCCCTCCAGGCCTTGTAGGCTGGCGTTTCGGGATCCCGCGGGCTCTTGGTCCTGATCCGTTCGAACCGCTTCTGCAACCATCCCCAAAGCCTGGATCTTCTTGTGACCCGCAGTGGGCGGGCCGGGGCGTCGAAGAATTCGTTCATCAACCTGAGGCCGTGGCTGGCGCTCTCGTGGTCCACCGCATCCTGCGAGCGCTCCGGATCGGCCGTGATCTGCGTGACCCAGCCAGCAAGAGAATCCTTCCAGTCGCCACGCATCTCGGGATCATGGCTTAAGATCGACAGGAGATCGTCACCGGGCTCGATCAGGAAGACGTCCCCTTCGTCGGGATGGATGAGCACCACGGGCAGCTCGAACTGAAGGGCGGAACGAACTGTCTCAAACGTTCCTCCCGGCTTTCCCTCCTCCTCAGGATTCACCACGGCGACAATCAAGTCCGACTGACGCAGCAGGAGGGCGGATTGACTGCGGTATCCCCGTGCCCGACGTCGATTGGCGAGACTGACCTGTTCCGGTGTGTGATCAGGTTCCGATTTCCGGTCATAAATGCCGTCCGCCACCAGGATGTAGGAGGCGCTTTCCGCCTGACGGTCGAAATCCTTGTGGAACCAGTCCCACCTGCTCGCCCGATAGTCGGTCAGGGGAAAGGGAACGACTGCTGCAAAATCCTTGTTCAGGCCCCGGATGATCGCTTCGTCCATGAAGACCTGGTAAGCCGCGTGATCGGCTCCTTCGCAAAGGCCGGAAATCAGGCGCAGGGTCGGTGGACGATCCGAATAAAAACGTGCGATGGACGGCACATCGCGCTCTCCATCGGCATCATCCATGGGTGAAATCTCAACCAGCCTCCAGCCGATGACGCCGAAGATATCCCGCAGGCGATGCTTCACCACTTGGGTTTGTGCCTCGGTGAGGGCTCTCTTTCCCGCAAAGCCAACTCGCAGCACGAGGTCAGGCTTCAGGGAGATTGCAGATCGTTGGATGGACTCGGGGGAGAGCATGACTGAAATAAGAGCGATCTAGTCCTAACAACAAGACGTTGGGTTGACAGCTTGAATCGTTCCGTTCCGGTGACAAGTTCCCAACGCCCCCGGGGTCTCCCCCAAAGGCCATCCACGTTCGAGTGGAAACCACCCTCACCGATCCGAAATCGTCCAGGTCTTGAAGTTCCACGTGCGGGCCTTTCCATCGACTGTTAGAGTGATTGGGCCGGCGGTGGGCTGGAGGGTGTTCGTGGTCTGGAGAAGGGGAAAGGCGCTGTAGTCGAGGGGCTTTCCATCAAGCTTGCACTGGTCCTTCAACTTGTCGGGCAGGGGCTTCCAGGTGAGGTCGAGGGTCTGGCCCTTGAGGTTCTTGAACACAAGCCGCGGCGGGCCGCTGATAATGCTGGCGGTGACGCGGGTGCGGGACTTGAGGGCGTCGGCGAACTTCGTCAGCTCGGCTTCCGGGCCACCGCCGGCGAAGGGCGTGAGCGGGCTGGTTTCCAGGATCCAGCCGCCGCGTTTGGCGTCGCATTGGAGGAGATCCAGCTTCTCACGGGTGTTGGGCTTGTCCCATTTCGAGGCCTCGGTGAAACGGAAGGCGAAGAGCATCGAGCCGCCGTGGCAGAGGACCCAGTCGTCCTGTTCCTTCCGCAGGACGATGGCTCCGCTGGTGGTGAAAGGCGCGCCACTGATCCAGAATCCATAGTCGTCGGGCACATCATACACCCCGACGAGCGTGCCCTCGTGCTGCATGGTCTGGCAGTACGGGTTTTCTCCGTAGGCGAAGGCGTTGGCGATCTTCTCATTCGGCCGACGCCGGTTTTCCTGGAGCAGGGTGAAGGTGCTGGCCGGCTTGGGGCTTTCCCATTTCAGCATCGTGCGACGGCATTCCTTGAAGAGAAACGAGCTGAAGGGCGACTCGTCCTCACGCTGGCTGGCGAGGCCGTATCCCTTGGTGAACCAAGCCACCTTCCGCACGATTTCACCGTGGCTCGGCCAAATGTGGTTGGCCAGAACCGTGCGCTCCTCGGGCAAGGAGGCCTGCCAGCGACCGAGGAAAGCGGAGTCAATCGCCTTACCCGGATGCGCCAGCCAGTAGGCTTGTGGAGCTGAGGCGAGGTTGAAGGGCTGGCGTGATCCGTAGAGCAGGAAGGCCATGCCGTTGGTGG
The DNA here is from genome assembly GCA_031411755.1 of Luteolibacter sp. Taxonomy (GTDB): domain Bacteria; phylum Verrucomicrobiota; class Verrucomicrobiia; order Verrucomicrobiales; family Akkermansiaceae; genus Luteolibacter. The sequence continues at coordinate 7,693 of JANOBS010000271.1, read as the reverse complement.
GCGAGGACGAATGCGGGCTGAGGTTGAGCGAGCCCCAGTACTTGCCGCGACCAGCGGTGCTGATGTGGTAGCCGTCGTGCCAATGGGCTCCGGTGTGGATGAGCATGAAATCGAGCGTCATCTTCGCCGCCCTGGCGAGTTCGGGGTCCATGCTGAACTCCGCGACCATGCGGGTCGGGCCGAAGTCGGTGCCATAGTAAACCGGGGCGTCATACTCGCTGGCGTTGCGGTTGCAGGTTTCGGTGAACTGCCGCATGAGATAGCCGCGACAGAGCGACATGATCTTCTTCGAGTCGTTTCCGGAAAGGTCCTTGAGGTCCGGCCATTCCTGGGCGGCGAGGTAACCGGCCCCACCACGCATGAGCTCGTAGTTGAGGGAAACGCCGATCGGTTTCGAGTAGTTCCAGTTCGCGGCGATCCGCTTGACCTTGTCGCGCATGGCCGGGGTGAAGGCCTCCTTTTTCAGGAAATAGGCGTGGACCACCGCGTGGAGATTGAAGGGATCGGTTTTGGCCTTGAGCGTGGCATCGAGCATCGTGTCGATCGAGCGACGGGTGCCTTCCGGATCGACTCCGAGTTGCAGCCTCGCGGCGTAGTAGGGCATCGCCTCCTTCGGAAAATTCGGGTTCCCGGGTTTCGCCGATGCGAGGTAGCGAATGAAGGTCGAGCCGCGCTCCACGTAATTGGCCCCGGCATTCAGGGGCGAAGGCTCGTCGGCGAGCAGGGTGGTGGTGCAGGCCGCTGTTAGAAGCAGCCCGCGAATCATCTGCGCAATCATGAGAGAAGTTGTTTGGGAAACGCGACATCGACCAGAAAACCTTCACAAAAAAGCTCCGGCGGTGCGGAACCGGCCGGGCTTTTCGAGGATTAGTTAGGACAAATCAGGAGCCCTTCACGTCGACCCATGGCAGACTCTCATCCGGTTTCCTTGCCGGACCGACAAACGCCGTCACGGCCGGAGAAATCCGGCCCGCTGGGGCTGTGGAATTCCGTTGCAATCGACAGGGCCTGAGGGCGATAGTCAAGAGCCGTGACCTCGCCCGGAATTTCCAATTTCCTTTATCGTTTCCTGCTGGCGCTGCTCGTCGTCGGCCTGACATTCGTGACCGCGGACGGTGCACCTGCCTTGGAAACACCTCCAGTGGTGAAGGAGGTTCCCAAGGCTGCTCCGACGCCAGCGGAACCACCGTTGGCGCCAGCGGTCTCTCGCGCAACGGGACCTGCCGTGCCGGTCGATCCGGATGATGAGGTGGCTGCGGAGAATCTCGACGCGCAGAAAGCGGCAGTGGCCAAGCCGGTGACGGCGGATCTGGTGCAGATTTATGGTTGGCGCGAACACATTTTCATCAAGGGCGTCGTCGAGAAGCTCGATGCAAAGCTCGACACGGGCGCACTCATCAGTTCCATCCACGCCGAAGAGAAGGAACTCTTCGAACGCGACGGGACAAAGTGGGTGCGCTTCATTGTCACTGATCCAAGGATGAAGAATCCGGTGCGCACCCGCATCGAGGCGGCATTGGTTAGAATCGCCCTCATCAAGGAGCCCGGTGGCCAGTCCTCCCCGCGTGAGGTGGTGAGGCTCGGTTTCACCATCGGCGGGCGGAAACTTGGCGGTGAGTTCACGCTGAACAATCGTTCGAACATGTTGGCGCCTGTGTTGATCGGGAGGAACGTCACCAAGTTGCTCGGATGGATCGATCCCAGCCGCACCTATCTGGCAGACCAGAAGATTCTCCGCTGAGTTCTGTTTCCTGAAGCAACCCGCATGAGTCCCAAGTGGAAATTGATCACAGTGGTTTCCCTGCTCATCGCATTGGGGAGTGGACTTGCGCTCTACAAGGTCCGGTCGCTCGGGGTGCCGTTCTGGAAGGGTGAGCAGGCCAATGAATGGCAGGTGGAGGCGAGGGTGTCATTCGTCGCCACCGGCGGCAGGGTGAAAGCCCGGCTATCGCTGCCGACTTCCGCAGTCGATGAGAAAAACGGCCAGGAAGCCGGATCACTGGGCTATCATTACAACGTCGAGAAGAACCTTGGTGAATACACGGCGGTCTGGTCGGCGGACAACCGGCAGGAGAACCAGGCGCTCTATTTTCGTGTCCGCCTCCCCGATGGCATCCGCAGTGGAGGAGAGGCGGAACCCGCCGAAGTTCAATCCACTGATGCGGATAATCCCAACCTCACGGGTTCGCTGGGCGAGGCCGCCAACAACATCGTCAACCGGGCGAAGGCGACTTCCTCCGACCCCGACTCGTTGTTTGTCTCCTTGTTCGACCAGATCCAAACCGGTGAGTCGTCACAGGAGTCCGTACTGTTGAAGCGGCATTACGAAAAGGAGTTCAAGCGCAAAGCCGCGATGACGATGGGTATTGATTTGTTGGCGATCGCCGGAGTCCCCGCCCGCGTCGCCTACGGGGTGAGGCTGGACGTGGAACTGGGCAATCAGACACCGATTCCGTTGGTGGAATATTATGATGGAGCCTATTGGAAGGTCCGCGATCCGGTGGAGCCCGGTGCGGTGCTCGACGGGCGTTCGATTTTTGTCTGGCATCGCGGTGGTGGGCCTTTGCTGGATGTCACCGGCGGCGGGAACTCGCGGGTGATCTTCACGGTGGCGAAGGACCGGATTCCTTTGGCCCGCATGACCGATCTCAGCGACTCGCCATGGATGGTTTCCACCATCCTCGGGCTGCCTGTCGCGGAGCGCGCCGCGTTCCGCTACATCGTGCTGATTCCGTTGGGCGCGTTCGTTGTCGTGCTGATGCGCAACATGATCGGTGTGCCGACGCTTGGAACCTTCATGCCGGTGCTGCTGGCGCTGTCGCTGTTGGAAATCCCGTTGCTGCGCGGGTTATCGATGTTCACGGTGATCGTCGCCGCGGGACTGTGGTTCCGTTTCCTGCTGTCGCGGCTCAATCTCCTCGTCGTGCCGCGCGTGGCGGCGTGCGTGGTCATCGTGACCCTGCTGATGATCATGATGACGGTGGTCGGCTACCGGATGGGGATGAGCGGCGGAGTTCAGATCACGCTGTTTCCCATGATCATCCTCGCCTGGACCATCGAGCGCATGTCGTTGATCTGGGAAGAGGAGGGGAGGCGCAGCGCGATCACCCAGGTGGGAGGTTCGTTGGTGGTTACGGTGCTTGCTTATCTTTTCATGCGGGTGCCGCAGTTCCAGTATTGGACGTTCTATTTTCCCGAGCTGTTGCTGGTCTTGTTGGCGGGCATCCTGATGATCGGCCGTTACACCGGTTACCGCGTTTCAGAACTGATCCGCTTCAAGTCATTCGCCGATGCTTGACGAACGCAGGCCTATCACTGGGAAATGGTGGCACCGCTGGCTGCGCACCCCGGCCGAGCTGCGGGATCTCGGCGTGGTGGGCATCAACATGCGCAACGCCCGCTTTTTGCTGCCTAACAATCAACAGGCACTTTATCGGCTGGTGGATGACAAGCTTCAGACCAAGGCACTTGCCGAGGCCGAGGGGATGTCGGTGCCGGAAACCTATGCGGTCATCCTTTCTCCCCATCAGGCGGCAAGGATCGAGGAAATGCTGGCCAAGCACGATGCATTTGTGATCAAGCCAGCCCGCGGCTCCGGAGGGAGGGGCGTGTTGATCATCGATGGCCGGGATGGGAAACACTACGTCAAACCCAGCGGAAGCACCGTGACGGGTGACGAGATCCGCCACCATGTTTCCAATATCCTCGCAGGATTGTACAGCCTCGGCGGCCAGCGGGACTGCGCCCTCGTCGAATACCGTGTCCGTCCCATCAAAGCGATGACGGAGATGAGTTATCAGGGTGCTCCGGACATCCGGATCGTGATGCTTCACGGGTATCCGGTGATGTCCATGCTGCGCGCGGCAACCCGCGAGTCCGACGGACGGGCGAATCTCCATCAAGGCGCTCTCGGCATCGGCATTGACATGGATACCGGTCGGACGGTCCGGGCAGTCCATCATGGAGAACCGGTCCGCCACCATCCGGATCTTGATGTCGACTTGTTGGATATTCAATTGCCGGAGTGGGGGAAGATCCTCGACATCGCCGTGACCTGCCACGAAATGACCGGACTCGGCTACCTCGGGGTGGATCTGATGATCGACGAGACCCTGGGCCCGCTCATGATCGAAGTGAACGCACGTCCCGGGCTGGCCATCCAGATGGCCAACGGCGTCGGGCTGATGCGGCGGCTGGAATCGGTGGCCGAGCAGCACCGGCTTCATCCCGGAGCCGGGCGCTGCGAGAAAATCGAGTTCTCGCGGAGGCAGTTTGCCGGGAGTTCTCGTTAAGCAGTAATCCAAGGAATCGGGTCTTGTCGCTGGCCTTCATGCAACATCACCCGGATACGTTGTCTGCCAAGTGTTTGGTGGAGCCTCTGGAGCACGAAAAATCTCCCACCCGCAGGTAGGGCTTCAAGGAGCGTGGGCATCCTGCCCACGAGTCATCATCTAGTTCCATGTGGGCAAGATGCCCACACTCCTTGAGGCTCTAATCGCTCTACTTGTCAACATGTGTGATTCCTGAAAGTCTCCGCCTCATGGCGGCGAAGCGAAAAGTCCCTGCGAAGAAATCAGCAGCCCGTCCGCGGCAGCCGAGGGCAATCCGTCTCAAGGAATTCCTCCAAATCTTCCATGACACCGAGGAGTATGCGTCGGACCGCTCCTTCTGCTTTATCTTGGGTTCCGGAGCCTCCCTGACTGCCGGCATCCCGACCGGGGCCTCACTAGTCAACCGTTGGCTCGTCGAGATGCACGATGCGGATGACGCTTGCTCCAAGCGCATTCTCCCGCCCCACGCCACCATCGAGACCTATGCGGACTCTCTTCTCGACGGAGAAAAGGAACGCCTGAAGAAATGGTCAGAAGCTAAATTTTCAATGATACCCGGCTTCACGTTTGAAAATCGTGCCGCCTATTACGGGCGCATTTACAAGGCCCGCTTCCAGAGCGATCCCGTCTTGGGCCAGCGCTTTCTCCGCAAGCTCATTCACCGCCGTCCACCCTCCATTGGCTTCCACTTGTTGGCCCGTATCCTCAACCGTACCCGCCATCGCATTGTCATCACTACCAACTTCGATCACCTCGTCGAGGATGCGATCGCCATCACCGAGAACGAAGCCGTTCAAAGTTACAACCACGAAGGGCTTGCCGGATTTCTTCGTGGCTCATCGGACCTCCCCGCCATCGCCAAGATCCATGGCGACATCCTGCTGCGCACCTTCAATGCCGAGGATGAGCTAGAAACCCTCAATGAGCACTGGACATCCGCCCTCGGCATCCTTTTCCAGACCCACACACCCATCATTATCGGATACGGCGGGAATGATCCGGGCTTTATGGACTTCCTTATCGAGGAAATGAAAGACTGGCCCGCAGATCGGCGGTGCTACTGGTTCGTCCGAAAGACGGAGAATTTCGGTAAGATTCGTAAATCCGGGGAACTCAGCGAAATCCAAGCACTACGCCTCGTCGAGTGCCCCGGCTTCACCGAGCTGATGGTCATGCTCGATGAAATCTTTAACTTCAAGGCGCTTGATGAGGAACTCAGAGAAAAGGCCGAACTCATCGCAACCAGCCTAACCTCCGCCTCCGCCAAGGCGCGCGGCGAGGTGGCAGAACATAACCGGAAACTTCGCGAGTCCAGTTTCCTTAGCGATGCATCAGGCTTCAGCGGAGGAATCGGGTCTGCCAATGCTGGCATTGTTCCTCCTCCTGCGTCCCGCACTTGGCAAGATTGGCGGGAAGTCATCAATTCGTGCACAAGCCGAAAGGATCAAGAAGAGACCGTGCAAGAGGCTCTGGAGTCGATGCCGGACAGCCTGCCTTTGAAGGCGGTCGCGGCCGCGCTTGCTCTGAGAAATCTGCCTTCTGATCCCTCGCGGGTACAAGAAATTGAGAAACTTCTCAAGGAAAGTGAATCCCGCTACGGCCCCGATCATGAAGAAACGCTGGCTATAATGCACTCTCTCGCATTCGCATGGCATCTGCTGGCTGAATTTACGAAGGCGGAAACAATTTATCGTCGGGTGGTGGCAGAACGCACGCGCGTCCTCGGCCCGGAGCATCCCTCTACCTTGTCGAGCCGGTATAACCTCGCCAGTGTTCTAGATCTCCAAGGCAAGTCTTCCGAGGCGGAGAAGGAACACCGTGCTTTGCTGGCAATCAATGAGCGCCTCCTCGGCCAAGAGCATCCCAAGACTTTGGCAAGCCGTAACAGCCTCGCCAATGCCTTGAACTCCCAAGACAAGCACGCCGAGGCCGAGAAGGAACACCGCGCTGTTCTGGCAATCAAGGAGCGCGTCCTCGGCCCGGAGTATTCTGGCACCTTGATGAGCCGCATAAACCTCGCCGACGCTCTAAATTCTCAAGGCAAGTATCTTGAAGCGGAGGTTGAATACCGCGCCGTGCTGGCCATCCAGGAGCGTGTCCTCGGCCCGGAGCATTTCGACGTGTTCCTCAGTTGCTACAATCTCTCGCTTTGCTTGGAAGGTCAGGGGAAGAAACTGGAGGCGTTGGAGTTCGCCCGGCAGACCTTGGCTGGGTGGACGAAGATTTTGGGCGCGGAGCACCCGGATACGCTAGATGCCAAGCGGCAGGTGGAGGATCTGGAGCGGAAATGATCCCTCCGCAGGCCGGGATTCAAGGAGCGTATTCATCCTGCCCACGAGTCATCATCCATTTCCATGTGGGCAGGATGCCCACACTCCTTGACGGCTTCTGGCGCTCTGAGCCTCCCACAAAAAAGCCCCGGCGGTGCGGGACCGGCCGGGGCTTTTGGGAAGTCTTGTTAGGTCAAATTAGGAGCGCTTCACATCGACCCACTGCTTGGTCTTGGCGGATTCCAGGACGGCGTCGCAGACGTACTGGGTGCCGAGGGCGTGGCGGAAGTCCGGGTAGCGCTTTTCGGCACTCGGATCATCGAGGGACTTGAAGAACTCGGCCAGCTCGTGGGTGAACGAGTGCTCGTAGCCGAGGCAGAGGCCGGGGACCCACCAGTTTCCGGAATACGGATGATCGCCGTCGGTGGCGTGGATGTTGGTCCAGCCGCGACGGTCGCCGGGGACGGCGTGGTCGAAGTACGAGAGGTAGTTGAGGTCGTGAAGGTCCCAGGCGAGGGACTTCTTCGCGCCGTTGATCTCGAAGGTGTAGAGCGCCTTGTGGCCGCGGGCGTAGCGGGTGCTCTCGAAGATCGCGAGCGAGCCGTTCTCAAAGCGGGCGATGAAGGCACAGGCGTCGTCGATGGTGACGGCCTGCTTTTCACCGGTGGCGGTGTGGACGCGCTCCTTGATGAAGGTCTCGGTCATGGCGCTCACCGACACGATGTCGCCGTTGATCCAGCGGGCGGTGTCGATGCAGTGGGCTAACAAGTCACCGGTGACGCCGGAGCCAGCGGCTGCGGCATCGAGACGCCAGAGGCCGGCGCCGCCCTGTGGGAGTTCTTCGGAAATCGTCCAGTCCTGAAGGAAGTTGGCGCGATAGTGGAAGATGCGGCCGAGTTCACCGGCATCGACGATGTTCTTCGCCAGCGTGACGGCGGGGAGGAAGCGGTAGTTGTACCAAACGAGGTTCGGCAGTCCGGAGGCCTCGACGGCCTTGACCATCTCCTCGCCCTGCGTGCCGTTCAGCGCGAGCGGCTTTTCGCAGAGGATCATCTTGCCGTGCTTGATGCACTCAAGGGCGATCTCGGCGTG